>JBBSPE010000023.1:0-41069 GCA_038259155.1 Gemmatimonadales bacterium
AAAGGCACGCAAACCGAGGCGGGCACGCTGCTGTACCGAGCCGCCCTCGAATCGGAGCGGGTGCGCGAACATATGTTTGATACCGGCGACTACCCAGCGGGCACCGCACCGACGCCGGTGCGCGGCACCCTCAACGGCAAGCCGTTCTCGTCCATTCAGGACGCAGATCCCCGGTTGGGCGCACGAATCGAAGTCATGGCGGGCGGACGCTACCTCTGGCTGCCGTTCGCACACCTGGCCACGCTCCACATGGAACCGCCCGCTCGACTGCGTGACCTGCACTGGGCACCGGCCCGCATCGCCACTGGACCCAGTGTGCGCGACATGGAACTCGGTGAAGTGCTGCTGCCCGCTCTCACACCGGCCGCGCACCGGGCCGACGATGACGCCATGAAGCTGGGGCGCATCACCGGATGGGAACTCGACGCCCAGGAGCGGGAGATTCCCGTGGGCCTCAAGCTCTGGTTGGTGGACGATGAGGAGATCCCGTTGCTCGAGGTACGCGACCTCGTCATTCACGCCGAGACGGCTGACAGCGAGTAACATCCGGATGTCGGCCAACGGCCAGCCGTTCGCTCGCACTTCCGGGCACGAGCCGCGGGCATCCGGGGCGCGACCCCGTTGCACCGCCATCGCCCTTGCGTAGCGCGCCAACCGCGCGCGTCGCTTGGTGCCTCATCCGACCGCTCCCCACTCCCGCCCATGCCCGTCAACGCCGAGTTGCTCGCCCGGCTGCTCACACCGGTTCCGGGGGACACACCCTCCGGACAGGATCTGCGCTACGATCCGCGCTACGCTGCCATCAAGGAGGCGCGACGCGAAGACCCCGATCTCCCAGCCGGTGAGCTCGACGGGCCCCGCAAGCTTGCCGAATGGCCGCAGGTCGTCTCGCTGTCCACGGCACTGCTCGAAACGGAGACCAAGGATCTGCAGCTCGCCGCCTGGCTCACGGAGGCGATGCTGCGCAAGGACGGCATGAGCGGGCTGCTCACCGGGATCGAGCTGCTGGACGGCTATCTGCGCAACCTCTGGGACACCTTCCACCCCCTCGTGGAAGACGAAGACGATGTCGAGCTGCGATCCGGTCCCCTCGAATGGATCGGCAGTCGCCTCGACCTCGCCGTCCGCCAGAGCCCGATCGCACTCAACGGCACCTCGGCGCTCGACTACTCGGTCTCGCGCGGTATTCCCACCGAAACCGAAGCCGACGCCAACAAGGAAAAGTCCGAGAACCGGAAGGAGGCGCTCGGAGCGGGCAAACTGTCTCCAGAGGAGGTGGATGCCGCCATCGAGAGCTCGCCCAAGCCGTTCTATCGCGCGCTGCTCGCCGATCTCGACGCCACCACCCAGGCGCTCGCCAAGCTGGAAGGCATCAGCGACGAACGCTTTGGACGCGACGCACCCGGCTTCACGGTACTGCGCAAGGCGCTCGCCGAGGTCGCCGGCTCCGCGCGGGGGATCCTCGGCCGCAAGCTCGAGCTCGACCCCGATCCGGTCCAAGAAGAAGCCGCCGGCGACGAAGTCATCGCTGAAGTCTCGGGCGATGGCACCATCTCTGTCGACCCGGTCAGCGCTCGCGACGCGGCCAGCCGCATCGCGGCCGCCGCCAAATACCTGCGCGGCGAGAACGCCACCAATCCGGCCCCGTACCTGCTGCTGCGCGGCTTTCGCTGGGGCGAACTGCGGGCGGCCCCGGACGACTTCGATCCCAAACTCCTCGAGGCACCGCCCACCCCCGTGCGCTCCCGACTCAAGGGGCTGCTCATCGACGGGCGTTGGCAGGAGCTGCTTGAGCAGGGAGAACACCTCATGGCCACCGCGCAGGGCCGCGGCTGGCTCGACCTGCAGCGCTACACCCTCACCGCCTGCAGCAACCTCGGCGACGGGTACGACGCCGTCGCGGCCGTGGTGCGCAGCGAGCTGCGCGCCCTGCTCACCGCCATCCCGCAGCTGCCGCACATGACGCTCATGGATGATACCCCCACCGCCAACGGCGAGACGCGGGAGTGGCTCGCGAACGAAGGGCTCGTGCCAGGCGCCGACGCAGACAATCCGGAATCCGCGCCCGTCAACAGCGACTCGACGACGGGCGACGTCGCAGACGACGCGGCCGACACGCCAACGGATGACGGCACGGAGGCCCTCGAGGATGCCCTCGCCGAGGAGGAGGCCACCGCCAGCAACGGCGGACTGGCCAAGGCCCCCGTGCGCCGAAGCAACGCCCGTGCATCCGGCGCCGGCCGCGATCCGTTCAATACCGCGCGCGCCGAGCTCGCGCTCGGACGCCCCAATCGCGCCATCGAAATCATGGTGGCCCAGCACGCCCGGGAGCGTTCGCCGCGCGGACGGTTCGTGCGGCAGACCCAGGTCGCGTTCCTCATGGTCGAAGCCGGTCTGGAGAGCGTCGCGCGTCCCATGTTGGAGCGCCTCATCCAGATCATCGACGAGCGGTCGCTGGAAGACTGGGAGTCGGGGCCGCTCGTGGCCCAGCCGATGTCCCTGCTGTGCCGCGTGTACGATCGCCTCGAAGTGCGCGCCGACGACCGCGACGAGCTGTACCTGCGCGTCTGCCGCCTCGATCCGCTGCAGGCGCTCGGACTGCAGGGTACGTGAACGTCACGAGCGCATGATGGCGCGCACCGAACTTGATCGCGCGGTCCAGCCGTCGCTGGTGGACCGGCTCACCGATCGTGCACCCCGCGAACGTCTGGATCCGGCCACCACACGCGACGGATCGGAACGGGACTACCGTCGATCGGTCCAGCGGGATCTGGAATGGCTGCTCAACTCGCGGCGCACCATGTGGCCCGCGCCTGAGGGGCTCACACAGGTGCATCGATCGGTGTATGAGTTCGGCCTCATCGACACCACCGCGCTCTTCGTGGGGAGTACCGACGGACGTCAGGTCCTCCAGGACGCTGTGGAAGACACGATCGCGCGTTTCGAGCCTCGGCTCGCGAACGTGCGCGTCCGGCTGGTGGAGGCCGATCAGAAGTCGGCGCCGCAGCTGCGCTTCGTGATTGAGGCCCTGCTGCGCATGGACCCGAATCCCGAGCACGTGGTCTTTGATACCGTCTTTGACACCACCAATGGCACCTACGAAGTGGCGGACAGTCGAGGGCTCGGGTGAGGGTGACGTCGCGTGAATGATGACCTCCTGCGCTACTACGAACGCGAACTCGCGTACCTCCGCCGGCTGGGCGCGGGGTTCGCGGAGCAGTACCCGAAGGTCGCGTCGCGCCTGCAGCTCGAACCCACCAAGTGCGAGGACCCGCACGTCGAGCGGCTGCTCGAGGGCTTCGCGTTCCTCGCGGCGCGCGTGCACCATCGCATTGATGATGACATCCCGGAGCTGTCCGAGGCGTTTCTCGAAGTCCTGTATCCGCAGCACGTGCGGCCGGTGCCGGCGATGTCGATTGCCGAACTCCAACTCGACCCGTTGCAGGGCGCGATGCCGGGTGGGTTTGCAGTCCCGCGCAACAGTGAACTGCGCACACCACCAGTGCAGGGCGTCCCCTGCTTCTTTCGCACCTCCTACGACACCACCCTCTGGCCGCTGCGCATCACCAGCATTCGCTGGACCGGACCGGGCGGCGCGAGCGGTCCGGGCGCCGGCAAGGCCGTGGGCGCCATTCGCGTGGGAGTGCACGCCTTCGACGGCGTGCGCTTGGACGAGTGCACCCTCGATCGCGTGCGCCTGCACGTCACCGGTGATGCGGTGGCGAGCGATACGCTGTACGAACTGCTCCTCAACAACTGCCTGCGCGTTCTCGTCACCGACCCTGATCAACCGTCGCGTCCAGCCGTCGAGCTGCCCGCCTCCTCAGTGCAGGCGGTCGGCTTTGACGAAGGACAGGACCTGCTCCCCTACCCGGGCCGCACGTTCGTGGGGCATCGCCTGCTTCAGGAGCTCTTCACATTTCCGCAGAAGTTCTCGTTTGTTGACGTGGTCGGACTCGGCGACGCCATGCGCGCCCTCGGCGCCGGCGAGCGCGCGGAAATTACGTTCCTCATCAGCGCCTTCGAGCGGAGTGAGCGCAAGCAGGTGCTCGAGAGCGGCCTCACCGCCACCTCACTGCGGCTCGGCTGCACGCCGGTCGTGAACCTGTTCTCGCAGACGGCCGAGCCCATCCTGCTCAACGAGCGGGTGTACGAGTATCCCATCATTGCGGAAACACGCCGACGGCTCGAAGTGAACGTCTGGTCGGTGGAGGCGATTGCGCTCATCAAGCCGAATGCCGAGCGGCCGGTCCCGATGTCGCCGCTGTACGGGTTTCGACACGGAGGCAGCCGTGGCGATGGCTCCCTCTTCTGGCACGCCACGCGTCGCATGAGCGGCTGGCGCACCGACGGCGGCACGGACGTGTTCATCAGCTTCGCCGACCTGTCGGGCAACCTCCGTGTGCCCGATGCCGAGGTGGTGTCGCCCACGGTGATGTGCAGCAACGGCGACCTGCCGAGCCGTCTGGCGTTTGGCAGCGATACACGCTCCGACTTCGAGCTCACCGCTGGCGGACCGGTCAAGCGGATTGTCTGTCTGGTGCGGCCCACACCCCAGATTCAGCCCGCCCTCGGCAAGCCGCTGCTGTGGCGACTCATTTCGGCGATGTCGCTCAACCATCTGTCGCTGGTGGACGAAGGTGTGTCCGCGCTGCGTGAGTTGCTCACGTTGCACAACACGGCCAATGCCATGTCGGCGGAACGGCAGATTGCCGGCTTGATCGGCGTGCAGAGCAGCCACGCGTTCGCGCGGGTCGCCTCGGCCCACGGCGTGTCCTTCGCGAACGGCCGGCGCATCGAGATGCAGTTCGACGAGGAACAGTTCCCCAGCGGTGGCCTCTTCCTGTTCGCCAGCGTGCTCGAACGGTTTCTCGCGCTGTACGCGTCAATGAACAGCTTCACGCAGCTCACCGTCACGTCGCGCCAGCGCCGCCAGCCGCTGCGTGAATGGGCGCCGCGCGCTGGCTGGAAAACCCTCGTCTGACATGAGCGACGGGACTGGCGGCCACGAGGCAGGCGGCAGCGACGCCGCGCGCCAGGCGATGGAGGCGCTTCTCGCATCCCGCCCGCGCGGGTTTGCGTTCTTCCGGGCCGTCCACGTGCTGTCGCGGCTGCATCCGAAGCGCAACCCCGTGGGGGAGTGGCACGATCCCGACTCGGAAATCGTGCGATTCACCGTGCCCCCCTCGCTCGCGTTCCCGCCCACCGAGATCACCACGCTCGACCTCAAGCAACTGGCGGACAGTCGGCCCGCACGCATGGGGGTGGCCTTTTTCGGACTCACCGGGCCGCAGGGGGTCATGCCGCACGCGTACACGCAGCACGTGGCCGACCGCGCGCGGAGTCGCGACACGGCCATGCGCGATTTCCTCGACCTCTTTCATCACCGGCTCATCTCGCTGTTCTACCGGGCGTGGGCCAGGAACCGATATGTCGAGTCGGTGGAATCGAACCGCCCCGATCGGCTGCGCGACCATCTGCTCGATCTTGTGGGCTTTGGTACAGCTGCGCTGCAGCAGCGCACGGCCATCAAGGACGACGCCTTGGCGTACTACGCTGGGCTGCTGGCGGCGCGACCGCGGAGTGCAACCGGCCTTGGTCAGCTCATTGCCGACTTTTTCGCGGTACCGTGCAGCGTGGAGCAGTTCGTCGGCGCGTGGCGCGTACTCTCCGGCTCTGGCCAGTTCGAAATGGGCGCCGACAGCGACGATGCACGCCTCGGATTCGGCGTGGTCGGCGATGCCGTGTGGGATCCGCAGGCACGGGTGCGCCTCCGACTCGGACCGCTGTCCCGCGCGCAGTTCAACGCGTTCCTGCCCGGAGGCAGCGGCCACGCACCACTCGCAGCACTAGCCCGCCTCTACGCGGACGAGCAGGTTGGAGTAGAGGCACAGCTGGTGCTCGCACGCCAGGACGTGCCGACCATCGTGTTCGGTGCGCCCGATGTCCCCACCCTCGGTCTCGGCACCTGGCTGCACGTCAAACCCATGCAGCGCGATCCAGACGAAACGGTGTTGCTCCTCTGTTGACCGGTCCAGTGCCGTCCCCTCGTGTGTTGTCCCCTCTTCGCCCTACACTTCAAGTGGAGTCTTCATGTCGGTGAACCTTCGCGGCCTGATCGGGAAACTGAATCCCGCAACGCGTGGCCAGGTCGAGGCCGCAGCTGGTCTGTGTCTCTCGCGCACACATTACGATGTCGAGATCGAGCACTATCTCATCAAGGCGCTCGACAACGCCGACGGAGACCTCGCGGCGATCCTGAAGCACTACGGCATCAACCGCTCGCGACTCGCGGATGATCTGGCGCGGGGAATGGACCGCCTGAAGAGCGGCAACGCGCGCACGCCCAGCCTCAGCCCGCAGCTGGTGAAGATGCTGAGCGAAGCGTGGAGTGTGGGTTCGGTGGACTACGGCGCGCCGCGTGTGCGCTCGGGCCACTGCCTCATCGCGCTGCTCGGCAACGACGAACTCGCGCGCGTGGCCGCCGACATCAGCGGCGAACTCGCGAAGGTGCCGCTCGAGGCACTCCGAAAGGATTTCGTGACCATCACGGCCCCTTCGGCAGAAGCCAGCGAAGAAGTGGGACTCGACAGCGGCAGCGGGGAGTCCGCCGCGGCCGCCGCGGCGCCGGGTGGCAAAGCCGGTGGCCGCACGCCCAATCTCGACCAGTACACGGTTGACCTCACCCAGAACGCACGCAACGGCAAGATCGACGCCGTGCTCGGCCGCGATTTCGAAGTGCGCCAGGTGGTGGACATTCTCACGCGCCGACGCCAGAACAATCCGATCATGGTGGGCGAGGCGGGTGTCGGCAAAACGGCCGTCGTGGAAGGCTTTGCGCTGCGCATCGCCGAGGGGGATGTCCCACCGCCGCTCCGCAACGTGTCGCTGCGCTCACTCGACCTGGCCATGCTGCAGGCCGGCGCCGGCGTGAAGGGCGAGTTCGAAAATCGCCTCAAGGGACTGATCGCCGAGGTGAAAGCCTCGCCCACGCCGATCATCCTGTTCATCGACGAAGCCCACACCATGATCGGCGCCGGTGGCGCAGCGGGACAGAACGACGCCGCCAATCTGCTCAAGCCGGCGCTCGCGCGCGGCGAGCTGCGCACCATTGCCGCCACGACCTGGAGCGAGTACAAGAAGTTCTTCGAGAAGGACCCGGCGCTCTCGCGTCGGTTCCAGGTGGTCAAGGTGGACGAACCCACCGAAGACGTGTGTCTGCTCATGCTGCGCTCGCTCGTGCCGGCGCTGGAGAAGCATCACAAGGTCCGCATTCTGGACAGTGGCGTGGACGCCGCGGTGCGTCTCTCGCATCGCTACCTCCCCGATCGCCAGCTGCCTGACAAGGCCGTGAGCGTGCTCGACACCGCCTGTGCCCGTCTCGCCCTTGGGCAGAGCGCGACACCCGGACCGATTGAAGACCTGCGCCGGCAGATCAACGACCTCGACGTGCAGTCGCGTGTGCTGACGCGTGAAGAGGCCGCCGGTGCGGATCATGCCGAGCGGCTGGGCAACATCGCCACGTTGCGTGCTGGTGCGCAGGAGCAGCTCGCCGTGCTTGAGGCGCGCTGGGAGAAGGAGCGCGCGCTGGTGGACGAGATTCGTGTGTTGCGCGAGCAACTCGAGTCCGGCGCGGGTGATGCAGGGGACGCCGCGGCGGCGGGTGAGTCGGCTGACGAAACGGACAAGGCTGCAGACGCCGATCCCGTCGCCCTGCGCGCACAGCTCACCGAACGCAACACCGCCCTTGAGACCATGCAGGGCGAAAACCCGCTGGTGCGCGTGTGCGTGGACGCGTCCATCGTGGGCGAGGTGATCTCCGGCTGGACCGGTATTCCCGTGGGCAAGATGCTCACCGACGAGCTCAGCACGATGCTCAAGCTGGAGGAGTACCTCGGCACGCGCGTGATCGGACAGACGCACGCGCTCGAACAGCTCTCGCGTCGCATCCGCACGTCCAAGGCCGGCATTGAAGATCCCAACAAGCCCAAGGGCGTGTTCATGCTCGTGGGCCCGTCCGGTGTGGGCAAGACCGAGACCGCGCTCACGCTCGCTGACCTGCTGTACGGAGGCGATCGCAACCTGATCACCATCAACATGTCGGAGTTTCAGGAAGCGCACACCGTGTCCACGCTCAAGGGCTCACCGCCGGGCTATGTCGGCTACGGTGAAGGCGGTGTGCTCACTGAGGCCGTGCGGCGACGCCCGTACAGCGTGGTGCTGCTCGACGAAGTGGAGAAGGCGCACCCCGACGTCCTGGAGCTGTTTTTCCAGGTGTTCGACAAGGGCGTGATGGACGACGGCGAAGGACGCTCCATCGACTTCAAGAACACGATCATCCTGCTCACCACGAATGCGGGCACGGAGACGATCATGAAGCTCACGGCCGATCCGGAAACCATGCCGTTCGCCGACGCCCTCGGCAAGGCGCTCAAGCCCGAGCTCGACGGCGTGTTCAAGCCGGCCTTCCTGGGCCGCATGGTCATCATTCCGTACTACCCGGTTCGCGACGAGGCCCTCAAGCAGATCATCCGCCTCAAGCTCGGTCGCGTGCAGCGCCGGTTGCACGAAATCCATCGCGTGGCGCTGCAGTACGACGAATCGCTGGTGGCGCAGATCGCCGAGCGCTGCACCGAAGTGGAGAGCGGCGCGCGCAACGTGGACAACATTCTCACCAACACGCTGCTGCCCGAAGTCTCCAACCTGTTGCTCGCCGCGATGGCCGAAGGCATCAAGCCGACCGCGCTGCAGGTGACGGTTGGCGAGAACGGTGAGTTGGCCTACGTCGCCGCGAGCGACGAGGTGGCCGTCACCGCCTGACCCGTGCGCCTCGGCGCACACCGTTTGCAGTACTCCACCCCTCGATTCCCGGTTGCCGGAGCGCGACATGCCAGAATACACGCAGGACGGACGACCGTTTCAGCTCGAAACGCCACTCGGGAAGGACAAGCTCCTCCTCATTCGCTGGTACGGGGAGGAGCGGGTCTCTTCGCTCTACAAGTTTGTCGTGGAGGCGTGGAGCGAGGACGCGGACATTGATGTGAAGAAACTCCTGCTCAAGCCGGTGTCGCTCAAGCTCGAGCTTGAGAGTGGCGAGAAGCGCACGATCGGCGGCATCGTCAAGCGATTCGTGAACGCGGGCCCCGCGATGCGCGGACTCACGACGTACCATCTGGAAATCGTGCCGGCGCACTGGATGCTCACCATCGGTGGTACCTTCGAGATCTTTCAGGAAAAGAAGGTGCCCGTCATCCTCGATGAAGTCTTCAACGGCTTTCCCATCAAGCAGGAGCTGAGCGACTCCTACCTCAAGCGTCAGTATTGCTTTCAGTATCGTGAGAGCAATTTCACGTTTGCGGCGCGTCTCATGGAGCAGGAAGGCATCTGGTACAAGTTTGATCATTCCGCCTCACCGCCAACACTCGTGATGGCCAGCTCCAATTCCGTCGCGCGTCCGGAATGGGGCCTCACCTCCATGCTGGCCAACCGAACCGAGGACATCGAAGAGCGCCTGCTCAGCTCGCATCTGGAGCATGCGCCCTACGTGGGCAAGACCAAGACGCGCGTCTACAGCGAGTTTCTCAGTCGGAAGGACCTCAAGGAGGAGGCCTCGGCTGTTGGCGGCGGCAATCGCTTCAAGGCCCCCGACTCGCTGGTGGACTACGTGTACGACCAGCAAATGGGCTCGCATCGCCAGGCCGTCACGCCCGGTGGCAGCGACCAGAACGCCGACATGCAGGACCTCTATCCCGAGAACACGCGCAACGCACGCATTCGACAGGAACTGGAGGAGACGCGCAGTCTGCGACTGTTCGGCACCAGTACCCATCGCGGACTCACGGCGGGGGGCAAGGTGAAAATCGAGCGCCACGTCATGGCCAGCGTCAACACCGACTGGATGGTGCTCTCCGTGCACCACCGTGGTGACAACGGCGGCTACATTGGCGGGGACAATTCGGGGGCGGACTACGAGAACGAGTTCGAGGCGCTGCCGTTCGATCTGCCGTACCGTGCGCCGCGTTCCACACCGTGGCCGCGCGTGGCGGGCACGCATGTCGGCATTGTGGTGGGACCGGACGGCGAGGAGATTTACCCCGACAAGTATGGACGCGTGCACGTCGCGTTCCGTTTTGATGACGACTACGAACACGATCTCAAGCACTCGTGCTGGGTGCGCATGGCGCAGGTGTTCGCGGGGCCCATGTACGGCTCCGTGTTCCTGCCGCGCATCGGGCATGAGGTCCTCGTGGACTTCCTTGATGGCAATCCCGACAACCCGGTGATTGTGGGGCAGCTCTACAGCGACCACAACATGCCGCCGTGGCCGCTCCCCGACAACAAGACGCAATCCGGCTTCCGCACCAAGAGCACGCTCAAGGGCGGTGCCGACGAGCACAACGAGCTGCGCTTTGAGGACAAGAAGGGCGAGGAGCAGATCTGGAAGCAGGCCCAGAAAGACCTCGACACGCTCGTGAAGAACAACGAGACCCGGAAGGTGCTCAAGGATCGCACCACGACCATCACCGAGAACGACACGCGCACGGTCGAGAAGGGCAAGGACACGCACACGATCGAAAAGGACGACCAGATCAACACGGTGAAGGAGGGCAACCAGACGAACGAAGTCACTGCGGGTAGCCAGTTCGTGACCATCGGCACCGATCAGATCACCAAGATTTCGGCCAATCAGACTACCACGGTGGAGAAAGACCAGAAGTTCACCACCAACGGCAAGCAAGACATCAAGGTGAAGGAGAACCGCACGATCGAAGTGTCCGACGGCGACGAGAGCACCACGGTCAAGATGGGCAATATCACCATCAAGGCCTCGGCGGGAAAAATCACCATCGAGGCCGCGCAGGCAATCGAGCTCAAGTGCGGTGGCAGCACGATCAAGATGGGTGTCGCCGAGATTTCGCTGAAGAGTTCGATGATCAAGATTGCCGCCGACGGAATGGCCGAAATGAAGTCACCAGCGACCACGGTCAAAGGTGATGGCATGCTGATCCTGAAGGGCGGCCTCACCAAGATCAACTGACCGGGAGCCAACCATGACCGACGAACAGGCTGTTGGCCTCACCCCCATTCAGTGGATCGCTGCGCGCGCCGCCTTACCCGATGACCTCGCGCCCTTGGTGCAGGAGGCTGCAGATCCGGGCGCACTGGTGGACGCACTGCTCGCCGACGGGAAGGGCCCGGAAGCGGTGCGCTGCGTGGCCGGCGTCCTGCCGGCCCGCGAAGGTGTGTGGTGGGCGTGGGTGTCTGCACGGCACACCGCCCAGACCGTGCACGGCGAGGACATCCCGGAACCCATGCGCCTGGCCCTTGACGCACTCGAGCGATGGATTGGCAACCCCGACGACGACGCTCGCCGAGCCGCGTGGTCGGCGGGTGAGCTCGCCGGCCTGGGCACCGCGGCAGGCGCCGCGTCCGCTGCCGCGTTCCTGAGCGGCGGAAGCATCGCCCCGGCTGGCACACCCAACGTGCCACCGCCTCCAGGCGTGTCCGGCACGCTCGTGAGCACCGCCGTGGTGCTGGCCGTGGCCACGGCGCCGCCGGAGAGCATGGCCGCCTTGTATGACGCCTATGTGCAGCAGGGCATGGCCATCGTCAAACAGCTGGGCGGCTGGGACGTTGCCATTGCCAAGACCTGGCAGGCGCTTGATGCGCAGCAGCGCGACCACGCCCTCGCCACCGCACCCGCCCAGCCCCCCGGCACCGGCGCCCCCGCTGGTGCCCAACCCGGAGTCACCGCATGAGCATGCCCGCTGCTCGCGTCGGGGACATGCACGTCTGTCCCATGATCACCCCCGGTGTCCCGCCCATTCCGCACGTCGGCGGACCCATCTCGTCGCCCGGCGGTGCCACCACGCTTATCTGTTCGATGCCGTCCGCCACCGTGGGCAGCCTGTGCGTGTGCGTTGGCCCTCCGGACTCCATCGTGCTCGGCTCCTTCACCGTGCTGATCAGTTCCATGCCGGCCGCGAAGATCGGCAGCCTCACGGCCCACGGCGGCCAAGTGGTGGTCGGCGCGCCGACGGTGCTCATCGGCGGTTGAGCCGTGAAGGTGTGCAAGCGCCCGCTTCTGACGTATCCTCCGAAGGACGCTCCTTCCTACGGACACCGGGCACCATGCTTTTCCTGCTGATTGTCGCGATGCTCATCGGTGCCGCTCTGGGCGGCGCCTGGTTTGGACGGCTCTCGGAGCGCGCCGTCTGGTCGCGTCGGCTTTACGCGCGTGGCATCAATCCCGCGACGCTGCGCACCAACAGCGAGGTCGCCAGCTCCCGAGACCTCGCACCCGAACCACTGGCCGCGGATGCCGATGCGATGCGCGACGCGATGGCCGACATGGCACGCGAAGTCGAGCGGCTTGCCGAGGGACAGCGGTTTCTCACCGATGTGCTGCGCGATAAGGGGCCGGTGGATGGCGCACACGAACCCGAACGGCGGTCACCGCCGCTTCCAGACGACCCCGCTCGCTGAACGTCGCCGCTACGCGCGCACGCCCCAGCGCCGCAGCATCCAGCCATAGAGCCCCACCACCAGACCCACGAACGCCAGCACGCCCAAAGGCGTCCCCAGCGCGAAGCCCTCTGGCATGAGCGCGATCGGCGCATCGGTGGCCAAGAACACAATGAGCCCGGCGTTCAACACACCGAACAGGCTCTCACCTACGATGAGCCCCGACGCCACCAGCGTGCCCAGGCGCTCCGCCCGCTCCGGTGCCGGTGACACGGCCGCCCGCCGATTGTACCAGTGGCCCACGATCGACCCCACCACCACCGCAAACGTCGCCGACATGGGCAGGTAAATCCCGATGCCCACGGCCAGCGGCGGAAGGCTGCCGCGCTTGGTGGACGTGAGCACCGCGTTCACCACGATCAGCAGCACACCGATCGCGCCGCCAATGCCGATCATGTTCCAGTCGAGATTGCCGCCAATCACGCCCTCGGCCAGCGCCGAAATCAGCGTGGCCTGTGGAGCCGGCAACGGGTTCTGCGTCACCACATCCAGATTGGGCGCACCCGCGAATCCGTAGGCCTTCGCCAGCAGGTTGAGCACAAAGGGAATCACCGCGGCACCCGCCGCCACACCCACCATCAGCGCGATCTGCTGTTTGCGCGGCGACGCGCCAACGAGCTGACCGGTTTTCAGGTCCTGCAGATTGTCATTGGAGATCGTCGCACACGCGAACACGATGGACGTGATGAACAGGGCAAAGGCCACCAACACCTGGCGGTTGTCGGCCGTTGGCGCGACGGCCATGGCCACGACACTCGCACACGCCACGATGCCCAAAATGCCGATGCCCGAGATGGGGCTGTTGGACGCGCCAATGAGGCCCGCCATGTAACCGGCCACACCCGCAATCATGAAGCCTACCACGAGTACAAACGGCACCGCCACCAATGTGAGCAGCATCGCATGCTCGGCCAGCACTGTGCTGTCGGCAAAGCCGTACGCGAGCCACGCGGTCACCAGCAGACACGCCACTGCCAGCGACACGATCCACGGCGGCGAGAGATCACGATCACGTTCGTCGTCGCTCACCGCCATCTGCGAGGAGCGCAGCGCGCTGGCAAGTCCGCTGATCACAGGCTTGGCCAACATCGCCAGGGTGAAAATGGCGGACACACCAATCGCACCAGCGCCAATGAAGCGCACCTGCGTGCTCCAGATGCTCATCGTGTTCGACACCAACGACGCGGCATCCGCCGCCGGCTGCATGGACGTGAGCACCGGTACGGCAATGGCCCACGCAATCAGCAGGCCCACGAGCATGGCCATGCCCACCGCCAGCCCCACCAGGTGGCCCGCGCCAAAGAGCGCCAGCGACCAGGCCACGCTGTAGCCGCTTGCCGCCGACGCACCGAGCCGGAACACGCCACTGAGCTCGGCCACCACCAGCCGAGTGGCGGCGGCAATCGCGAGCCCGCCGGATGCGACCGTACCGAGCACTACCGCTGTGAGACCCTCGCGTGCTTCGTTGGCGTCTGCGGCCCCCTCACCCCGCGCGCTCGACCCAACCTTGAGCACCTCCGCTGCCGCCACGCCCTCCGGATAGGGCAGGTCGGAGTCGGTCACCAGCGCACGACGCAGCGGGATGGTGAACAGCACACCCAGCACGCCACCGCTCAGGCAGATCAGGAACGATTGCCAGAACGGAAAGCCGGTCCACCACCCCACAATCACCAGGCCCGGCAACACGAAGATGATCGCCGAGAGCGTACCGGCCGCCGACGCGACCGTCTGCACGATGTTGTTTTCGAGAATCGTGGAGTCGCGCACGGCGCTGAGGATCGCCATCGAGATGACAGCCGCCGGAATGGACGAGGCAAACGTGAGCCCGACCTTGAGGCCGAGGTAGACGTTCGCCGCCGTGAACACGAACGTGAGCAGCACACCGAGCAGCAGCCCGCGCAGAGTGAGTTCGTTGGGTTTCATCGGCCAATTGTAGCACCCGGCGCGAAATACTACCGCCCGAACGAGAGCGCGAGTCGCAGCTGCCGAGGTTCCGCTGGGTGGTAGTGCAGATCTTCCACCCCTCCAGCCGGTTCGCCGGCCAAGCGCGACGCGTAGAAGTACTGCACGTCGCGCGCGGCGGAGCCGAGCAGGTTGTACAGACCGGCGGTGACGCGTGCGCCGCGCAGGGACCAGCCAAGGGTCGCGTTCACCAGCGTGGTGGCCGTACCGCGCACGGCGTTGGTCTCCACCAGCGGATGCGCGCCAAGGTGACGAACGCGAAGCGCGGCCACGGGCCCGTCGCGCATGGGCTCCCACGTGACGCCCGCCGCCACGACGTTTTCGAGCGCGCCGGGGACCGCTTGCTCCCCCACGGGTTCATCGAGATAGCGCGCGCGAGTGAACGACACATCGCCGTCGAACGTCAGCGCCCGCATGGGCCGCCAGAACGACGCCACGGTCACGCCGTGCCGACGACTGCGTCCCTGCGGTTCCGTGGTGCCGGCATCGCCCACAAACAACAGTTCGCTTTCGAGTGCCAGTGTCCAGAGTGAGGCGGACACACGGGCATTGCGGTCGGTCGCCGTTCGTACACCCACCTCGGCGCCACGCGAACGCACAAGCGGATCGACGGACGGCACACGCTCGCCGCTCTGCGGATCGGTGGTGATGGTCGTGCCGCGCGCATCATTGCTGTGAAATCCGAGTCCACCGCCTAGGTAGAACTCGGTGTGCTGGAAGGGACTGAGTACGATGGACAGCTTTGGACTCGCAATGCCTGCGGTTCGGCGGCCCGAGTTCGCTGGCCGATCGCTGTCGACGTCAAACTGAAACGCGTCTCCGCGCACGCCAATGGTACTCCGAAGGTAGGGCGTCCACCGGGATTCCACAGCGGTCCAGAGTGCCGCGCTCCCCTGCTGCACGTCGTCGGCGCGCACCGTATTGTTCCGCGTCCGCGCGGTGGTCTGGTACAGAGCGACAGTCGCGTCATCGAATCGACCCTGTACACCGACGCGCACGGTGTGCGGTACACCGAACGCACGACCGCCGGATGCGTACGACACATCGAGACCGGCAATGCGCCGATCATCACGCTGCTCGATCTGGTCGCCACTGTTGGCGTCTTCCAAAAAATATGTGAAGTTGGAGTAGAGCCCGAACCCGTAGCGCACGGCGTACGCATCAACGTTGAGCACCCCACGCGATGTCAACCGGCGCCACGCCAGCGACAGACTCGATCGATCGGTGGTGCCGCCGAGCGTGGGGTCCACCTGACCGAATGGGGACAATGCGCCGGTTTGCACGGCGCGCGCGGGAATCTGGTCGCTGGCGTTCCATCGATTGCCGTAGCTCAGGCCCAGCAGCGATACCTCGTTCGCACCGCTGCGCCATGTCCAGCGCGCCATGCCGCTCAGCTTGCGCAGTCCCTGCGGCGTGATCCACGGTCCATCGTAGCGCTTGGCTTCACCGCCCAGCAGGAACGTGCTGCTTCCCAGCGTGCGGCTGCCAGCGAGCACGGTGCGCCCAAATCCCCACGCGCCCGCTTCCACCTGCGCGATTGGCGCGGGCAGCAAACGTGCAAGTTGCAGCGTCGCGCCACCCGCTGATCCGAAATCGCCCAGCTCTGCGTAGTACGGTCCCAGCTTGTATTCCAGCTCGTCGACCAGTTCGGGAATGATCAGGTTGAGATCGGAGTAGCCCTGTCCGTGCGCGTGTGTTGGGAGATTGAGCGGCATCGACTCAATGCGCGTCTGAAAGTCCGTCCCGTGATCCAGATTGAGCCCGCGCACGAACATCTGATTGGCCTTGCCGTCGCCACTGTGCTGCGTCAGGATCATGCCCGGCACGTTTTCCAGGAGCTCTCCCTCGCGCAGCATTGGCCGTGTGCGCAGGTCGGCGCGGCCCACACGGCCCTGTGACGCGGCCTGCGCGATTCCGGTGAGATCATCGGCTCGGCCGGTGACGCGTACCGATTGCAGCGTGCGACCGCGAGCGCTGTCCGCACGCGCGGTGCGCAGTGAATCCAGCCGCAACGAATCCAGTTGCTGCATGCGCACACGGGCGGAGTCCACCCGAGTGCTGTCGGGCTGCTGCGCGTGCAGCGCCACCGGCTGCGTCGCCATCAGCACGCCACATCCGAGCGCTAAGAGCGCGCGCCGTGCGGCAGCGCGGACACTACGCGGCTCCGAAATGGTGTGTCGTGCGTGGTGCGCAGAAGACGGCATATGAGATGGACGGCACGTGTGCATGGAGGTTGCCAGGTGGAGGGAGCACATCCGATCGACCACGCGTGGAGTTCCGCTGATTGGATCGTGATGCCGGGCTGTACGCCTCCACCCTGCCAGTCGGTTCTACGGGACGTCCGGGCACCCCGGGCAGGTCGGGCAGTTCGGCGAAGCTCTGCGGGAGAGATCCGGCAACCAGGTCGCGGCGTACGGGTGCCATCGGCTCCGCGCACCAACGGTTCCGTCGCTGTTCCCCTTCCGGTCAAACACTCATGGAGCAACCCGTCATGTCCCCCTCACCTCGTCGCCGTCGAACGGCCGCCCTGCTGGCGGTTGCCGCGATTGGCGTCATCACCACGGTCGTCTCGCAGCGCGTCCTCGCGTCCGACCACATGGACACGCCCGAAGTCGAGCTCAACCCGCGCATGGACATCAATGATGTCTACGTCTTTCCCGGCGCGTCAGCCGATCGTGTCGCCCTCATCATGACCACGTCCAGCCCGATCGCCGGACAGAACGCGTCGTTCGATCCGGACCTGCTCTACCAGATCAAGATCGACAACAGCGGCGACGCCGTGGAGGACCTCGTCTTCCAGATCACCTTTGACGAGGGTACCGGCGCCAACCAGCGCTATGAAATCCGCGGCCCGGTCGCCCCCGCGCGCACCGGCATGACCACGTCGTTGGTCACCACCGGCAACGTGGTGACCGGCATGGTCGGCAGTGTCGCTGGCAGTGCTACCGCCACGCAGACGTTTGCCGGCCTCCGCGCCGATCCCTTCTACATCGACCTGGAGCAGTTCTTCAAGATCGTGCCCGATCGTCGACCGGCCACGGGTCCGCTCTCCGGACCAGCCACGCAGACCGCGACCGCGTTCCGCTCGCCCGGTGTGGACCTGCTGCGTCCGTTCAACGCCCTCGCCATCGCCATTGAACTGCCCAAGGCACAGCTCCTCACCAGCACGGCCGCCGACGCAAAAATCGGCGTCTGGGGCACGGTCAGCCGCTGATGCCCACCCTCAACGTCTTCCATTCACTCGGAGCTACGCCCGTGCGCCTCTCGTCACTTCGCCGCGTGTTGTTGGCCACGCTCGTCCTGCCGCTCGCTGTTGCCTGCAACGACGATGGCGTGGACGGCGGCAGCATCACCGGCCCCGATACCACCCGTCTGTTCAACCAGGTGGAACGACTCGGCAACCCGCTGGTCAGTGAAGTCTTCTTCATGAAGCGCGATCACGGCCTGCACAACTCCACCGCACCTGCCACCGACGTGGCCAACGGTTTCGGGGACAAGATCAAGGCATTCACCGACCAGTTTGGCCGCGGTGCAACGATCGCGAATACATTGGCCGCAGTGCTCGTCCCGGACATGCTCGTCGTGTATCCGAACCGTGCTGCCAACACCTCGGGCTGGCTCAGCTGGGCGCTTGCGAACGGCTACGGCGGACGCAACCTGCAGGACGACGTGGTGGACGCCGGCCTCACCGCGATCTTCGGCAACCTGCTCGATCCGTCCGCCGCCGTGCTCCCGGGCCTGACGTCGGACAACGTGGGCGCCAGCGTCCGCACATTCTCCACCACGTTCCCGTACCTCGAGACGGCACGCTGATGCGCGCCCGGATGATGCGCCACGCACTGCTGGGACTCAGCGTGTTGTCATTGGCGGGCTGGGCGCTCATCCAACGCGCACGTGCCCCGCAGGATCCGGCCGCGGCAACGCAGGCAGTCTCCGCGTTGACCGCGGCCGACGTGTCGGGCTTCACACAACGCGAGGAGCGCGACACACAGATTCGCGTATGGAACGAAGCACTCGCTGCGGACCCAACCAGTGCATTGGTGTTGGGACAGCTCGCCGGACTGCACGCCCAGCGGGCGCGTGAAGGCGGTGGTGAAGCCGACTATCTCATGGCCGAATCGCTCGCGCGACAGTCGCTCGACGAACGTACCGGCCGCAACGGCGCGACGGCCGTCACCCTCGTGACCGTGCTGCTGGCGCAGCACCGCTTCGTCGAGGCGCGAGCGGTGGCGGACGAACTCGTGATGCGCGAGCCGGAGACACCGGCTTATCGCGCCATGTTCGGCGAAGTCGCCATGGAACTCGGCGAGTATGAAACGGCGCGACGCATGTTCGACTCCGTCTGGAGCGATCGTGCGCGACTGTCCACCGCGCCGCGCCTGGCTCGCTGGCTCGAACTCACCGGACACAGCTTTGAGGCGCGGCGGTTGCTGCGTTCGGCGCGAGACGACGCGATGAAGCGGCGGGACGTGGCCACGGAGACCAAAGCCTGGTTTCACCTGCGGCTTGGCGACATGGAGCAGCGGGCCGGAAAGCCGCGTACAGCACGTGCGTTGTTCGAAACCGCCCTGTCACTCGAACCGGGTGACGCACGCATCCAGGCAGCACTCGCACGCCTCGCGTTCAGCGAAAATGACTGGCGTGACGCCATTGCCTGGGGAGAACGCAGCACCGCCTCGCAGCTTGACCCCGCGGTGCTGGGTCTCGTGTCAGACGCGTACCGCGCACTCGGCGATTCGGCGCGGAGCGGAGAGTATGCCAGTGCCGCCACGGTCGCACTCTCCACCCTGCCCACTTCGCATCGCGCGGGCAACCTCTTCCTGCTCGACCGCGGAGTTCAGGTGCCCACGATTCTCGCACAGGCCCAACAGGATCTCACGACGCGCAAAGATGTGTACGGCTATGACCTCGTCGCCTGGGCGCTGCACGCCGCCGGTCGTGACGTGGAGGCCGTCTCCATGATGCAGCAAGCGCTCGCGCTGCGCACGCAGGATCCGGTGCTGCAAATGCACGCCGATGCCATCGCGAAAGCGGCCTCCCTCGCCACCGGTATGCCGGTATCGTGGAGCCTGGTGCGCCAACTGTCCCAACGCTGACGCGGAGCCTCTCACATGTCTGAACTGTTCGCCTACGCCACGTTGGGATTCCAGCACATCGTGAGCCGTGATGCGGCCGATCACATCCTGTTCCTGCTGGTGCTCTCGGCGATCTACCGTCCGCGCGATTGGCGTGCCGCGTTGTGGGTGGTGAGTGCGTTCACCGTGGGGCACTCGCTTACACTCGCGCTCTCGGTGACGGACCGCATCACGGTACCGCAGAACGTCATCGAGTTTCTGATTCCGGTGACCATTGCAGTTGCCGGCGTTGAAAATCTGATCTGGCACCGTCGCGAGACTGCTACGCGCGGCAGTTCGGGCAGGACCGCCATGCGCTGGCGTCCGCTCGTTGCCGGCGTCTTCGGTCTGGTACACGGCGCCGGGTTTGCAGGCTATCTCAAGAGCTTGTTCGTTGCCGACATCGCCGGACCACTGCTTGGCTTCAACCTGGGGATCGAGGTGGGACAGCTGCTGGTGCTCGGCGCGGCCGCGGCGAGCTACCTGGTGGTGGATGTACTGCTGCGACTGGTGCGGTCTGGCCAGCAGATGTGGGAGCCGTACCGGCTTCGACTCGTGGCCGTGTCCGTGGTCACTTCGCTTATTGCATCGGTGTGGGCCGTGGAGCGGTTCCCCGCATGAGTGCACGCGTCAACGTGCGCATGTCGAGCCATCTGCCGCGCCACACGTCGCCACGTCGGCGACCCCGCCTGCTGCACGCGCTGGTGCGTCTCCTGAGCATCGTCGCGCTCTGCGCGGCGTACACCGTGCGTGTTGCGGAAGCGCACCCCATCCATACCACGCTTACCGTAGTGACACCGGCGCACGGCAACGCCCGCCTCATGATTCGCGTGTTTGCCGACGACTTCGCCGCTGTCGTGGCACAACACGCCGGCAAACCGACGCCCGCGGATTCTTCCGTCAGCACCTTGGACGCCATGCGATACGTGGGCGCGCGTGTGCAGGTGCAGACGGGCGCCGGGCGACCGATGCCATTGGTGTCGTGCGGCCTGCGTCGTGAGGCGAATGTCTATTGGGTGTGCCTGCGTGTGCCACTGCCCGCCAATCGGACGGGCGTCACGCTGCAGCAGCAGCTGCTCACCGAATTGCACACCGACCAGGTGAACATCGTGCAGGTGACGCGCAGCGGCGGAATGCGTACCATGTTGTTCACACGCAAGAGCGCGCCCGCACGGCTTTCTTCCTGATTGCCTGACGCCTGCCCGCGTGATTCGCCTCACCGGCGTTGACCGCGTGCGACAGCCCGCTCAGCGTGACGCACGCGCCGCGAGCGCATCACGGATGCGCGCCACGGTTCCCGCCGGATCTTCCACTTCCACGATGATCTCGTCGTACGCTGCCTCACTCCGGCACTGAATCACGATCGCGTGTTCAGGACGACGCACGGACCAGAAGTCCGGCCGAAAATCAGACTGGTAATACGTGCCGGCCGTGTACACCATCGGAATGTGCGTGCCTGGCACCTTGAGGCCCGGAAAGGCGCGTGTGGCGCGCTCCGGATCGTGCTTCACGCTGAGCACGTCACCCAATGGTACTTGGAGCGTGGACTTGAGTGCCCACAGCTTGTGCATGCCCTGCACTTCGACCGTGAGCGTGTCGTCCTCGATCGTGATATCCACCATGGTATCTGCCCGCCCGTGTGTGAGAACTACAGTTGCATCGTGCCCCGGCACGCCGGCCTTGCCGCCCGCGTGCGCCCACAACGCCCGCTCCACCGTTGCCGGCAACCAGCTGGTACCCAGTGCTTCGGCGCGCAGGCGCAGGGCCTCTGCATATCGCGCATAGTAGCCCAGGGTAAACTTCACGGCGCCAAGTCCCGGCACCTGGTGCGCCACCAGTTCATCGAAGAACGGGTAATGCGCAGGGGCAGCGGCGGCCAGCACCGCCGAGGCGGTTGCCGGCCCCACGCCCGTGAGCGTCGACAGGCGACCAATGGCTTTCGTGGGGTGCGGTACCAGCGCGAACGCCGCCGCACTCGCCTCCTGCACCGCGTCGGGAGCGTTGCCGCGCACCAGCACCAGATTGCGCGCCCGCCAGACGCCGCGCGCCATTTTCCATTCCGTCACCCGTACGAGCTCCGCATGCAGCACGTACGGCGGTAATCGATCGGCAATCGCGGCCGGCAGCTCCGCGTCGTACCATGCCTGATGCTCGGCCAACCTCCCGACACCCTGCGCGGCAATCACCGCGTGGTAGCGTTTGAGCGCGGAGGCCCATTGCTCGGCATCGTCGCACTCCCAGAGGGAGCGTTCCGGAGCGGGCGACGTCATACCGTCTCGTGCTTTGGGCTCATGCCCGCATCCTGCAGTCCGCCCGCCAATCATGCAAGCGTTTCGGGCCACGGCCGAGCGCAACGGCGCGATGGCGCCACATTGCGACGGCGCCACATTGCCACATTGCCACACTGCCATACCGCCATGCCACCATGCTGCCATGCCGCCCGTGCGCAGCTAGCGCGTCAGCACGATGGTGAAGCGTGCGCCGCCAACGCTCTGGTCAGACACACGAATCGTGTTGTCCTCCACCGCCCAGTTCAGATCGCGCACGAACGTATCTGCCGTCTGGTCGAAGCTCACGCTGCTGCCCGTGATCTCGGCCGTACCGGCCATGCTCTCGGTCAGTGCCACATCGCCGGTAACCGATGCGGGCAGCAGCAGGGTGCCCGCGGTCGCGTTGGTAGCGCCAATGGCAATCGTGAGGCGACCGCCGGCAGCCAGCACGTCGATTTGCGACTCACCGTCTGGCGTCACCAGAAAGGTGGTGGCCGAGTAGCTGCCGCCGATGATCGGCAGGTTCGTGACGCCGCCGTCATCACCACATGCAGCGAGAGAGCCAACGAGAACAGTTGCCGCCAGCGCGGCGCGACGCAGGGTGTGGAATGTGCGCATCTGAAATGTGGGGTCGAGGTGGAGAAGTGTGTGCGACTTCGAGACCACCCGCTACACCGCGTTTCAGATCGAGTGCCGCTTGGTGAGCCGTGACACACGATTGCGCACCGGGGAGCGGCGACGCCTTGGTGGCCCCACCTGGCTAGTTCACGATGCGATGGCGCTCCACGTACGGCACATCGAGCTCGTCACGGCGCACGCCCCACACCTGCTCGCCCGCGAACGCGAGCGGATCGAATCCGCGCGGCGTCTCCACGCGCGCGACAAACGCGCCGTCGCCGTTCAGCACCCACCACCGAGGGGCGCGTTCGTCATACACGGGCACGAATTCCTGCACCCAGATGCGACCCACATTGTCCATGCGGACGGTCTCGTATGCGGGGAGCGTGTCCGGTACGATGGCGTTCGAATCCATGGCCGCGGTCTGGCGACGTACGTCCGCGTCGGCGAGCCGTGGAGCGGTGGCAACGCGGATGATCACAGTCGGTCCGCCCGCCAGGTCATAGCGGAAGAGGGCAAGCTGGTCTGTTTCGCCCGCAACAATGGTCGTCGCGCCCACGGCGAACACGGAGCCTCGGCCCATCGTGAGAAGTCGGACCTCCATGCTGCTGATCGCCCCGGCCCCATCCCGTCTGACCACAATCGTTGCCTCACGCGAACGAAACTGACCGAGTCCCTCGCGCAGCACGCCGGCCTCGTCGAGCGTGCCTACTGTCTCCTCCCCGCGCGTGACCCCCGTGGGGATCGCGTCGCCTGCCAGCAAAATGGACGACACGCCCACTGGTGAGCCATTGCCGAGCACGCCAATGATTCTGGACCGACCAAACCCCTCCTGCGGCTCGGTCATCCTGAGCAGTCGCGAATACGCGCCGTCAGGCCCGAACACCATGTTCCGTCCGCCACCGTCGCTCACCAGCAGCGAATCGCCACCCATGCGCGTGATCCGCGCGATGGTGGAGATGAACTCGCCCGGGCCCTCGCCCTTTCGACCCGCCGACCACTTGTAGTCTCCGTCTGCGCCGAACGCACGCAGCTCCGTGGACTGTGCGTCGGCCACGACCACTGAGCCGTCTGATAGCAGCGCGATTCCCGCGAGCCGGCCAAAGACCTCCGGCCCTGTGCCCTCGAGCGAACCAATCCGCACTTCGGCCGAGTCGGGAATGGTCCACACTGGGAGCCCCTCCGGCACACCGTCGTGTTCGACGATCCGTAGGCCGGCGCTGTCGCGCACCGTACCGGACCAGGAGGCGGCCGTCGTGTCGGCGCCGTCGCCGCACCCCAGGAGGAGCAGTGACGTCGCGGCGAGTGCGAGCAGCGCGGCGTGGGACAGTGCTGGGTGGGGGGGGGTCATGACCGAGGGAAGAGAATGTCGGGTGGGGTGATAGATCTACTGATTCTTCCGTAGGTTACGGCTCCACGGGAGGGGTGTCAACGCGGGCGTGGACGAAGCGCACATCCCCGCACTGGATGCCACGCATGCGGCGTCGTGGGAAGTGAGGAGGAACGCTCGCCGACTGCATGATTGCTGCGGTGGCGTTGCGGTCAGGTGCCGCGCTGGCCACGAGCAACGCAGCCGATTTCGAGCGAGTCAAAAGCGCCGGGCTCACGGTACTGGAGCTCTCGGGCTGACGACTGGGAGGGCGCGCGTCAGGAGCAGGGCGACGCTGAGGCACGCCGGGCTGGGCGTGGTCGGCACCGTGCGCGATCCGGCTGCCATGTAATCCTCGTGGGGAAAATGGGCTGCAACAGCGTGCTATCCGCCCGCGTCGAATCGGGGTCCGAGCGCGCCAACAGTCCCCTCAAAACACAACGCGGCGCCGAGATCAGATCTCGGCGCCGCGCAGGATGATTTGCTGTTGTGCACTGATTTCGAACGCAGTGGCTAGGGAGGGAATCGAACCCCCGACACGCGGATTTTCAGTCCGCTGCTCTACCGACTGAGCTACCTAGCCAACAGAGCCGCCCAGCGAGACGCTGACCGGCCCATCGTCAATAAATAACCGCGCCGAGCGCTACCTGCCAGCCCCCGCGGGCGCGAGGGCCCTCAGGGTGACGGCGCCGACGGCGCCAGCGACTCAAACACGATGTCGCCGCGCACGTTGCGGAGCTGCAGCAGGCCCGCGCGCGGCGCAGCCGCTGTCGAATCCGGGGCCGCCGCCGCACCCGCCGCCACACCCACTGCCGTCGACACCCCACGCCCATCCAACATCTGCCGCAACCACGCACCAGCCGGCGTACGCTGCACCCGCGTGACGGCATCCACTGTCGCAGTGCGTACGCCGGCCCCCGGCCCGCCGCTCACCGGCGCACCCGGCACCCGCCCGCGCAAACCACCAAGCTGCGCCAACGCGTCCAGCCGAACCGCGCCGGCTGCTGGCGACGAAGCGGCGCCACCATCGGCATCCGTCTCGCCCCAGCCCAACGAAATCAGCCCGGCGTGCGACGTCACCCGCACCAGCCCACCAGGCGACGGCGCGGCCACCACGCGCGTACCGCCGCGCACATTCTGCACGAGCGCGCTGTCCACCATCGGCGCGCTGAACGTGATGTCACCACTCACGCTCCGCACCGTGGCCACGTCAAACGACTGCCGCCCGGCGAGGACGCGACGCACAATCACGCGCTCGTCGCCCTCACCCAGTGTGTCGTACGGCACGCTCACCAACAACGCACCCGAGGCCGTGCTGGCATCCACCCGCGGCACCGGCCCGATCACGGCCAGCGTGCCCTGCATGGTCTCGGCCCGCACATCGCCCAGCACCGACTCCACCAACAGGTTGCCCGCCGCGGTGGCCACGTCCACCGACGCATCGAAGTCGCGCACCACCATGCTTGCCGCCGCCGCCCGCACCACCAACGCCGACCCACGCGGCACGAAAATCTCCAGCTCACTTGGCGCCGACAATCCGCGGGGCAACCCCTCGGCACGCATGCGCAACGTGTCGCCCGACAGACGGTTCACCCAGCTCTCACCGGGCGCAAGCTCGCCCTGCACGTGCACCGAATCGCGGTCCCAGCCGCTCAGCCGCACCGACCCACTCTGCAGGCGCAGGTAGATCACCACACCGCGGGGCGCGGAGGCGCCGACGTTGATCGGCGTCTGCGCGGCAAGACCCGACGCGCCCGCGAGCAGCAGCACAATCACAACCAGCATCGCCAGCAGCGAGGCGCGCACCGCCGCCGACAACGCCGACAAGCGCGCCGCGCACCATCCCGCAACGCCCATCACGTGGCCTGCTCCAGCAACCGCGTCGCCCGCTCGAGCAGCGCCCGCTTGGCGTCGTATGCACCGCGCAGCGCGTCGAGCGCCTCGCGACGCGCGTCCTCTTCACCAGTGGCCGCCGCGGCCGCGAACAGCACAGCCGCATCACGAATGGCCGCGTCGGTGTTGCCGAGTGCGTCGCGCAGGTCCACCAGGCCCTTCTCGGGGAAGACGCCGGTGCGACGCTCCCGCTCGAGCGTCTGCTGCCACGTGGCGTTTGCCGTTTCCACCTCGGCGGCCAGCGCCGCGAGCTCGGGCGGCGGCGCCGTGGGTCCCTCGGCAGCGCAGGCGCCCGGGAACGCGCGGCAGTCCGCCCGCGGCGGCAGAGCCTCACGTTCTGCCTCCCCACGCGAGGCATTGCCGCTCATCCAGACGCCGACGGTCAGAGCGACGGCCGCCAGCACGAGGAGCAGCGCCGGCTGTCGCATCCAGCGCTGCCAGGCCGGCGCCGACGGATCGGTGGACGGGTCGAACGGATCGTGTTCCGAACCAGAGTTCGGCGGGGGATCATACGGGGAATCATTGAGTGGGCGCACCTGCGCAAGATAGTCGGCGCGCGGCACCACCCGATCTCCGGGTACGACCTATTTGGTGCGCTCGAGCTCCATGAAGAAAAACTGATTCCACCGTTCGCCATCGCGCGTCATCTCGCCGATCTCGTGCCAGCGCCCCTCGCTCGTGAGGGTGATGACGTAGCGGATCTGCATGCCGCCGGGTACCTCGAAACCCCAGACCAGCCGGTTGGCCGAGACTTCAGGCTTGTGCGACAGGATCTGTCCGGTGCCCGATGCATTGAGCATGGAGAAGGACGACGAGCGCGTGTCGTACGCCAGCAGACCGGCCGCCTGGAACACCACCTTGAGCTGACCGGTGGCAGAGTCCGGGACGGAGCCTTCGCCCTGAATGAGCAGCGCGGTGCCGTTGGCCCATTTCTGGACGATTTCCGTTTGCTGGAATGCAGACCGTTTGCCCGGCCCTTCGACCACCCATCCCGCACCTTTCCATTCCCCAACGAGGAATGCGATGTCGTCCACTGCGGCTCGCGCTTGCTTGACTTCCGGACTCGGAGATACGAGTGACCCGTTGATGTCTTTCAATTGCGCATTTAGTGGCGCGACAAATGCAACCATTATCAGGACTACGAGCGAAGTCGCACATCTCATGTGATACGTGAACTTCAGACCTCTCGTCGTGTGATTGCTCATGGCGGCGCAGCTCCGGCTTCGGTGATGGCAGGCGTTCTCGAGCCACAGGATACGAAGCGTCGCCACATTCGCCTTGAACAATTACGCCACCGCATGGACGAACTTCGGCTGAGCGCCTCAGTCCAGCAGCGCCGAATGCTCGATGGTCGCCAAGCGCCGGCGCAGCTTGTCGGGCGCGCCGCTCATGAGCCGATGAAAGTCACGCGCCAAGTGCGCCTGATCCGCATACCCCGACTCAGCCGCCACCCGCGCCAGACCACCGCCGGCGTCGTCATCAAACACGACCTGCTTGAGGGCGTGCCGAGCGCGGCGGATCATGGCGTATTCCTTGGGGGTGAGGCCAACCGCCTCCTTGAAGCACCGCTGGAGATGGCGCGGCGAAACACCCACTACTTCTGCGATGATGGCTATTTGCTGGCTCCCTTCTGTCGCGACAATCGCCCTCACAGCATCGCGAACACACGGTTCCGGTGGGAGTGTGTCATCGGCGGAATCGAACAGCCAGCGGTCCAACACCAGCGACACGGCGTGCTGCACGTCCTCCCCTTCGGACAGCGGCGGAAAGGCGGCCAGCGCCTGCTGCAGCGGTGTGCCAAGCGCATCCAGCGGACCCACACCGAGCCAGTGATGCGCCGGCCCCACTTGGTCCCGCAGCATGCGCGCCGGTCGGCCAAGGAACGAGGCGCCCATTTCCGGACGAAATCGCACCCCCCACAGCTGCATGCCAGGTTGCACCGGCACCGTGAGCGGCTCCCGTCGCGGCCCCATGAGCGGCGTGGCCACCACCGCCCCATCCAGCAACGTCACCGCAATGCTCAGGCAGCCGTCCGGCCACACCACATGCTCAAAGCCCTCCCACGGCATCGCGCGCACCGTGAATCCCCAGTAGGTGAGCACCAGGTCCTGCACCGCCGCGCCGGGGGCGAACTCCACGTAGGCGAGCGGCGGCGGGGTCACGCGGTGACGGCGGTCGCGGTCACGAGATGACGGAGGTCGCGGCGAGCAGCATCAGCCAGCCGTCTGCGGTGGCCAGCTCGCCGTGATCAGGCTCTTGAGCCCGCCACGCACGTTGAAGTCACCCACCACCGTCATGCGGCGGGGCGAGCACGTGGCCACCAGATCGTCGAGAATGCGGTTCACCGCGCGCTCGTAGAAAATGCCGTCGTTCCGGAAACTCCAGAAATACAGCTTGAGGCTCTTGAGCTCGATACAGTTCACGTCGGGCACGTACGACACCCGGATGGTGGCAAAATCCGGCGCACCACCCTTGAGCAGGTCGAGCTCCGTGGCGTCACTCTCAATGCCGCCCAGCGGGCACAGCGAGGTGAACTCCGTGGTCTCGATGGCGATCTCGTAGTCGCGGTCCGCGTACGGATTGGGAAAATTCTCGAGCAGTTCGGGTTTGGGCATGTGGGAAATATGGCGCGGCGACGCAGGCTGGTCCACGCGTTCATGTGAGGGATGTGGAAAACGCCTACAACGCGACTGAACGCCACGCCTCGTCCGCGCGTATCCTGCTCAGACAGCTTTCCCACTCGATTCCGGTTTTCAGTGATCTCTATGCGTACGTTGTTGTCGGCCGCCCTCTCGGCGGCCGTGTTATTGGTCCCCGCCCGCGTCTCGTCCCAAGCGTCGTCCAAGATCGCCACCGCCACGCGGGTGGAACGCGCACCGCGCATCGATGGCCGCCTTGATGAGGCGCTGTGGGATCGCGCGGTGCGCATTGACGACTTCTCGCAGCAGCGGCCCACGGCCGGCGCCGAGGCGTCGGAGCGCACCGAGGTGTACCTCGTGTACGACGACGAGGCGCTGTACGTGGGCGCCCGCCTCCTGCGCAACGACCGAACAGCGATCCTGCGCGCGTTGAGCCGGCGTGACGGTATGGGCGCGGCGGAACGCTTTACCATCACCCTCGATCCGCAGCGTGATCGGCGTACGGGCGTGGGGTTCGGCGTAACGGCAGCCGGCGTGCGTTCCGACTTCCGGCACACGCAGGACGACGACCGCATGGGTCGCGAGAGCCAGTACGAGCCCGTGTGGACGGCGGCGGCCGAGTTGGACTCCATGGGGTGGAGCGCCGAAATGCGCATTCCCTTCTCGCAGCTGCGATTCCCGGCGGCGGAGAATCAGCAGTGGGGGGTGCAGCTCGATCGGTGGCTCCCCGACAAGAACGAAGACGTGCAGTGGGTCATGATCCCACCAAACGAGGCCGGATACATTTCGCGCTTTGGCACGTTGCAGGGGATCGCGGGGGTCGCCTCCACCCGCCCCATCGAGCTCCTGCCGTACGCTGCCGGCGACGCCACGCGTCGTGCGTCCACAACAGCCGCGAACCCGCTCGTGCGCAACTTCAATGCACGAGTCGGCGGTGACATGAAGATCGCCGTGGGCTCGAGCCTCACGCTCGATGCCACGGTGAACCCGGATTTTGGCCAGGTGGAAGCCGATCCGGCCGAGGTCAACCTGACCGCGTTTGAGACTTTCTTCGAAGAGCGTCGGCCGTTCTTCACCGAAGGAGGCGAGATGCTGCGCGGCGGTGGCGGTGGCGGTGGTGGAGGTGGAGGTGGTGGCGGGGCAGGGTATTTCTATCCACGTCGCATTGGTGCCGCACCACACGCCTCCGTGAGTGCCGACTTCGTGGACGTCCCACGTGCGAGCACGATCCTCGGCGCCGCCAAGCTCACCGGGCGGCTGCCAAGCCGGACGTCGGTTGGCGGCCTGGTCGCCGTGACCGCGCAAGAGGACGCTCGGCTGTTCTTCACCGACTCGGCCACACAGACGCGCCGCGTTGGCGTAGAACCGCTCACCGCGTACAGCGTGCTGCGCGTGCAGCAGGAAGTCGGCACCCAGGCGTCCACCATCGCCGCGGCGTTCACCACGACTAATCGTCGCTTCGGCGGCGACACCCACCTCGCCGATCTGCTCGCCCGCGAGTCGTACTATGGTGGCCTCGACTGGCGCATCCGCATGCAGCAGGGCCGGTACGCGATCAGTGGGAACGTCGCGGGCACGTACGTGGCCGGCGACACGGCGGCCATTCGCCGCCTGCAGACGGCGAGTACGCGGTTCTTGCAGCGTCCCGACATGACGCATGGTCGCTACGATCCGCTCAAGACGTCCATGTCCGGCTACACGGTGCGCTTGCGTGCCGACAAGGACGGCGGCAACCTGATCCTCTGGGGTGCCGAAGTGAAGGCTGAGTCACCGGGCTTCGAGATGAACGATCTCGGGCGGCTGCAGAGCACGGATGACATCGAGTACAACGCGGATCTCCAGGTGCGAGAGACGCAGCCCGGCCGGTACTTCCAGAACTGGCGTCTGGGCTTCGAGACGCGCGGCGCGCGCACCTTTGGCGGCATCCACCAGGGCAACTCCTGGACGCAGAACACCTCGCTCACGCTCAAGAACTTCTGGAACCTGAATTTGCGGTCCACGTTCGATCTGGCGACCCTCGACGATGCGCTCACGCGGGGCGGTCCGCTCATGGGCAAGCCTCGTGTGTTCAAACAGGACCTGCGGCTGAACACTGCCTTTGGCGCGCAGACGTTCTGGCGAGTGAACGGCGGCTACGAAATTGACGAGTTCGACGCCACGCGCACCAATCTCGGCGCGCAGCTCACGGTGCGTCCTTCAGACCGGTTGTCCGTGTCCGTGGAGCCATCGTGGCAGCACGGCACCGATCCTCGGCAGTATGTGACGCAGGTGGTGGGCGGCACCCGCACGTTCGGCACGCGCTACATCTTCGGCGAGATCGAGCGCACCACGCTCTCCGCCAAGCTGCGGGTGAACTATACGGTATCGCCCAACCTGTCGTTCGAGGGGTATGCCGAGCCGTTTGTCTCGAGTGGTGGGTACGCGAACATGGGCGAGCTTTTGGCGCCGCGCAGCCGAAATCTGCGCGTGTACGGCACCGACGGAACGACTGTGACGCGTGACTCCATTGGCACGCGCACCGTGACCGACGGCACCCAGACGTTCAACATTTCCAATCGCGATTTCCAGGTGCTGTCGTTCCGCTCCAATGTGGTGATGCGCTGGGAGTGGGTGCCGGGCAGTACGCTGTTCGTGGTGTGGCAGCAGAATCGTCGCACGAGCGAGGCCTTTCGGCAGTCGCTCAGCCTGAGCGAGCTGTACCGCACCACGCAGGCAGCGGGTGACAACTTCCTGTCGGTGAAGTTGAGCTATTGGTTGCCGGTGTCGCTGGGTGGCAGTCGAGGCTAGCGCTCGACGCCTGCGCGGACGCGGCGTGTGGATCAGGATGCCGCGCCGAGCAGTTGTGCCAGATCGTCAAAGCGACTGCGACTCACCTTGAGTCGCGCGCCGGTTTTCAGCTGCACGGCGTAGTCACCGCCCGCGCCACGGTGCAGCGTCTCGACCAGCCCGAGGCGGACGATGGCGGAGCGATGAATGCGGAAGAACTGCGCAGGATCGAGGCGCTCCTCGAGCGTCTGCATGCGCTCCCGCACGAGGTACGTGCGATCACCCACATGTAGCTCCGCATACGGACCGCTGGCCTCGATGAAATCGATCTGGCGCACGGGTATGATTTTCACCTTCCCGCGCATGTCCACCGCGATGCGCTCGAGGTAGCCGGGCACGGCGACCGGTGATTCGCCCGGCGGCACGTTCGGAGAGCCGGCCGGCAGCGGGACCTCGCCCAGCAGCGCGCGCAATCGATCGGCCAGGTCGTCCACCCTTTCGAGCGCCACGTGGCGACGCGCACGCGCCAGTGATTGCTCAAACCGCTCGTCGTCGAACGGCTTGACGAGATAGTCCACCGCCGCAACGTCGAAGGCGGTACTGGCATACTGGTCGTAGGCCGTCACGAACACGGTGGTCGGCATCGCGCCAGCGCCGATCGCGCGCACGACTTCGAGCCCGGTCTTGCCCGGCATCTGCACGTCGAGAAACACGAGGTCCGGCTTGAGCTCGCGGATGGCGGCAATCGTGGCATCGCCGTTGTTCGCAGTCCCCACGACCTCCACGCCGGCTTCCTGCGCCAGCAAGTCGAGCAGCCGCTGCCGCGCTGGGGCCTCGTCATCGGCCACGAGGACTCGCAGGACAGTGGACGCAGAGGTCATCACGTTCTCCCGGCCACGACGCGCAGATCGTCGCGAGTGTGGAACGGCAGCAAGATTTCCGCTTCCGCACCGCCACCTTCTCGTGCACGCAGCGTGAACTGCTGCGCGTCACCGTACAGCGCCTGAAGGCGCTCGCGCGTGTTCCGCACGCCAAGACCGGCCGACTCCCCCTGCACCTCCACCGCCGGACCGGGACCATTGTCCCGTACCGTCAGGATGAGCGCATCGTCCACGATCCGCGCACGCAGTTCCACCACCCCTCCCTCAGCCCGCTTGGACAATCCGTGCTTGATCGCGTTCTCGACAATGGGTTGCAGGATGAAGCCGGGCACAAGGGCCGCTCGCGTGTCCGGGGCAATCTCGGAGTTCACGACCAACAGCTCCTGGAATCGCACGCGCATGATATCGAGGTAGCGATCGAGCGAGGCGAGCTCGCGATCGAGCGTGGTTTCCTGTTCGTCCGACTCAGCCATGCGCTCGCGCAACATCTCACTCAGACGGGCGACCATGCGCCGAACGCCCCGCGGGTCGCGCTCCACGAGTGACGAAATGGCGTGCAGCGTGTTGAACAGAAAGTGTGGGTCCACCTGGGCGCGCAGGGCGTGGAGTTTCGCTTCGGCCAGCTTCGCCTGCAGGCGCGACGTCTCCGTTTCCCGTTGACGCTCCTCTTCGCTTCGCGTGCGCAGGCGCGTGGAGTACGAACGCGCGAGCCCGGCGGAGAGTACGGCCAGATAGACAATAAAATCGTCGAGGAAAAAAAAGTGGCGGATGGTCACCAGCGGACCGAATGGCAACGCCGACTCGCGCGCCGTCCGCGGAAACACGTCGAACCGCAGCCAGGCACCGATGGCGTCGATCGCGACCGCGAGCACAAACCCCACGAACAGCACGAGGGCGACATCCTTGACCGCCACACCGCGCTCCACCTCCAGATGATCTGCCAACTGAAAGATGGGAACGGTAACGGCGGCCCAGAGCACCGACGGCAGCACCGCGACGAGGATCGGGGCGCCGATGCCGAAGGCCAGCACACCTGGCGCGCGTGGGTCGAGCGCGGAATTGGCCGCATTGAGCGTTGCGATGAACGCCCAGAACGCTGCCAGCAGCAGCCACTCACCACGCACGAGCGGCAGAAAGCCCCCGGCATCTGCTTCGCGTGTGCGTGTGTTCATGTCTGCTCCGATGCGGGCCCGTGCGGATTCCGGTGGACTGACCGTCCGGTCCGGTTCGGAACGTTAGGCGACCGGCCCCATCCGATGCAAACCGGAGCACCCGCTGCCTGCTCCGTGCCGTCCGGATCGGTCCTGTCGGCACCGTTCAAGTGCACCAGCGTGCCATCTGTGACACCCAGGTGCAGTTCGCGACATGGCCCCCAACAGCGGGCCTGTGCCCCCGTCCAACCTGGCGAGGAAGACAAAGTACCCCATTCGTTCCCTGGCTCGAGGTTGCCGATTATGCCCAAGAAAGCTCTCACATACACCGTCGTCGTGGCGATCGCCGCTGTGGCCGGCCTCTGGTGGTTCGAGCGCGGTGAAGCACGCGACGTCCCCACCTTTCGCACGGCGACCATTGAGCGTACAACGCTCCAGTCGAGCGTCTCGTCGACGGGCACACTCAATGCCGTGACCACGGTACAGGTTGGCACGCAGGTGTCCGGACTGGTGTCGGCCATCTACGCGGACTTCAATGATCAAGTAAAAAAGGGCCAGTTGCTGGCGCGCATTGACCCGACACTGCTCGAACAGGCGGTCCGCGATGCCGAAGCGGGGTTGGAGCGCAGCAAGGCCGAGCAGGAACAGGCGCAACGCACCTATGATCGCGACAAGGGCTTATTCGACAAGCAGGTGCTGGCCGAGTCGGAGATCCAATCATCGCAATACCAGCTGGCGGTCGCCAATGCCAACATCAAGTCGGCTGAAGTGAGTGTCGAGCGGGCACAGCGCAATCTCTCGTACACCAATATTGTGGCCCCGATTGACGGGGTCGTGATCGAACGCAACGTGGACATTGGGCAGACCGTCGCGGCGTCGCTCTCGGCGCCGCAGATCTTTCTGCTGGCCAACGACCTGTCGCAGATGGAGATCCTGGCACTCGTGGACGAGAGTGACATTGGCGCCATCGTCGAAGGACAGTCGGTGCGATTCACCGTGCAGCCGTATCAGGGCGAGACGTTTCTGGGCACCGTGAAGCAGGTGCGTCTGCAGAGCACCACCTCGGAGAACGTGGTCAACTATACGGTGGTGGTCACCTTGCCGAACACCGATCGAAAGTTGTTGCCCGGCATGACGGCGACCGTTGCGTTCATCACGGGCACGGCGGACAGTGCGCTGGTGGTCCCCAACGGCGCGCTACGCTATCGGCCGAGTGATGACCTGCTGAGTGCCAGTGGTCCACCCGCAGAGGGTCGGCCGGCGGATGCACCGGACAGCGTCTCCATCAATGCGACGCGGCCGGGCAGCGCGACGCGCGCGGCGCGTGAACCGCGGGAGCCGCGTGCCGACATGAGCCAGCTCTACGTGGTGGACAGTCTGGGCAAGCTGCGACCGATCCCGGTTCGTGCGGGACTGTCGGACGGACAGTACACGGTGGTGGAGGGTCGCGGTCTGACGGAAGGGATGTCAATCGTGGTGGGTGTCGCGGCCGCCGGAGCCGCAGCCACGACCACGTCCAACCCGTTCCAGTCGAATACGAGCAACACGAGCAACACGCGCGGCGGCGGCCCTCGAGGCCTTTAAGACAGGAGCACTCTCATGACACAGAACATCAAGACGGAACACGTCATCGACGTGCGCGAGCTCTCGAAGGTGTATGCGACCGGTGCCAACCGAGTGCACGCGCTGCGCGGCGTGGACCTCACGGTGATCCAGGGCGAGATGATCGCGGTGATGGGTGCGTCGGGATCTGGCAAGTCCACGCTCATGAACATCCTCGGGTGTCTCGATACACCCACGACGGGAACCTACGCACTCGATGGCGTGCGCGTGGACGGCCTCACGTCGGACCAGTTGGCCGATCTGCGCAACGAGAAACTCGGCTTCGTGTTTCAGGGCTTCAACCTGCTCTCTCGCACGACCGCTGTGGACAACGTTGAGCTGCCCTTGCTGTACGATCGCATCGGGCGCTTCGGCAACTCGCGGGAGCTCGCCCTGGCGGCACTCGAGCAGGTCGGTCTCGCCGAGCGGGCTGATCACATGCCGAACGAACTGTCGGGAGGTCAGCAACAGCGTGTGGCCATTGCGCGCGCATTGGTGACAAAGCCCACGTTGCTGCTGGCTGACGAGCCGACGGGAAATCTTGACAGTCGCACGTCCGTGGAAATCATGGCGCTGTTTCAGGCGCTCAACGAATCGGGCATCACCATTCTGCTCGTCACGCATGAACCGGATATCGCGCGCTACGCCAAACGCATATTGGAGTTTCGCGACGGCCGACTGCTGCGTGATGTGGCCGTGACCGATCGCGCCAACGCGACCGACGATCTGGCCGCGCTGGATCTGATGGTCGACGAGGACGACGACGATTACCCGTTCACTCGGGAGTTTCACCAACCCGATCACACTTTGCAGCAGACGGTGCCCTCATGAAACCACTCGCGTTGGTACGCATTGCCACGGGCAGCATCCGCAAGAACACCATGCGGACGCTGCTGACCATGCTGGGTATCGTCATTGGCGTGGGCGCGGTCATTGTGATGGTTGCGATCGGCCAGGGCGCAACCTCCCGCATTGAAGAACAGGTGCAGTCGCTTGGCACGAACATGCTCGTGATCACCGCGGGTGCGAGTTCAACGGGTGGCGTGAGCCAGGGAGCGGGCAGCTTCAATCGCCTGACCATTGATGACGCCAAGATGTTGCAGCGCGAGGCGGTGCTCGTGTCGGCCGTGTCTCCTGTGATCTTCACGCGCACGCAGGTGATCGGTGGCGACGGGAATTGGCGCACGACGATCAACGGCGTTGATGCGAACTACTCCGAGATTCGCGACTGGAATGCGGTGTACGGCTCCTTCTTCATTGAGGAAGACGTCACGTCGAGCCGCAAGGTTGCGCTGCTTGGCTACACCGTGGCGGAAGGACTCTTCCCGGGCAGTGATCCCGTGGGGCAGATGGTGCAGATCCGCAATGTGCCTTTCACCGTGGTTGGTGTGCTCGACCGCAAGGGACAGACCGCCGACGGCAACGATCAGGACGACGTCGTGCTGGTACCGTACACCACGGCGCAGAACCGGTTGAGCGGGTTTTCGTTCATTGCTCAGATCATTGCCAGCGCGATGGACGCCTCGCAGATCGAGGCCGCGCAGGAGGAACTGCGGATCATCATGCACGACGCACATGATCTCGGCAACGCCGAGGACGATTTCACGGTGCGCAATCAGACTGAACTGGCGAACGCGGCCACCGAGACCACGCAGGTCATGTCCTACCTGCTCGCGGCGATTGCGTCGATCTCGCTGCTCGTGGGTGGCATTGGCATCATGAACATCATGCTCGTGTCGGTCACAGAGCGTACGCGAGAGATCGGTATTCGTATGGCGGTGGGTGCGCGGGGCAGCGATGTGCGCGCGCAGTTCCTGGTGGAGAGTGTGATGATCAGTGTTGCGGGCGGGCTGATTGGTGTGCTGTTCGGCATTGGTGGGGCGACCGTGGTTGCATCCATGACCGGCTGGAGCACACAAACATCGCCACAGGCGATTCTTATCGCCGTGGCGTTCTCGGCGGCGGTGGGTGTGTTCTTCGGGTTCTATCCGGCGCGGAAGGCGGCGGCCATGCATCCCATTCAGGCGCTGCGGTACGAGTAGTCTGCTCGAGGTGCTCGGGCCGGACGTACTGTGGTGTCCTGGACAGGCATCCCCAACACCGCAGTGCGGCGGCAGCTACGGCTGCACGTCCGGCATGCGGGAGCGGCAACGCGTTCACCGCAGTCGCTCCGGCAGAATGTACCGCCCCTGATTTGCCGGCATCGCTACGCGCGCCAGATCCGCATCGGCGGCCAGAAGTCAGGGCCGGCTGCGAAACGAAATGCAATGTCATCTACGTGGAGTTCATCGATGTCGCAATACGTGGCCAGCCACCCGGGTCCCTCATATCGAAGCGAATCGCTGGCTACGGAAACACACTCCGTCCCCAGAATCCCTCGGGCGTCCGCGTGAGCGAGTCGAGCCCCGTGCGCGTGATTGCGATCTGTGCCTCACGGTCAGCGAGTGTGAGCACGTCGTTTTCGTTTACAGTGAGCACCACGCGATCGCGCATCAGCACGCGCCCGTTCACGAGCACGGTGCTCACGTCATTGCCGTTTGCGAAGTACGCAATGCGGTACAGCGGCATGTTCATGGGTACCATGTGCGGTCGCCACCAGTCCACCAGAATGACGTCGGCCTTCTTGCCCGCCTCGAGTGAGCCGATCTCGCTGTCCATGCCGAGTGCCCGCGCGGCATCGATGGTCACCATCTCGAGCACCTTGCCGGGCGGCAGCACCTTGGTATCGCGCCAGTAGAACCGGTGGTAGCGCATGGCCTGGAACATGTGGCGGAACATGTCGTAGCTGCGGTCGGGTGCCACACCATCGGAACCGAGCATCACGGTGACGCCAGCGTCGAGCAGTTCCACCAGTTGAAACCGACGCCGTGTCGCAGCATTGGCACTTGGGTTGTGCACAATGCGCGTGCCCGTCTCTGCCAGCAGGCGAATCTCGCTGTCGGTGAGCTCGGTGGAGTGCGAGAAGAGCGCGTCGGGGCCAAGGAGGTCCAGTTCGTCGTTGGCGAACTGCACACTGCCCGTGGTGTGTCCGTCCTGCGCAAACAGCACCTTGTACTGCCTGGACATCGCGCGCATGGCACCCGCCTGCGCCTTCACCTCGGCCAGCAACTCCGGCGTCATTGGTGTTTCGTCGGTGCGAATGGTGGGGTACATGGTGGCGATGTGCAGCCGCCCGTCACCGGCACCGTTCCACTTCTTGATCAGCCCTTCGGATACCTCGCGCTGCCGCTCGAAGGTGATGTCCGTTGACCGGGACGAGTCACCGTTCCACTCCACGTATTTATGCGGGAAGGGTGGGCGTCGCGGTCCTACGGCCAGAATGAAGCGCATGCCAACCGTGTCCATCGCGGCCATGTACGCGTCACCGTACGCGGGGTCGTCGGTGCGCATGATCATGTCACCGCCGCCAAAGAACGAGAGTGCCGTCGTGACACCAAAGCGCACGCGCTCCACGCCCGTGAGCAGCGCCTCGGCGCGCCAGAAGTCCACCGACGAGCCGAGCGCATAGATCTGCTCGGTGGCTGGATACCACTCGCCGGTGTCCATGCCGATCGACTTCACGAGGCCATGGCCGGCGTGGCCGTGGCCGTCGATCAGGCCGGGCATCACGATCTTGCGCTGCGCGTCGATGGTCTCGCGCGCCACGTAGAGCGAGTCGAGGCTGGCGGTGGTGCCCACGGCCACAATCCGGTCGCCGACAATCGCCACCGCACCGTTTTCGATCACGCGACGCGACGAGTCCATGGTGATGACCGTACCGCCGGTGATCAGGATATCGGCGGGGAGTCGCGGGTCAGCGGGCGCAGCGCAGGCGGTGAGCAGCAGACTCAGTGTGCAGAGAATTTCGGCGCGTGGCTTCATACGAGGCTGGTGGCAAGTGGTTGAGGCAGAACGCGTACGAACCGAATGCGGCGCAGGCAGACCGCCTCGCATGGCAACGGAGTGAGTATGCCGCTCGTGTTCGCGCGGCGCCATGCCGGGGGCGCTGGTGAGTCATCCACCCCTTTGGAATCCACGGAGTGGAGCGTTCGTGCAACGGGTTTCTCGGTGGGTGGGATGGACGAGCGTGAGGCGTAGGCGATGGGCTCGGTGACTTCCGCGACATTTCGGAGATCACTCGGCGCGACGGCGACTCGCTGCTCATCACGGCGCGCGATCAGCGACTCACTTGGCTTGACGAGGATGGCAAGTTTGTGCGGTCGCTCATGGCCGCGGCACCAAACGCTGGATACGCCTATGACTATTCGGAACGCTTCCCCGCCGTCGCTCGGCTTGTGCTCGCCCTCGATGGCGCGCTCTGGGTGATGGTGTATCCGGAGGTACTCAGCCCCATCGGGTCCACGCAGTTGCTCAGTCCGCTCGGAACGGTTGCCAACCCTCTCGGCGCACTCTGGCGCGTGCTCGACGACACCGGGGCCGTGCTCGGCGAACTGCGCACCCCACCGGGCTTCTTCGCGCTCGAGAACGGCCACGACTACCTGCTCGGCGTCACCCTCGATTCGCTGGATGTGGAGACGGTGGTGCTGTACGATATCATCAAGGACGAGATGGACGACGGGTTGTAGTCCGCCCGCGCCGGACGGCGCGCCCACCCACACGGAGGAAACGATGGCCAACGCTCCCGATGCCTCACGCCGGCGATTTGTCGGTGATGTCGGACGACTGGCGTCTGGATTGGCGCTCACCGCCGCTGTGCCGGGCAGTGCCCGTGCGTTGACCGCCGCACCGCCGCACGTGCCACGGACCGCGCCGCCCCTCAGCGCCGCACCAGGCGACTGGGACCTGTCGTGGTTGGACCGCGTCGCCGCCGGCACCGATCGCGCCGTCTTCGACTGGCCATCGCTCGGCAAGCCCGCCGACTCCATCGTGCTGCAGATCGCCAGCCGCTACATGGAGAACTGCGCCTCCGTGTACGCCGCCGGCAGCTATCAACTCCGCATCGTGATGAACATTCGCACGACAGCCGTACCCGCAGCGCTGAGTGACGCGACGTGGGCACGCTTCAAGCTGGGCGAGGAGTACGGCGTGGACGACCATGCCACGAAAGAACGTGCGGTGCGCAATCCCTTTCTGCATCGCGCGCACAGTGACTATCCCGGCATCGTACTGCCCACGCTCACCGATCTGCTCGACGCCGACGCAACGGTACTCGTATGCGACTTTGCGCTCGGTCACTTGGCGAAGTCTCTCGCCACCAAGGAGAATGCGCCTGTAGACGCCATTCATCGCGAACTCCGCGCTGGTTTCGTTCAGAACGCCTATGCGGTACCGTCCGGTATCTTTGGATTGGCGAAGGCACAGAATGCCGGGTGCGCATTTGTGCGCATGTAGTGATCGCTCGTCTGCTTCACCACTCGTCACTCCGGACCCGCGCGCATGACTGATCGATTTCTGACCCGACGCGAGATGCTGGCCGCCATGGCCGCTGCGGCGGCGCTCCCCATGCTGTCGGGCTGCGGTGGCGAGGGCGTGCCGGTGCCCGTCACGGCAACCGATGCCGATGCACTCGCGCTGCTTGATGCGGTCGCTGAGAACTTGCTCACGTTGCAGCCGGGACTCGCTACCTCGCTCGGCATCGATACCGGAGCGCGGTCAGACCTGCGATCGCAGCTCGTTGATCGTTCCGCGGCCGGCCAGCAACGCATCGCCAACCAGCTGCGCGCCGATCTCGACCGCTTGGACGCGTTCGACTCAAGCACCCTTTCACACGCCATGCGTACCAGCGTGGGCGTGGTGCGGAGCGCCTACACCACGTCGCTCGAAGGATTCGCGCTGCCCTACGGCGACATCACCGTGGGCAGCTGGCGCAACACGCCCTACGTGGTGATCCAGAACGTGGGCGCGTATCTCGACATCCCCCGCTTTCTCGACAGCGATCATCGCATTGAGAACGCCGCCGATGCCGACGCCTATCTCGCGCGTCTGCAATCCTACGCCAGGCAGCTGGACGGAGAACGCGGACGCATGGAAGCGGCTCGCGAGTACGGCCTCGTGCCGCCAGCGTTCCTGCTCGACAAAGCGCTCGGCCAGATGCGTCAGTCCGCGCAGGGCGCGCGCGAGGGTGGCGCGCTCGTGGAGTCGCTCGCACGACGGACGAAGGACATTCCCGGTGATTGGGCCGGCCGCGCGCGCCTGATCGCCACGCAGGAAATCGCGCCCGCGCTCGACCGGCAGATCAGTGAGCTGGAAGCACAACGCGCCGTGGCCACGGACGATGCCGGGATCGCCGCGCGCCCAGACGGCGAGGCGTTCTATCGGTGGGCGCTCAAAGCGTCCACC
>JBBSPE010000024.1:0-40289 GCA_038259155.1 Gemmatimonadales bacterium
CCCAGTCCCACGCCGTAGCCACCCAACGACTGCACGCTGGCGAACGACCCCGCCGTTGCGGCCGACCCGAATCGCTGCGCCGACGCGGCAACGCCGGCCGCCTGCGAGAGCATGCCCGGATTGTAGAACAACACGTCGGCATCCCGCGACACAATGCCCACGTTGCCGAGCCCGAGCGCAACGGTGCTCGCCGCGAGCCGGAGCGCCACTGGCGTCTGGTCGGACGGCTCCTGCGCGCGCGCGGGCGACGCACCCAGCAGCGTCAGCGCAGCGACGACCGGCAGGGTCAACAAATGATGTATGGCAACGCGCCTCACGGCGTCTCCTCGGATTCGAAATTGAATGACGCACTGTTCATGCAGTACCGAAGCCCGGTTGGCTGCGGACCGTCGTCAAACACATGCCCCAGATGCGCGTCGCATCGCGCGCAATGCACTTCGGTGCGCACCATGAACCAGCTCCGGTCGCGCGTGGTCTCGATCGCGTCCCCGCTGATCGGCGCGGTGTAGCTCGGCCAGCCGGTGCCGGAATCGAACTTGGTCTCCGACGAGAACAACGGCAGCCCGCAGCACACGCATGCGTAGATGCCGACCTCCTTCGTGTCCCAGTACTCCCCGGTGAAGGCCGGCTCGGTGCCGTGTTGTCGCGTCACCTTGTACTGGATCTTGGTGAGCATCGACGCCCATTCCTCGTCGCTCTTGCGGATCTTGTCGGTCATCGCTCAAATGAACCGCATGACGCTGCCCCACGCCACCCGCCCCACCGCGCCCCGCCTGGCCCTGCTCGGCCCCACCGTTCCGCAGCACTCCGGGCGCGTTTTGCGCTACGTGGGGCGCACCGCACTTCGCGCCTTTGGCTGGCAACTCACCGGCAGCATCCCCGACCTCCCGAAGTTCGTGATCATTGTCGCGCCCCACACGTCCAACTGGGATTTCCCCGTGGGACTCGCCGCCAAGTGGGCCGTCGGGCTGCGCGTCACGTGGCTGGGCAAGGACACGCTCTTCAAGCCGCCGCTCGGCTGGTTCATGCGCGCGGTTGGTGGGCAGCCGGTGCGACGGGACACGGCCAACGCGCTCGTGGAAACGTCGGCGCGAACTTTCGCCGAGCGAACGGAGTTGGTGTTGGTGCTGGCTCCAGAAGGCACACGGCACAAGGTGACATCCTGGCGCAGCGGCTTCTGGCACATTGCCCGCTGCGCCAAAGTTCCCGTTGTGTGCGCGGCCATCGACTGGGGGCGCAGGGAGGTCCGGTTCGGACCCACGCTGCACGTCCGGCAAGACGTCGAGCCGCAAGACGACATCGCGCGCATCAAGGCGCACTACGATGACGTCCAAGGGTACCATCCGGCCCAGCAGGCCTGACGCGCGTCCAGCCGCGAGGTGTGGTGGCGTGACGCCGCCGGTCCACATCAAACGACACCACACGCCGGGAGTTTTTCGTGACAACTGCTGCAAACACAACGCGCTCCGTGGCCACCCTGGGCGGCGGCTGCTTTTGGTGCCTCGACGCCGTGTATCGCGAGCTGCGCGGTGTGCACGACGTCGTGTCCGGCTACGCTGGTGGCGCACGGCCGAACCCGACGTACGAGCAGGTCTGCACGGGCGTGTCCGGGCACGCCGAGGTGGTGCAGGTGCACTACGACCCGACAGAAATCAGTTACCGCGACCTGCTCGACATCTTCTTCGTGATTCATGACCCCACTACGCGCAATCGGCAGGGGTATGATGTGGGCACGCAGTACCGGTCGGTGATCTTCACGCACGACGCCGAGCAGGAGTCCATCGCGCGAGCCGTGGTGGCGGCGCTGGAGTCGCAGGGGCTGTGGAGCAATCCGATCGTCACGGAAATCTCGCCGCTGCCCACGGTCTTCCGCGCCGAGGAGGCGCATCAGGACTACTTCGCCAAGCATCCCACGCAGGGATACTGCATGGGCGTGGTGGCGCCCAAGGTGGCCAAGACGCGCAAGCTGTTCTGGGACAAGCTGCAGCGCGTGCAAACATGACGTAAGCGTCGCATTTTCGGTCGTGCCCCCTTCCGGCGCCCGGGTCCGCGCTCAAGATTTGGGGGACCCTTTTCCCGGAGCGCTCATGCGCGTCACGACCGTCGGCGTGGTCGGAGCCGGTGCGATGGGGAGCGGCATTGCCGCCCTCGCCGCCTCGGCCGGCCTCCGCGTCGTCCTGCTCGACATTCCCGGCTCGCCCGATCGCAACGGCCCCGCGACGGCCGGCCTGCAAAAGGCCATCAAGGCCAAACCGGCTGCGTTCATGCACGCCAGCGCTGTTGCTCGCGTTCGCTGCGGCAACACGGAAGACCATCTCGAGTGGCTCGCCGAGTGCGACTGGATCGTGGAAGCGATCATCGAGCTGCCGGAACCCAAGCAGCAGCTGTTCTCACGCCTCGAGCCGCTGCTCAAGCCGACGGCAATCGTGAGCACCAACACGTCGGGCATTCCCATGTCCGTCTTGCTGGAAGGCCGCTCGGAGAAGTTTCGGCGGCGCTTTCTGGGCACGCACTTCTTCAATCCGCCGCGCTACATGCACCTGCTCGAGCTGATCCCCACGCCCGAGACAGACCCGGCGGTGATCGGCGCCACGCGCACCTTTTCCGAGCGCATTCTCGGCAAGGGCACTGTGATCGCAAAGGACGTGCCGGGGTTCATCGCCAATCGACTTGGCGTATATGGCATGGTGAGCACGATGCGGCGCATGATGGAGCACGGGCTCACCATCGATGAAGTCGATGGGCTCACCGGGCTGCTGGTTGGTCGTGCCAAATCGGCCACGTTCCGCACCGGTGACCTGTCCGGCCTCGATGTACTGGGGCACGTGACCAAAGGCATGGCGAAGCAGACGGGCGAAGATCTCGCGCTTCCTGACTGGGTGCACGGGCTCATTGACGCGGGCAAGCTGGGCGACAAGACCGGCGCCGGCTTCTACCAAAAGACGAAAGCGGGTGTGCTCACGTGGGACTGGCGCGAGAGCACGTATGCGCCGCAAGCGCGCATGAGCGGCGGCGACGTGGGTGCGCTCATTCGCCAGCCGCACGCCGCGCGCCTTGCGGGCGCCCGCGAGCTCGGCGGTGCGCACGGCGCGTTCCTGCGCGACCATCTGCTCGATGCCGCACACTACGCGCTCACGCTCGCGCCCACGCTGGCGTACGACATCGTGGCCATCGACCGCGCGCTGCAGTGGGGCTACGGTTGGGAAATCGGCCCGTTCCATGTGATGGATGCGCTTGGTCACGACTGGTTGCGTGCGCAGTTCACCGCGCGCGGCGACAGCATTCCAGTGCTGCTTGAACAGGCGCACGGCGCATTCTACAAGGACGGCGAGTATCTCACGTTCGAGGGCCTCTTCGAGCCCATACCCAGCATTCCCGGCAACATCAACCTTGCGCGGCAGCATACCGCAGGCCGCACCATTGAGGACTTTGGATCGGCGCGCCTCGTCGATCTGGGCGAGGGTGTGCTCTGCTTCGAGTTCCGCTCCAAGATGAACACGCTGGGCCAGGGATTGCTCGATGGCCTGGCCACGTCGCTGCGGCGCGTGGATCGCGGTGGCTACGCGGGTCTCGTGATCGGCAATGATGATCCGCGCACGTTCAGCGCCGGCGCAGACCTCGCGTCCGTGTCCTTCGCTGTGGCGGCTGGTTCGTGGACGGAAATCGAGGCCAGCATCCACGCGTTTCAGCAGAGCGTGATGTCCATTCGCCGCGCGCCATTCCCGGTGGTGGTGGCGCCGCACGGCCTGACGCTGGGCGGTGGCAGTGAGTTCACGCTGCACGCCGATCGCGTGCAGGCAGCAGCCGAGACGTACATGGGACTTGTGGAGGTGGGCGTGGGGCTGTTGCCCGGCGGCGGCGGTACCAAGGAACTGGCGTTCCGCTTTACCGAGGCACTGGCGGCGTACGACGAGGTGGACACGTTCGAGGCGCTCAAGCGCGCGTTCAAGCTCATTGCCTTTGCCGCCACAAGCACAAGTGCGTCTGAGGCGCGGGCGATGGGGTTCCTGCGTGAAGCCGACCGCATCAGCATGAACCGCGACACGCAGCTCTCCGATGCGAGGCAGCGCGTGCTCGACCTCGCACCCGACTATGTGCCGCCAACGGAAAAACGCATGCGGGCGCTCGGTCGCGAAGGGTTGGGCAACCTGCACTACGCGCTCTGGGCAGCTGGCGAGGCGGGTCAGGCGTCGGCGCACGACCTCCGCGTGGGTCGTGCGGTGGCGTATGTGCTGTGCGGCGGCGATGGTGCGCCGCGAGAGGTTTCCGAACAGGATCTGCTTGACCTCGAGCGCGAGCAGTTCCTCTCGCTGCTCGGCACGAAGGAAACCCAGGCCCGGATCGAGCACACGCTGCAGACCGGCAAGCCGCTTCGCAATTGATTGCGACCAAGGAGACTGAATCCATGACCGAAGTCGTACTTGTCAGTTGCGTGCGCACCGCTGTCGCGCGCGGCAAAGCGGATGGCGCGCTGGCCGCGATGCATCCGGTGGATGTATCGGCGGCGGTGATGCAGGCGGCCATCAGTCGCGCGGGCATTGACCCAGCGCTGGTGGATGATGTGCAGTGGGGGTGCGCCATGCCCGAAGCATCGCAGGGGCTCAACCACGCACGGCTCGCGTGGTTGCGCGCCGGTTTTCCGGTGGAGACATCGGCGGCCACGGTGAATCGCTTCTGTTCGTCGGGGCTGCAGGCAGTCGCGTACGCATCGCAGGCCATCATGGCCGGTCACGCGGACGTGGTGCTTGCCGGTGGCACCGAACTCATGTCGCACGTGCCGATGTCCGGCTATCACACGCGGCTCTCACCTGACATCACGGAGAGCTACATCGGCATGGGCTTCACGGCCGAGCGGGTGGCCACGCAGTGGGGCATCACGCGGGACATGCAGGATGACTTTGCGTTTGCGTCGCAGCAGAAGGCCGGCGCGGCGATTACCGCGAAGGTGTTCGCACCGGAGATCGTGCCCATCACGGTCACGCGTGACAGCTGGGAAGGCGCGCAACGCACGACAACGGAGCACGTGTTCGACACCGACGAGTGCCCGCGTCCTGATACGTCGCGCGAGACACTGGGCAAGTTGCGTCCGGCGTTTTCCGCCAGGGGAACGGTAACGGCCGGCAATGCATCACCCTATTCCGACGGGGCGGCGGCGGTGCTCGTGATGAGTCGCGCCAAGGCAAACGAGTTGGGTCTCACACCGCTCGCGCGCTTTGTGACGTTTGCCACGGCCGGTGTCTCGCCCGACATCATGGGCATCGGGCCCATCAAGGCGGTGCCGAAGGCAATGGCACGTGCCGGCCTGTCGCTCTCGGACATGAAGCGCATTGAGTTCAATGAGGCGTTTGCGGCGCAGGCGCTCGCCGTGATGCAGGAGCTCGGCATGGACCCGGCTGTCACGAACGTGAACGGCGGTGCGATCGCCCTCGGTCATCCGCTGGGTGCCACGGGTGCGAAGCTCACCACGCAACTCGTGCACGAGCTCAGGCGGCAAGGCGGCGGCTTGGGTCTGGTGACCATGTGCATTGGCGGAGGGATGGGCGCGGCCGGCGTGTTCGAGGTGTACTGAAGCGGTTGGCGGGCTCTCATCGCGCGCTTGAAGGTGCGCGAACACAAAGCGGGGCAGCGACCATGTGGTCGCTGCCCCGCTTTGTTTACTCGCGCCAGTCGGAAACCGGCCAGCGCGGCGACGTTACATCATGCCGCCGCCGGCCGTGGTCTGGGCGCGGAGCGCGCCGGCCGGATGCTCCTTGGTGTGCACGTTGACGTAGGCGTTGCCGGACTTGACGGCTGTGGCCAGGTCGTCGAAGGTGACGCCTTCGGGCAGGGCCGTCTCACGCGTGATGGTACCCATGGTGATGGAACCGCTCGCCACGTCCGCACCCTCTTCACTCTTGTAGAGGCCCGCCATGACCGGACCGGCCTCTTCCGCGCCGCCCCGGTGAATGTGAACGCCTGTGACGCCCATCACGTCCATGCCGTTCACCGCGTACACGATGCTGTCGGCATACACCATGATCGTGGCCTCAGCCTCCGCTGTGGTGGTGACCATCTCCGGCCGTTCGTTGGCGCCGGTGAGGGTGAGCATGAACGTCTCCATGGCCGGCGCTTCTTCCATCATGGCGCTGGCGTCAGCCGCCATTTCGTCGGTGGTCTCTTCAGCCTTTTCGGCGCCGCCGCATGCGGCGAGCAGCGTCATGGCACTGAAGGCAAGAGCGAAGGCGGGCGTTCGTGTATGGAGCATGGTGTCCTCCTGGGGAGACAAGGTGCGAGGTGCTGCGCGTCAGCGCCTCGCCAGACAAGCTGTATGATCGTGATCAGCAGGGCCGAACGATAGTCCGACACGAGAGAATAGCGGAAGTTCCCTCTGTCACATTTTGATTTCATGCATATACTCAGAGTGTCCGCCCTTTGGCGGTTCAGTTGGTCCCCTTCCTTTTTGGAGAGTATCATGGCTCTTACTCTGCGGCGCGCCCTCCTGGCGGCCGTGCCCCTGCTCCTGCCGCTGATCGCTGGAGCGCAGTCACGTGACATCACGGGTCGTGTCACCCAGATCGGGACCGACGTCCCACTGGCTGAAGTCACCGTGAGCATCGTTGGACAGCAGATTGGCACGCTGACCAACGAGCGTGGCGAGTTCCGGTTGCGGGTACCATCCGGCGAAGTGGTGGTCGCTGCCCGGCAGATTGGATTCAAGCGCGTCACGGCGCGCGTTCCGGATGGGCAGTCCACCGTGAACTTCCAGCTTGAGAAGGACGTCCTGCAGCTCGAAGGCGTGACGGTGACCGGTCAGGCAACCTCGGTCGATCGTCGTGTGGCGGCCACGGCCGTGGCGTCGGTGAATACCGCCGAGCTCAACCGTGTGCCGGCGCGATCGGTGGAGAGCAACCTCGCCGGCAAGGTGGCCGGTGCGCGCATCTCCGAGAACAGCGGCGCACCGGGCGGCGGCGCCCAGATCCAGATCCGCGGCGCGACGTCGGTGCTCGGGCAGGGTGATCCGCTGTACGTGGTGGATGGCGTCATCATCTCCAACGCGTCCAACTCCTCGGGTGGCAGCTCCATCACGCGTGCCGGCGGTTCGAGCGCCTCCACGCAGGATCAGGTGGTGAACCGTCTGGCCGACCTGAACCCCAACGACATCGAGAACATCGAAGTCCTCAAGTCGGCGGCCGCCAGCGCCATTTATGGCTCGCGCGCCACCAACGGTGTTGTGGTGATCACCACCAAGCGCGGCAAGGCCGGCAAGGCCACGTGGAACGTCACGCAGCGCATTGGCACGCAGGCGCTGCAGCGCTCGCTCAGCTCGCGGAAATTCGCGACGCTCGCCGATGTCACGCCGTGGGTTGGCGGACCCGTCGGACTCGCGGCAGCAACCGAAGCGTGTGCCGGCGGCTGCCCGTGGTTTGACTGGCAGGGCGACCTCTACGGCCGCGTAGATCCGTCGTGGGAAACCATCGTGAGCGCCTCGGGCGGCGTGAACAACACGCGTTTCTTCGCCTCGGCCACCGATCGCCAGGAATCGGGCATCCAGATCAACACCGGCGCCCGTCGCACCGGCGCCCGCATCAATCTCGACCAGTCCATTGGTACGCGCCTCACGGCCAGCCTGGGCCTCGACGTCACGCGCAACTTCCTGCAGCGCGGCCTCGGCAACAATGACAATGCCGGCCTCAGCCCCACATACCTGTTCGGCTACACGCCGGCCATCGTGGACCTCAAGACGGCTGACCCGCAAACGGGTCGCTACCCGCTCATGCCGTTCAACGGCGGCGGCTCCGGCACGTCCAACCCGTTCGAAGTGCTGCGTCGCATCACGCAGGACGAAACGGTGTGGCGTCAGTCAGGCAATGTGCGTCTCGGCTTCCTGGCCATCAACTCCGCCCGCAACACGGTGCAGCTGTCGTACCTGGGCGGCGTGGACCGGTTTCAGCAGGAAGGCTACCAGTACTCGCCCAACTTCCTCCAGTTCGAGCCAGCCGACGGCTTTCTGGGCACCGCCGCGCAGAACAACATCAGCAGCCTCCAGTTCAATCAGGGGGCCAACGCCGTCTGGACGTGGACACCGGCCACGCGGTTCATCTCGTCAATCACCACCTCGGTGGGCGGCTCGTATGAACTGCAGAACCAGAACGTGTACCGTATACGCGGCCGCGGCCTGCTGCCCACGGTGCGCGTGCCACAGGGTGCCACGGACATCCTGATCGCCAACGTCAGGACGGAGTTTCGCGACCAGTCCTACTACGTCAACGAGCAGCTGTTGCTGCTGGACGAAAAGCTGGCGCTCAACGCCGGTGTCCGAGCCGACCGGTCGAGTGCGAACGGTGATCGCGGCAAGTTCTACTCGTTCCCCAAGCTCTCGGCGTCGTACCGGTTCGAGCAGCCGTTCTTCGAGCAGATCGACGGCATCAAGTTCCGCGGCGCGTGGGGCCAGTCGGGCAACCGCCCGCGCTTCGGCGATCGCGACGTGCTCTACGCCAACGGCGGTCTCATTGGCGGCCAGAGCTCACTCGTATCGGCCGGCCTGCTCGGCTTCACCGACGTGAAGCCCGAGGTCATGAACGAGCTCGAGTTTGGCTTTGACGCGTCGTTCCTGGGTTCGCGCATCGGTCTCGAGTTCACGCGCTACCAGCGCACCATCAAGGATCTGCTGCTCACCTTCCCGCTGCCCCCGTCGTCGGGCCTGGGCAACCAGATCATCAACGGTGGTCAGCTGGCCGTGCTGGGCACTGAAGGCGTACTCTCGGCGGTGCCGGTGCGCCGCGGCAACTTCGAGTGGACCACGCGCATCATCTACAATGCGAACGCCCAGTTCGTGGACAGCATCCCCGTGCCGTCGTTCAACGTAGGCGGCTCGTTCGGAGCGTCATACGGCCGCAATCGCATCGTGCAGGGCACGCGCTCCACGCTCATCTGGGGCAACGCGCCACTGGCTGCCGACGGCTCCGTGCGCGACACGATCCTGGGGGATTCCAATCCCGTCCACCAGACCACGTTCAGCAACGAGTTTTCGTTCAAGTCGTTCTCGGTCGCGGTGCTGGCCGATTGGCGCAACGGCGGGTTCGTCTCGAACATGACGAACAATCTCTTCGACGAGGGCGGCCAGGCGCGCGACTTCGACGACGTGGCGCCGGATGGCGGCAAGCTGGGTGACTTTCGCTACGGCCAGTTCGCCGACGGCGACATCCGGCCCTACATCCAGAAGGGCTCGTTCGTGAAGATCCGCGAGGTCACGCTCAACTACCAGGCGCCCACTTCGCTGGCCACGCGCCTGCCGGGCGCCACGAGCCTGCGCTTCACCGCCAGTGCCCGCAACATTGCGCTGTTCACGGATTACTGGAGCTTCGATCCGGAGTTCAACAACTTCGGCAATACGAACTTCAATCGGTTCATCGACCTCGGGCCGTTCCCGTCGAGCCGTCAGTTCTTCTTCTCCGTTGACGTCGGGTTCTGAGCCATGACCACCTTCAATCCCTCGAGCGCCCATTCCGTGCGCCAGAATCATCGCCTCGCCCGCCGCGCGGGCGTGCTGTTGCTGTCCTCGCTTGCCCTCGGCGCCTGCAGTGAGAGCCGCCTGGACCTCACCAACCCGAACACGCCCACCGTGGCAGGCGCGGGCTCGGACCCACAGGCGCTGCAGCTGCAGGCCACCGGTCTGCTGCGTCAGCTGCGCAACGGCAACGGGGCGTTCGTCACGTCCACCGGACGGTTTGGTCGCGAAGCCTACGTGTACTCGCCGCAGGAAGGGCGCAACACGACCAACTACCTCATCCCGAACGCCGGTGCCAACGCGCTCGACCCGGCCGGGTTTGCATCGGGCAACTGGGCCGCTCAGTACGGCAACCTGCGCGACGTCTTCAACCTCAAGAACTCGGTCACGAACTCCACCACACTCGGCGAGGCGCAGAAGCGTGCCGGACTTGGATTCGCGAAGACGATCGAGGGACTCGAGCTGCTGTACGTGATTTCCACGCGCGACACGCTCGGCGCGGTCGTGGAGATCAAGCAGAACGCGTCCGAGCCCGCACGGTTTGTATCTCGGGATTCGGTGTACCAGTACATCCTCGGTACGCTCGATGAAGCGGCGGCCGATCTCTCGGCCGGTGGCGCGGCGTTCCCGTTCGCCCTGCACAGCGGGTTCACGGGCTTCACCACGCCGTCCACGTTCCTCAGCTTCAACCGGGCTATCACAGCGCGGGCGGCGGCGTACTACGCCACCTCAGGCGGCGGAGCCAGTGCGTGGCAGAAAGTGCTGAGTGCACTCGACGCCTCGTTCATCAACACGGCGGCCACCACCCGCGCCGCGCTCGATGTCGGTGCATACCATCCGCACTCCGGTTCTACCGGCGACGCGGTGAACCCGAACAACGCGGTCACCAACACCGACTTGTACGCGCACATGTCGATTCTGGCCGACGCGCCGCGCAAGGCGGACAACTCGCTCGACGATCGGTACCTCGCCAAGATCGGAACGCGTACCGCGCGCACCGGTCCCGCCGGACTGAGCGTGGAGTCCACGCTCGGTTTCGACATGTATCCCTCCACCTCGTCTTCGGTCCCGATCATCCGCAACGAGGAGCTCATCCTGCTCCGCGCGGAAGCGCTGCTGGCCACGAATGCCAAGGCCAATGCGCTCACGCTCATCAACGGAATTCGCGTGAACTCCGGCGGGCTCGCCGTGTCCACGCTCTCCGCGGCGTCGTCCGATGCCGATGTGCTCACGGAGCTGCTCCTGCAGAAGCGCTATTCGCTGCTGCTTGAGGGACACCGGTGGATCGACATGCGCCGCTACAACCGGCTCAGTCAGCTGCCGCTTGACCTGCCGTCACACTTCGTGGCGCGGGTACAGCCGGTCCCGCAGGCCGAGTGCCTGTCACGGGCACGCGAAGCAGCGGAGTTCGCTGGACCGGGTTGCTGATCACGCACTACGCGTGACAGTCGCTGCAAACCACACAACGCCCCCGGCAACCAATGGTTGCCGGGGGCGTTGTGTGTTGCGCGTGGTTGCCATCATTGGCGGTGGCGCTCGGATGGACTCGGGCGCGACTCAGCGCGACTCAGCGCCTCTCAATCGCCGTACCAGACGCCGCCTTCCTCAGTACCCGTCGCGCGTCCACACCGCGATCAGCCCACACCGTCGATCGACGCCACCAAACTGCGGTGGCACCGTGGCCGCGCCCGTATACACCTCGATGCCGGAGATCTGTTTGGGCGTGGGTAGCAGGTCGAGGTTGAAGTTGCGCGGCAGCACGATGCCATCCAGCAGCACCTGCATGGCACACGCGTTGGCGCCGTCGCCACCCAGCGAACCACCTTCCCGACGCGAGAGTGCGATCGTCCCCTGGAACTCCTCCCCGGTCAGCCGAGACACGTCCACGCCGCGCAGCGTGCGCAGAAAATCCGACACCGCCAGCGATCCACGCTTCTCGATATACTCCTGCGTGATGAACTGGCCGATCCCCTGCTGGCGCCGGCGCTCAAAATCGAGCATGCGAAGCGACACGCGCGTCCCGATCACCCGCATGGTGTCGAGCAGATTGGTCGATCGCTCCAGCGCGTACGACAGGCGCAGCGTGTCGTCGGCGGCAATGTCCAGAATGGCCGACGTGGGCGCGTAGCCGATCTGCCGCACCACCAGGAGATACTGTCCGCGCGGAATCTGGAACAGGCGGAAACGACCGTTCGCGCCGGTCTTGAGGCGCACGCTCGTGCCGATGACCGCGATGTCCGCGCCCTGCACCGGTCGCAGCGCAGTATCGGTGACCACGCCCTCGATGGTGCCAAAGGTTTCGCCGCGGCGCGCGTTGGCCTCGGCCATGCGCTCCATCGGCGTACGGGGCGGCGGTGGCGGCGTCTGGGCGCCAAGGGTGCTGCCTGAAATCGCCTGACCCAGGAGCGCGGTGGCGGCCACCGCGAGAATGCACAAAACCCGGAACATGGAGAGGGACGGAGGAAGGTGTGGAGAACGGCCCGTCGTGAAGCATAGCAGGACCGGCAGGCTACCGAGATACTACCCGCGACCAATCCGTCCGGTCACCATCGCCTGCACGCCCAGCTCGGCGAGCGCCGCCACGGCCGCGTCGAGCCGCGCGAACCGCGGGTCGCTGGTGAGCCCCCGCACATGGCGCGCGAAAATCTGCTGTGCCACCACGGCCAGCTTGAACAGGCCATACACATAGTAGAACACGAGCTGCTCGACCGGCCGGCCGCTCGCCCGTGCATACATGGCCGCCAGTTCCGTGCGCGACGGACTGCCCGCCGCCGCCGTGATCCCAAGCCCCAGCGAGCGCAACAGCGGCGGATCGGTGTCCTCCACCCAATAGGCCAGCGACGTGCCGAGGTCCATGAGCGGGCACCCGATCGTCGCCATTTCCCAATCCAGGATGGCCCGGATGTCGCAGAGGTCGGCGGGGTTCAGCACGAGATTGTCGTACTTGAAGTCGTTGTGGATGAGCGAGGAACCCGATTCCGCTGGCTGATGATCGGCCAGCCACTCGGCCACCTGCTCCACCGCCGGCACGTCGCTCGTGCGGGACTTTTCCCAGCGGCGCGTCCACCCGCCAACTTGGCGTGCGACATATCCGTCTGCGTTGCCGAGCGCGGACAGGCCCGCAACCTCCACGTCTATCGCGTGCACCGCGACGAGTTGTGACACAAACACCTCAGCCAGCCGGGACGCGACCGCAGCGTCGAACGCCACGCCGTCAGGCGGCGTCTGCCGAAGAATCACACCGTCCACGTGCGCCATGAGATAGAACGGTGCGCCGAGCACCGTGTCGTCATCGCAGAATGCGAGCGGTGTTGGCACGGGAACGTTCGTATTGCGCAGCGCCTCGAGCAGGCGGTATTCTCGCGACATGTCGTGCGCCACGCCGCGTGGCACCCCGCGCGGCGGGCGGCGCAGCACCATGGTGCGTTCGCCCGTGTCTGCGCCATCCGTTGCATCCACGTCCACCCGGTACGTGAGATTGGAAAAGCCCGCGGCAAACTGCGTCACGCGAATGGGTGCCGTGCTCGTGCCCAACAGCTCCGGGTGCTCCGCGTGCAACCACACGGTGAGGGACGCGGCATCAAGGGTGTCACCTGCCCGAACAGGCACCGTGTCGCGTGGGCCGCCGGACGTCTGACTCACGACGCGCTCGCGTCGGCCGCCGCCTTGCGATAGGGCGCGAGTGCCCGGCGCGCAATCACGCTCTTGTGCACCTCGTCGGCGCCGTCATAAATGCGCGCCGCCCGCTCGTGACGGTACCACCAGGCAATCGGCGTGTCATCGGTCATGCCGAGCGCGCCGTGCGTCTGCAGTGCGCGATCGAGTACGCGCTGCAGCACGTTGGCCACGAACACCTTGATGTACCCGATCTCTTCGCGCGCGGCACGCTGCCCGTGGCGCTGAATGCGCGACGCGGCGTCAAGCACCATGAGTCGCGCCGCATGAATCTCGATACGCGAATCGGCAATCCAGAACTGCACCGCCTGCCGGTTGGCCAGCGGGTCGCCGGGCGCCAGCTCTCGCGCGACCGCACGCTGGCACATGAGCTCGAACACGCGCTCGCAGATCCCGATCCAGCGCATGCAGTGATGGATGCGGCCCGGCCCCAGTCGTTCCTGCGCAAGGGCGAAGCCAGCGCCCTCATCGCCCAGACGATTGCTCACCGGCACCCGCACCCCCTCAAAGCGCACTTCGGCGTGGCTCGCCCAGCCGCCACCGGCCTCACCCATCACGGAGATGTTGCGTACGAGTGTGAACCCCGGCGATGGAAGTGGCACAATGATCTGCGTGGCACGCGCATGCGGCGCCGCGTCGGGATCGGTCACCGCCATCACGATCGTGAACGCCGCGCCATCGGCGCTGGACGTGAACCACTTGTGACCGGTGATCACGTACTCGTCGCCGTCGCGCACGGCGCGCGTGGAGAGTTGCGTGGGATTGGAGCCGGCATGTTCGGGTTCGGTCATGGCAAAGCAGCTGCGAATGCGTCCGTTGGACAGCGGTACGAACCACTGTTCCTGCTGCTCCACGGTGCCAAACTGGTGCAGCAGTTCCATGTTGCCCACGTCGGGCGCCTGGCAGTTGCAGACGTAGTGGCCAAACGGCGTCCACCCGAGCACCTCCGACAGGCGCGCGAACTCCTCAAGCGGCAGTCCCCCACCATCGTGCGACGTGGGCAGAAACGGTGCCCACAATCCGAGCGACCGTGCCTTGCGGCGCAGCCCCTCGAGCAGCGGTTGATTGTCCTGCCACGAGCTCGCCAGCAGCGCCGCTTCATGCGGCACCAGCTCCTCGCGCACGAAATGCCGCGCGGTGCGGAGGATCTCCTCGATGTCGGTCACGCGAGATAGCCTCCGTCGGCCATGTACACGCCCCCGGTGCAGAACGACGCCGCGTCGCTCGCGAGAAAGAGAATGAGCCCCGCCACGTCATCGGGCGTTCCCAGGCGAGGCAACGGCTGCCGATCGGTGATGGCAGCAGAGATCTGCGCGTCCTTCCACAGCGCCTGGCTGAATCGTGTCTTCACAAGGCCGGGGCACACCGCGTTGGCCCGGATGCCGTCCGCGCCCCACTCGGTGGCCATCACCTTGGTGAGCGAAATGAGCGCCGCCTTGCTCACCGAGTAGAGACCCAGTCCGGCTTCCGGTTTCACACCGCCAATTGACGCGATGTTGATGATCGACCCACCACCGCGCGACTGCATCACGGAATGCGACGCGCGACACAGCTCGAGCGCACCCAGCACGTTCACGCTCATGATCTTCTCGAAGACGTCGGCGCCCTGCTGCTGCAGTGGTCCAAACACGGGATTGGTGGCGGCGTTGTTGACGATGATGTCAATGCCGTCGTATGCCTCCACCGTTCGCGCCGCGAGACCCCGCACCGCGTCCAGGTCGCCCATGTGCGCCACAATTCCTGTGACATCCAGCCCGTCGGCCCGCAGTGCCGAAACGGCGGCGTCCACGTGTTCCGGCTTGCGACTCGACAGTGCGACCTGCGCTCCCGCGCGCGCAAGCGTCGTGGCCGTGGCGAAGCCGATGCCGCGCGTGCCTCCGGTGACAATGGCGACCTTGCCGCGCAAATCCAGGCGCGCGAGCGCGTCGGCGTCCCGCGGTGTAACGGGTTCGTGCGTGGACACGGTGTGCTCCGGCGTGGAAGGGACCAGCGTGGCGAACGGCTTGGCTAAGAAGGTCGCGAACAACGTCGCGAATAGCGGACAGACTACTCAGGCGACTTCAGACGGTCGGATCGTGTCACGCGACCGAGCGGCGGTTGCACGATCACACCCTGCATGCGCTCCAGGTGCTGCAGCACCAGGTCGGCACTGCGCGGTCGGCTCGCGGGACTCGCGTTCAGCGCGTCGCAAGCGGGCTTGGCCTCGGGAATCGTATAGCCATCGCCGCCAAGACAGCTCGGATACTGCGTGAAGGACACCTGCACCGTTGCATCAGGTGCGATCGGGCTCCCGTCGGGACGCCGCAAGGCGCCCACGATGCGATCACCCGTCGGTCGCCTCGCGTCCACCGTGAACACAACGCCACTCACCTGCGGATAGGCGCCCGAGCCAAGCCGTCGGGCGGAGACGCCATGCTCCAGGAGCTCGCGCAGTCGCACGCCGGTGAGCGGAAACGTGACCACCCGCGTTTCATCGGCAAACAGGAACACCGATTCAATGGTATGCGCGGTGATCGCTCCCGGGCCCATCACATCGTCAAACCGCAACGCTCCGGAGTTCACGAGCGCGACGTCCGCCTTCGTTCCCCCACGGTAGGCGTCGGCCACCAGATTGCCGAAGCGACTCTCCCCGCTGCGCGACGTACTGTCCACCGCGTCAATCACCTCGGCGGATTGCCCCAGCACGCGGTCTTGGCCGATGCGGCGAATGAGCGTGTCGCGCCAGGCGGCCGTGACCTGCGCGGTCGCGGCCTGCTCCGTCCAACCACGAGCGGGCCGCAGCAGACGATCGTCCAATTGCCACTGGCCGTTCGTCTGCGTCGCCGTGACGTAGGCTGCCGTACGCGCATTGGACGCCGCTTTGATCAGCAGGCGACCATCGCGCGCGAACCGCCGTCCATCGTGGTCGTGTCCACCCAGCAGCAACGGCACGCGCGTCTCGTGAATGAGCGTGGCCGTGTCATGCCACATGAACTGGTGCGTGAGCCCCACCACCAGGTCTACGCCGAGTCCCTCCAGCGTGTCCACCGCCGCACGCGCCGCGACGTTGGCGTCGGAGCACGCCACCCACGAGCGATACTCCGCCTGCACCGTGGTGCCGAAGATGCCGACGCGGGTGCCGTCCACCGTGAGTGTATCCCAGCCGCGCACACCGGGAAACGGCGTGCCGTCACCAAACCGACAGTTGGCGCTCAACCAGCGGAAGCGCGACTCCGCGATGCGCGCCTCGAACTGCGGCCGGTCCACGTCGAACTCGTGGTTGCCCAGCGTGCCGTAGTCCGCACGCGTGGCGTTGAGCGCCTGCACCATCTGCACGCCCTGATACCACTTGCTCAACAGCGAGGGCGAAAGGAGGTCGCCCGCAAACAGCAGCAAAACGCGGTCATTCGTGGCGCGTTCCACCGAATCGCGCCACGCGGCGACTCGTGCCAGACCGCCACTGCCATCGCGCAGCGTGTCACTGACATACGTGTCATTCACCAACAAAAAGCGGACCGTCGGCGTGCTGGCACTGGGCGACGGGCTCGAACCTCCTGGACCCGATCGCGCGCAGGCGCTCAGCGCGCAGACGCTGACCACGAGCGCCGAGGCCACGAGCCGTGACATCACGCGAGATGCTCGTGCAGAAATCCGATCGCACGATCCCATGCGAGCGTCGCGGATTCGGCATCGTACGCCGTGGGCCGCGTGTCGTTGAAGAACGCGTGACCGGCCTCGTACACAAAATGCTCGTGCACCACGCCGGTGCGCGCGATCTCCGCCATGAGCGCGTCCACCTTGTCCAGCGGAATGGATTCGTCCGTCCGACCAAAGTGCGCCTGCACGGGCGCCTGCAGCGCCGAAATGTCCACTGGCACGCGCGGATTGAAGATGCCGTAGAAATCAACCACAGCGTGCACGCGGTCGGGATGCGCGGTGGCGGCATACAGTGCGAGCTGTCCACCCATGCAGAACCCGAGCGCACCCACCTTGCCCGTGGTGTTGAGCGGCTGCTGCAGCACGTAGTCGGCCGCGCCGCGCAGCTCAGCGGCCGTCTCGGCCATGTTGAGCGACATGAGCAGCTTGCCCGCTTCATCCGGATGGGCGGTGGACGCACCATGGTAGAGATCGGGCGCCAACGTCACAAAGCCGGCCGCCGCACATCGATCGGCGAGCACCTTGATGTGATCCACCAGGCCCCACCATTCCTGCAGCAGGACCAGCCCGGGCCCACCGGGCGACGCCGGTAGCGAGAGATAGCCCTGCGCCGTCGCGCCGTTCGCGGCGAACTCCACCATCTGTCCAGCGAGATTCGGGGATGTCACGACATGTGCTCCGGGCGGGCGCAGTCGCGCCGTGTGGTCTCGGTCGCGCGATCCTGCCGGGCGTCAGTGAATGGACGCCGGATCCACGCCGCGAATCGAGAACACACGGGCAATCGTCTCGCCGATCTTGTTATTGGGGGTACTCGCGCCGGCGGTGATGCCGATGCGAAGTGGACCGCCGGTGGGAATCCAGTTGGCACACGTATCGAGCTCGCCATGTGGCCCGATGGTTCGGAAGCGCGCCGTGTTGGTGACTACGTCCACCTCATCCGGATCGCTGATGTGATACGTCGTGACCTGCTCCGCACACAGCGCGGCGAGCGAGATGGTGTTGCTCGAGTTGTAGCCGCCCACCACGACCATGAGGTCGAGCGGCTCCTTGAGCATTTCCATCACGGCGTCCTGTCGATCCTGCGTGGCGCTGCAGATGGTGTCGAACGAACGGAAGTGCGCCGCGCGATGCTCGGCCCCGTACGCCCGCTCCATGGCCTCGCCCACCGCGTGCGCGATGGCCAGCGACTCGCGCGCGAGCATGGTGGTCTGGTTGGCCACGCCGATGCGCACCAAGTGCACGTCGGGATCAAACTCAGCCGGTGCCTGCTTGGCAAAGCGATCCAGAAACTGCGCGCGCGTGAGTGGCGAACGAGCCGTGGACTTGCCCCGTGAGGCCTCAATGTAGTCCATCACGAGCGAGGCTTCGTCCATGTCGCGCACCACCAGGTACATGCCGCCCGGATACTTCTCCACCTGGGAGGCGGTGGCGCGCGTCTCCTCGTGGTAGTACTTGCCGTGAATGAGCGCGGTGAAGCCGTCGCGCGCGTACGCTTCCACGCGCTTCCACACGTTGAGCACCGACCCGCAGGTCGTGTCAACGATCACGCACCCCAGCGCGCGCAGTGTCTCGAAGTCATGAATGGTGACACCGAACGCCGGCAGCAGCACCACGTCACCCGGCGTCACGGGCGAGTAGTCAAAGCCGGTGCCCTTGGCCGAGAGGAACGTGATGCCCATGGCCTGCAGCTTCACGTTCACATGCGGATTGTGAATGATCTCACCAGCCAAAAAGATGCGACGCTCCGGAAACTTCTGGCGGGTCTGGTAGGCGTAGTCCACGGCCCGTTCCACGCCGTAGCAGAAGCCGAACTCACGCGCGAGGCGCACCGAGGTGTCCCCCACTTCCACGGCGAAGTCGCGATCGCGCAGCAGGTCCACCAGGTGGCCTGTGTAGTCGGCAGCGAGTGTGTCCTGCACCTCCGCCTTGAGCCCGAAGCCCTTGCGGACATACTCGCCGCTGGCAGCGGGCGCGGACGACGCGGCGTTTGGAGTCGTGGTTGATTCGGTCATATTATGAATTTATAGCCAGTGACGTCAATTCGTGTCGCTGCGGCGCTGCCGCCACCAAGGCGTCGTCCCGCTGCATGCGGTACGGCTCAATCGCGGTGCGAAGTTCTGGCGGCAGCGAACGCTTCACGAAGTCTGCGCTGTTCACGCACACCAGCACCACCGCGGCGCTCGCACGCGGGGCACCATCGGCCAGATCCAGCACGTCCACATGAAAGGTGAAGGACGTAGTGCCCACGTGCGGGACATACGTCACCAACGCCAGTGGGTCGTCAAGTTTCGCCGGAGCGAAATAGTCGATGCTCAGGTGGCGCCGAGGCAGCCAGACCGTTGGCGCCTCGAACAGTGCCGAGAACGGCATGCCGGCCGCCCGCAGCCATTCCTGCTCGGCAAACTCGACGAGACGGGTAAACGCGCTGTAGCGAGCGATGCCGACGAGATCGACATCGGCCCACCGGACGCGTTCGACGCAGACATGCGGGGCAGCGGCCATGGGCGTGGGGAAGCGGGGAACAGCAACGATTCCGCAGCGGTCGGGTATTTCCTCTCACCGGTGGTGAATGCTGGTCGCAATATACACATTGGCCGCCAACACTCAGCTCACCCCGTGCGAGGTCCTCATGTTCCAGAAGCTGCTCGTGCCGCTCGATGGCTCGCCCTTCAGCGCCCGCGCGTTGCCCGTGGCCACCGCGCTCGCGCGGCGCACCGGCGCATCGCTGCACCTGGTGACCGTGCTTGACCCTGCTGCATACGTGCCGTTCGTGCCGGGCGAGGTGCTCATGCCCGTGCTCGATACCGATGCGCTCGCGGCTCGCCGTGAAGCCGACGAAGCGGCCATTGCCGCGGAAGCAGCACGCCTCGCCGCCTCGGGCCGCACCGTCACCGGCGCTCTGCTCGAGGGCACCGTCGTGGAGACGCTCGCCGAGCATGCGTCGCGGATTGGTGCAGATCTGGTCGTCATGACCACGCATGGGCGAAGCGGACTCGGGCGGCTCTGGCTGGGCAGCGTGGCCACCAGTTTCCTGCATCGCGCGCCGTGCCCCGTGTTTCTGGTGCGTCCGAGTGACAGTGCGGCGCCCGGTGATGCGTCACCGCTCCCCACCGGACCGCTGTTGTTGCCTGTGGACGGCAGTGCCTTCGGTGAGTCCGTGGTGCGGCACGCGACCGCGTTCGCGGAAGCCATCGGGGTGCCCATCGCGCTGTTCACCGTGGCCATCCCAAATGCCATCCCCATGGCGCCGTTCGGGACGGAGACACTGCTGGCGGAGGAGGGTGACCTCGCGCGACAGGAGAAGGCCGCAGCCGAACGGCTGCAGGCCTTGGCCAGCGAGCTCCCGGCTGGCACGAGCACCGACGTGGTGACCGACATGACCGCGGCGCGCGCCATCATCGAGAAGGCCGATGCCATCGGCGCGGGCGTGATCGCCATGGCCACGCACGGGCGAACGGGCATCGCGCGGCTGGTGATGGGCAGTTGTTCGGACACGGTATTGCGCGGGGCGACACAGCCCATGCTGCTCTACCGGCCGCCGGCTGAGGACTAGCGCCGCACGATCGCTATACGATCGTCTGGCCCTTCGCGAGCGTCTCCACAAACTGCGCGATCTTGCGCGTGCGCGTCTCGGCGCGCTTGACCGTGTGCAAACGATAGTAAAGCGCGAAAAGGTTTTGCTTGTCCAGCGTCCCGTGGAACGCGAGCGCGACCGGATTGCCTCTGAGCGCTTCAAGGAACTCCGGCGGCGGCTCCATGTCACCGCGACCGGCATACGCGCGCTCCCACCGGCCGTCGGCCTTCGCCGCTTCCACCTGCGCGAGGCCCGCGGCCTGCATGCGTCCCTCCGCGACCAGCTGCTCCACCTTTGCCCGGTTCTTCTGCGACCACACGGAGCGCGGCGTGCGCGGAGTCAGCCGCTGCAGGTACGACACTGCATCGCGACCCTTGCGGATGCCGTCAATCCAGCCCCACACCAGCGCTTCGAACACGCAATCCTCCCAACGCACAGAGGGCGTGCCGGAATTCACCTTGAACACGTGCACCCACAGCTCCGTTTCGCTCGCGTGGTGTCGCGCAAGCCAGCGGCCCAGCGCCGCGGATGTCGGGAATGCACGAACGCGCGACGGATCCACCTGCATGGCCACTCAGACGGCTCCGTCGCGCACCGCGTGCGCGAGTTCGAGAATGCGGCGTGCGGAGCGCAGGTTGCGCGCCGTCATGGGCACCGGAACGTGGCGCTCCACCTTCTCCGCAAGCTTTGACCGGCCGATGCCCTCGGGGGCGAACAGGTAGAATACGCGATCCACGAGCGTGAAGGCCTCCCGGCCCTGCCGCAGCGCCTCAAGCGCATCCAGGTTCGCGTCCGATGTGGCCCGCTCCAGAAAGAACAGGTGCACGGATTTGGGATCCTCGTCACCTGCGGGATAGGGGTTCCGAGCCACGGCATCCTCGAACTCCGCGATCGATCGCACGAGCACCGTGGGCGCAAAGCCGGCCACCCGCTCCACTGCTTCGGTGAGCGCCTGCGCCAGAGCCGCCGCGGACTTGGTGGAGTCCGGAACGGACGCGGTGAACACGCAGTTGCCGCTCTGGATATAGGTGCGCACATCGGCCCAACCCAGCGACTCCGCGCAGTCGCGCAGCTGGGCCATGGGTAGCCTGTGCCGGCCTCCGACATTGATCCCGCGCAATAACGCAATCCAGATGGACACGCGTGCCTCAGGCGTTGGACGATTAGTAGAAGGGGGCCGCAAGAAACGGCGCCAACGCGTAGGCCACCAACGGTTCGTAGGCGCCTTGGCGATCATACAATCCGCCCGTGAGAATGCCCACCGCGCCGCGTCCATGTTTGGTGCCCTGCGTCTGCGCCTCCGCGTCCATCGCGTACCCAAGTTCCTCACCGGCCCGAAGGCGCGCCGCCACGCGGGCCGGAAGCGGCATCACAAGTGACCCACCCACACCCTCTCGGCCGTCGCGCCCGCAGGCCACGGCCCAGGCGCAGGTGCGCACCTCGCCGTTTGGCCCCTCCACCACGCCGCCCTCCAAGCCGATAGCGAGATCCACCATGGAGTCGGCCAAAAGCTGTCGCGCCCGCGCCCGCGCGCCGGCAATCGTCTGCTCGTCCCCCCACGGCTGATCCGGCACCCCGGATGCCGCCGCGAGGCCCCGCACCTCGGCGTCGGGGGCGACGCGCGCAATGACCGCCGCCACCGCAGCGATTTTCACGGGATTCAGGCTCCCGACCACCACCAGACGTACCCAGGACAGTGCCACTGACATCATGTGCGACAGGGAGGGAGGGAGGGAAGAGGGAGGGAGGATCTATGGCGCAGACGGATGCGAACCCGGGTCACGCCAACGCGCGGAACACGTTGCAGGAGCGGAGTTTGGCGCAGATATCCAGGAATACTGCTTGCTTGCAGCCACGTATGCGAGTATCGTAGCGCACATTCCATGCCCGCAACCTCCGCTGCACCGCCGCGGGCCCCCGGGCGCACTCGGCCGACCAGTCGAACGGCCCCGCGCTCTCGGCTCTGGCTCGAATTCGTGAACACCGACACCGCGCAACACATTCCGCGCGGTGATCCATTCCGCGACTTCGGCACTCTGCTCCGCTGGCTGGTGGATCGACACGTGGTTGACCACGAGCGCGCGGATGGACTCAGCCGGCGCGCGCTGCTCCAGCCGGCCGCCGCCGCGGCCACGCTGGTCGATGCGCGGCGCGTACGTGCGTCCCTCCGGGCGCTGGCCGAGCGCGGCAGTACCGACCCGCAAGTGCGCGAACACGCCGTGCTGGAGGTCAATCGGGTGCTGGGGCGCTCCACTGGGACCCGCCGCCTCGACGAGCGCGCCGACGGCGGCTTCGTACGCGTCTTCGTGCCCACGGGCGACGCCTTCGCGGGTCTCATGATTCCAATCGTCGAATCGGCCGCCGACGCGCTGGCCGCACACGAGCTGGGTCGTGTGCGTTCCTGCGCCGAAGCCCGTTGCGGACGCGTGTTCGTGGACACCTCGCGCAAGGGCGCTCGACGCGGGTGCGACATGGGCACCTGCGGCAATCGCGCCAAGGCCGCCCGTCATCGCGCTCGCACGCGCGCCGCATCCACCGAGTCAGCGTGAGATGGACGAACCGCTGACGCCCAATCGTCCGCTGCCGAGCGAGTCGCAGCCCACGGCCGATCCCGCCCTTGAGCGCGGATTCGTGGCGTCCTTGCGCTGGCTGGTGTCCGAGGGCGACTCACGAGGGGTGCGACGCATCGCCGTGGAACTGCGCGCGCTGCGGGAGGCCCTCACCACGCTGGATGAGACCCGCCGCGCCCGTGACGAACAAGCGGAGCGGGCCGACGAACTGGAGCGCGAGATTCAGGCGGCGCTGCGCCTGCTTGGCGACGTCACCAAAGTGGAAGGCAACGGGTCACTGATCGCCCGCCTCACACGGCTGCGCGAGATCCTGAGCCGTGATCTCGCGGCGCGACGGTCGCTGGTGCAGGAGCGTGACAGCTGGCGCGCGATGTGCGAGTTCCAGACCCGCACGCGGGCCATGGTGCACACATTGCTCGAGGAATCCGAGCGCTCACGTGAGGGTTTGGAGTCGCAGGCCGCCACACTGCAGGACCGCATAACGGTGCTCACCACCGTGCATCAGGAAACGGTGGAACAGGCAGCGGAGCAGCGTCGGGCCGCATCCATGGCCGTGACGGAACTGGCGCGATTGCAGGAGACGGCGGCTACGCTGCGCGAGCGCATGATGCTTCTGGAGCAGGATCGGACGCATATGCAGATCCTGCGGGACCGGTTGCAGAACATGCAACGCGAGCGCGATATCGCGGCGGCGGATGCGCGAGACAGTGCGGGGGAACTCTCCGCACTGCGCCTGCGCCTCAATCAGTGGAGCGGCACCGTGGACCGTGCACTGGCCGAGCTCGCCCGCGCATCCGGCGCGCTCGGCATGGACGGTCGATCAGACGAGCGCAGCGTGCACCGGAGCGGTGGGTAGCGTCGTGTTGGACGCGGCCTTTGGTGCACGATCGGCGAGTACCGACGGCTTGATGTATCCCATGTCCACCGCGTAGCCCACCAGCTTCTTCTGCAGAATGCGCCGACCGCGGAACAAGCGTGACTTCACCGTGCCTTCGGGCACGCCAAGTGCTTCGGCGATTTCCGCATAGCGAAGGCCTTGCAGGTCGCTCAGCACCACAGCCGCGCGATACTCCTCAGGCAGGTCACGAATGGCTCGCGTGATCTCGTCATCGAGGAACGAATCGTAGAAGCGCCCCTCCGGATCGGCTTCGCCCACCGCTTCGAAGAGTGCCCACCCCTCGGTGTCCTCCGGCTGCTGCACTTCGCGGGCGTCGATGCGACGCTTGCGACTCACGAATACGTGGTAAAGGATCGTGAAGAGCCAGGCGCGAATGTTTGTGCCGAGATGATACTGTTCCCAGCGCTCGATGGCGCGCAGCATCGTGTCGCTCACGAGATCTTCGGCGTCATCGCGCGAGCGCGCGAGCTTGAGCGCAAAGGAGTAGAGCGCATCAAGATGTACGAGCGCCTCGCGCTCGAACTGTGCGCGCCGGGCAACGCGGTCAGCGACCGGGTCGCCGGACTGATCGGGCGAAGCGGCAGGCGCCACCGGGGACGGCGCGTTGGCCGGGCGTGTCGTCTCTGGGGATGTCAGCATTGTCCATTTGCTCCCTGGTCACTGCAAGCGTGACCGTGCCTTCCGTTACCAGGCGTTGCACGGGACCGAAACGTCTCGTGCGCACCACCCGGGTCTGCCGATGTCAGTCCATGCCTCGTGCGCCAGCCATGGCCGCTTGGGCCACCTTGTCGCGGACGTGCGTACCGATGAAACGCTTGAGATCGATGGCAATCCCTTCGAGGACGCCAATGTCGCGCTTGACCCGTGTCATGAGCACCGCTCCCTCGAGCGTGGCGATGATGAAGCGAGAGAGGCGCACGGCATCGACCTCGTCCTGCAACTGCGGGCGCGCTTCCCACAACAGGGAGCGGATCTGACTAGCCCAGCGTTCGAACACGGCCTCGATTCGGATGCGGAAGCCCTCGTGCGCATCCGCAAGTTCAGCGGCCAGATTGCCGAACGGCGATCCGCCGCGTCCACCACGCTCAGCCTGCAGCGCCACGACGGCGTCGATGAAGAGCGACAGTCGCTCCAGTGGATCGATCATTGGCTCGCGCAGAATGGCCAGACCGCGTTCGGCGAAGCGCTCGAACTGCCGGTTGAGCACCTCATAGCCCAGCTCTTCCTTGGACCGGAAGTAGTGGTAGAAGTGACTCTTGCCACTCAGCTTGGCGCCGCGAATGACGTCGTCCACCGAGGTGGAGTTGTATCCACGCTCGGCGATGAGGACGGCGGCGGCATCGAGGATCTGGATTCTGCGTTCGGACATTATGAAGAGATAATAGGACCGAGTGGTCCTAAGCGCAAGGCAGGACGAAAGATATTCTCTAAGTCATTTATTTGCAACGACTTATCAATCGTATCGTATGACATAGACTAACTGCAAGCCCAACGGTGACCGCGCAGTGCGCCTGTGCTGTCGGCAGCAATCCTGACCACTTGGGCGAAATTCTCGGACAACAGGTACTACGCGGGTCGTCGCCCTGGACCGCCCTCGCATCGCGTGCCCAATCTCGCCACCCGCACCTAGCTGTCCCTCGATCGATCGCAAGGATTTCTCCCACTCGCGCCGCCACGTGCCCGTGCTCGGCTCGTGGCACTCCCCGCGGGATGTTGAGGGGCGGCGCGCGCTCTACGCGCGCGAGGGGCTGGACTGGCACTGGCGCGTCCGCAACCACTGGACAGACGGCGCCCGGCGCGCCTGGTTGGCCGACCCGAGGGTGACCACGTCACACGTTGATCTTGCGGAGGAGCGCACCGAATCGTTCGACGTGCCCGACGGAGCGCCGCTAGCGGCGACGTCCCTTGCCGCGCCCGCCACCGCGCCCGGATCCGCCGCCCGAAGCTCCGCCGGACCCTCCGCCGCGTCCACCCGGACCGCCGCGACCACCACCGCGCCCCGGCCCGCCGCGGCGATCCCCATCGCGCTCGTGGTCGCGTTTCTGGTCGCGTGCGCGCGCATGCGCCGCGACTTCTTCGTCGCTCCATGGCGCATCCAGCTTGAGCTGCAGGTCGTCAATGGAATCCGCGCGCACCGCGCCGCGCTGCCCACGCGTCACGATGTACCGCACGGGACGACCCTTGAGCACATCGTCCAGCGACGGCACCTCCGACGCGGTCAATGTCCGCGCGAGTTTCTCCGGCAGCCGCAGGCGCACGATCGCACGCAGCGCGCCATCCTCGAGCGTCTCCACGTCGTAGTCCAACGGCACCACGCGATCACGCACCACAACATCGTCCGGAAGCGCCGCAGCCCGCTCAGCGTCCGCATCGCCAACGAATGCCGCCGCATCGAAGTCGAGCGCGAGTCGCCGCACGTCGTCCCAGCGATGGACCTCGCCGAGTTGCGCGCGATACCACGCCGCAAGTTCCGCCTGGCCAAGCTTCAGCGTGGTACCGCCAAGACGGCGCCATACCTCGCGAACATGCTCGATGGCCGCATGATTGCGACGGATCGCCTGATGTCGAAGCTGACCCGTGGCCAGACCGTCGGCCACCAGGTCACGCGCCTCGTCAGCCTGCGCACCGGTCCACTCACGCAGTGGCTCCGTGTCACGCGACAACTCGAACCCGAAATACGTGACGCGTCGCCGCTCCACCACCGGCGTGTGGCCGCGCTCGGGATCGAGCACGAGTTCCGGTGCATGTCGATGCGCATGCTGCCGAATGAGATCCGCCGGAAGCTGCGTACCCTCAATGCCGGCACGGGGCACGCCGAAGCGATCGGCGAAGAATCGCAGCGAGCCGGCAATCGCACCCCAGCTCCCGCACACGCTCGTGCGCGACACGCGCGCGGACTGGCCGTCCACGGTCTCCTCGTCAATCACGAGGTCAAACGGCATGAACTCGGCGAGCAACTCACCAAAGCGCCGCAATGTGCTCTCACGCGCAAACGGCAGCGACGTGGGGAGCGGACGACTCACGCTGCGGTACACACTCGCCATGGCCAACGCCGCATCTTCGAGCGACTTCACCAACACGCCCCGCCGCTCGGCCCACGGCTCCACGCGCTCGGGATCGAACAGATGGCGCGCCAGGCCGAAGACCTCGCCGACGTAGCCGGCCTCGGCAAACCCCTCGGCATACACGTTGTAGGCCGTGAGGTGATCACTGCCGTGCAGCACGAGCCCCTTGAGGTCGCGATCATCGCGCGTCATCCGATGCAGCGAGTCAATGCCGCTCATCACCGAGAGGAACGGCAGCAGCTCGTCTTCGCCGTGCACGATGAGCTCGCCCCACGCGCGCTCCACCGGCAGCGCTTCCACCGCACGACCGTAGTCGGTGAGCCGCCCTTCCTCCACCAAGCCACGCGACTCCAGTACCGCGATCGCGCGACGGTACGCCACTTTATCCAGTGGCACCGGCAGGTCGAGGTCATCGGCTCGCACGCCGAGTCCGGCGCACGTGAGCGCCACGCGCTCGGAGTCACCGGCGAGCTGAAACTCGGGTTCCGTGGGCCGCAGCGACGCAAAATGAATGTCGCGATCACTCAGAATGTGCACGCGCCCACCTGCCACCCGGCCGTGCACGCGTCCCGCCATCTGCAGGATCTCGTTCGCGCCAAGATGCGTGCGCGTGAGCACGTTGCGCCCGCGCATGATGACATTCGTGAAGCGCGAATCGTGAATGATCACCGTGTCGAGACCCGGCACGTTGAGCGCACTCTGACCGGCCGCGGTCATGGCCAGGAAGAACGGCTTCTTCACCTCGCCTTCGAGAAACGGACGGATCACGCGAATGGGCTCACCGCCGTGATAGTGCGCCGCCGCGATACCTGGATAGCGCGACTGCACCCACGCCGCCGCTTCCTCCACCATCGCACGCGTGGGCAGAAACATCGCCATGCCACGACCGGCCTTCACGGCTTTGCGCAGAAACCCGTCGTCGAGAAACTCCACGGGTTGCTTCCGCACCACGTCCACCTTTGCCGCCTTCTCGGCGTCGAACGTGCTCACCTGCAGCACATCTGCGCTTTCGAGGTAGCGCGAGTAGAACGTGGGATCGACGGTGGCCGACAGCCAGATGAATCGACAGCCCGTGCGCTTGCCAAGGGCAAGACACAGCTCGAGTTCGGCGCTCGTCTGGTGGATCTCGTCCACGATGAGCGTGTCCTGCGGCAAAATGTCGCCGTCCTGGAACCAGCGGCGTGCGATGCCCGTGGTCACGATGATCACGTTCCACGACGGCGTGTCGGGCGTGGCTTCGCGCTCGCGGTTGATCACGCCGACGCGCAGTGACGTGGTGCCCAGAATGGTCTCGGCGATTGGCCGGATGGCCAGCGTCTTGCCCGACCCGGTCCCGGCAACGATCCCAAAGCCCTTGCCGCTTGACGCCAGTTGGGCCAACTCCTCGCCGCGCGTGCGCTGCAGGAACGTCTCGATGTGAAGTCCCACCGCGAGCTCGATGGTCTCGCACGCCGCGCGCGTGGGCGCGATCACAATGACCCGACCGGTGTCGGGCTTGGCCGCCGCGAACTGGTCGCGATCCGGCGGGAGGTATCGATCGTGGACGGTGCGCACCCCACAAGCTAACGCGGCGCGATGCGCGCCGAGCGAGCCGCGACGGCTATCGCTGCAGCAGCTTTACCCGCTGACCGTCGCGAAACACCTCAACGCGGTCCACAAGGCCGTCCTTGTCACGGTCGGTCCACACCTGCATGAGCTGGTTGGTGTTCGCATCCAGGAAGATCGCACGCCACGGCGAGCCACGGCCCTGATCCGGCAGACGCGCGACGAACTCATTGGTGCCGAGCCACTGGGCGACTTCCACGCTCGGTCGGCCCTGTACGACGTCCACGGCGGATTGCATGCGTGGCAGCACCTGCGGATACGGCAAGGCTGCAAACGCCGGCAGGTCGTCGCAGCGCCCGTCATTGTCGCGGTCGAGGCACGGCGGCGGACCAAAGCGGAAGTCGTCGCACCAGCCATCGCCGTCTCGATCGAGACACGTGGTGGAGCCACGACCGGGCGGTGGCGTGTTCCCCGAGAAGTACCGCGGGTCGAGGCCCTGACCTGCACCCAGCAACAACCCGCCCTGCCCGACGTACGCGTCAAAACCACCAACACCCGCGCCAGGCAACCCTGCGCCACCAGACGACGAAACCGGCAGGTTCCCCTGCCGGTCGCCATAGAGCTGCTCATCGGTGATACGCTTGGACTCCCAAGGCTCTCGTCCGCCGAGGGCCGTATCCGGACCACCCGGGATCTTGATGGGCGGTTTGGTGGAGGATTTCGTATCGAACCGCTTGATGGGGATATCGCCAAGCCCCTTGCGCGCGCTGCCCGCTTTCTTGGGCCCGTAGATCACCGTGCCGTTGGGCGGTTTGTTGCGCACGGCGATGCTGCAGTCGGTTGGAGCGGGCTGCTGGGCCGGAGGCACGCCATCAAGCCAGATGCGGCACATGTCGGCCGGTGGCACAAATTCCCGGGGGATGCTGTCCGCTGCTGACTTGGGCGCGCCAAGCTCGGACGCCACCGGGACACGTTGTGCCCCCGCAGCGCCCCACGGCGCCATGGCGGCCACCATGAGGCCGCCCATCATCAGCATGCGTCGAACCATGTACCCCCCCTCAAGTTCCTGTCACCAACGCGGCCACGGGCTTTCACATCGAACGATGTGAACGATCAGGGCCCACAGCCAATACACCGTGCAGAAGTCGTGCCACCGATCACCGGATCGTGCAAAAACCGCGTTGGCTCGGGATTGGCGCCCATTCTCGCCGCAGCACGCGACGGAACGTCCTCCTCGTTGGACGACTGCGTCCTCCTCAGGTGACAGATGAGCTCGTCAGGGCGCTGAGCGTGCTACTCCTCAGTCGCCGAAGCTGATCCCGACAGCGCGCGCCGTCCGCACCACATCATGGCTCGGATCTACACGCTTGGGCTCGCGCAGCACCTCCACGATGGGGATCGTGACAATGTGCGGCGATTGCAGCGCGACCATTTCGCCCCACTTCTTGTTGGCCACCGCTTCCACGGCCGCCGAGCCGAACCGGGTGGCCAGCAACCGGTCGTAACCGGTGGGCGCGCCGCCGCGCTGCAGATGGCCCAGCACGAGCGACCGCGTCTCCTTGCCGGTGCGCACCTGGATCTCCCGGGCAATGATTTCAGCCACGCCACCCACGCGCTTGGCCTGACCCGGCAACGACTCACCCATCACCCCCACATCGCCGTCCGGCATGGTCACGCCCTCGGCCACCACCACAATGCTGAATCGGCGGCCGGCCGCATCCCGCGCGCGGATCTTGTCACATACCTTGTCCATCGCCCAGGCGATCTCGGGAATCAGGATGACATCCGCCGTGCCAGCGATGCCGGAGTAGAGCGCGATGAAGCCGGCGTCGCGCCCCATGACCTCGAGGACCAGCACACGATCATGGCTCTCAGCGGTGGTGTGCAGCTTGTCGATCGCCTCGATGGCGGTGTTCACCGCGGTATCGAAGCCAAAGGTCATCACCGTGCCGGAGACGTCGTTGTCGATGGTCTTGGGCACCCCCACCACGCGCATGCCCTTGTTCACCAGCATCTGCGCGATGGCCAGTGACCCGTCGCCGCCAATGGAGATGAGCGCGTCGATGCCCAGATTCCGCGCGTTGTCCATCATCTCGTCCGACCGGTCAATCTCGGTCCACGTTCCATCGGCCTGCCGCACGGGATAGTTGAACGGACTGCCCCGATTTGTCGTCCCGAGTATTGTCCCGCCGTGGGCCACGATGCCGCGTACCGAGTCGGCGGTGAGCGGCACGACATCATCGTCGCCAAGCAAGCCGGCAAAACCTCGCTTGCTGCCCAGCACGTCCCATCCGCGGTTGCGCGCCGCCAGGACAGCGGCGCGGATGACGGCGTTCAGTCCGGGAGCGTCCCCGCCACCGGTCGAAAGGGCAATTCGCATGCGCTCAGTGTCTGAAAAAGAAGGTGAATCCGTGACTCGGGCCACGTCCGCGTGGAATGTACCGCGCCTACGGGATTGGCGCGCCGAGCAGGTTGGCGATACGCCGGAGCGAGGTGTCCTGGCGCGCCACCACAAACTGCAACGAATCCACTTGGCCCTGGAGCCGCGACGACTCGTCCTGAATCTGCAGGAGCATGTCCTGCAAGTCGTAGAGTGACTGCTGCAGTTCCACGTCGGCGGTGGGGTTGGTGAGCTGCTTGCACCCCGGCAGCAGGCCGAGGACGAGCGCGGTGAGGAACGCACCGCGAAGGGCGCGACGGCGGACGATCGGCATACGGACTCCCGGCGAGACGAATGATTCAGGCGGAGAATAGGTGAAAGCGCGCGCCTTTGGGTGACGCGAATCCGACAGCTGCACAGGATATATACGGCGCCCCTTCCCGGAGGAACACGTGCGGCCCCGTCACGGATTCACACTGCTCGACCAGTTGCTGGCCATCACCATCATGGGCACCCTCCTTGCGGTTGGTGTGCAGCAGGCAGGCGCCCTGCGCGACACCCTCGCGCTGCGAGCGGCGCATCACGCGGTGGCAGAGGCGTTCGCGCTGGCCCGCGATCACGCGTCGGCGGCCGGTGTGCGCCCCGCGGTGCGATTCGGGCGAACCGATGCGCGGGTGGCCGTGCACAACGGCGCGGACACCCTGTGGAGCGCGTCAACGATGGCGCTGTATGGCGTGTCGCTCGAGGCCTCGAGAGATTCCATGGCCTACCTGCCCTCGGGCCTGGGCTACGGCGCAGCCAACATGCGCGTGGTGCTCAGCCGCGGCCAGCAACAGGACACGATTGCCGTGTCTCGGCTGGGCCGCGTGCGGTGACGCGGCGGTGTGTGTCAGGCCGACGCTGTGGCAGAACCCGACGCAGCAGCGGCGGCTGTGGCGCTCACGGTGCCGAAATCAAAACCCGGTACCGAGATGCGCGGAATCTCCTGGCCGATTTCGCGTTCGATCGTGCGCACCATACCGATTTCATCGGGCGACATGAACGTATACGCGTCGCCGGTGGACGCCGCGCGCCCCGTGCGTCCGATGCGGTGCACGTAGTCCTCTGGCGCCTGCGGCACGTCAAAGTTGATCACGTGCGAGATGCCGTCAATGTCGAGACCGCGCTGTGCGATGTCGGTGGCCACCAGCACGCGAATCTTGCCGCTGCGGAAGTCCTCGAGCGCGCGAATGCGCTGCGGCTGCGATTTGTCGGCGTGCATGGCAGCTGCGGGAATCTTCTTTTTCTGCAACTCCCGCTCGATTTTGTCGGCACCGTGCTTGGTGCGCGTGAACACGAGCACCGAGTCGTGGTGCGACGACGTGAGCAGGTCCACCAGCAGCTCCGTCTTGCGTTCCTTGCGCACCGGGTAGACGGCGTGCGTCACGGTGCTGGCGGCCTGCGAGCGGCGCCCCACCTGCACCACCACGGGCCGGCGCAGGTATTTGCGGCCCAGCGCCTCGACTTCCGGTGGCATGGTGGCCGAGAACAGCATGGTCTGGCGATAGCGCGGCAGCTGGTCGATCACCTTCTGGATTTGCGGCGCAAAACCCATGTCGAGCATGCGATCCGCTTCGTCAAGCACGAGCACTTCGAGATACGAAAAGTCCACGTTGCGACGGTCCATCTGGTCAATGAGGCGACCCGGCGTTGCCACCACGATATCCACGCCCGACCGCAGCGCTTTTTCCTGCGGTTCGTAGCTCACGCCACCGAACACCGGAATCACGTCCAGCGGCGCGTACTTGGAATACTTGCGCACGCTTTCTTCCACCTGCAGACAGAGCTCGCGGGTGGGCGTGAGCACCAGAGCACGGGTGCGCTGCGGCCCGTGAATAAGACGATTCAGAATGGGCAGCGTGAAGCTGGCCGTCTTGCCGGTGCCCGTTTGCGCGAGCCCGATGAGGTCGCGGCCCGTCAGGGCGATCGGAATCGCGTCCGCCTGAATCGGCGTCGGATGTTCATAGCCGGCGTCGCGAATTGCGTCGAGCAGCTCTTCCGCCAGGCCAAGATCGGCAAAGGCGGGTGTCGGTGTGATGATTTCGTCTGTCGTCATGTGTATGGGCGGAATCTAAACGACCGCCGGCCCACGCACGAAACCGTCAGACGATTTCGACGTCACGACCAGCGAGCTTGGCAATCACGCCCAGGCGGAATGTCACACTGGCGGCGTAGTCGTCGCCCTCGGCCTGGCGGTCGCTGAGCGGCATGGTTGGCCACACCCAGTCGGGCACCTGTTCGGGCATACTGACCGAACGCTGCGGATGCCAGACGCTGTAACGGTCACGGTCGTCGAGCAGCTTGTCGAGCAGCTTGCTCCAGCCCTCATTGCGCGGCAGAAAGCCAAGGCGAGCCATGAGTTCGAGCCAGGCGAGCGACGTGGGGATGTCCTGATCCATGATGTACCGGGAGGGGATCAGGTCGCCCAGCACCAGATGCGGCTGCTCGATGAGATGGTGCTCACCCACCTGCTGCACCGGTGACATGCGCGGAATGCTGAGGCAGAGCCAATCGTACAACAGCTCCATGTGCTCGTGATACTCGCTCCGGAAGTGGGGCATGTAGGCGAGCATCACGAGCGTATAGAACGAGGGCGGCGCGGCATCGGCCGGGAGTACGTGCTGGTTGCCGACGCGAATAAACGGCTTGTCCGACCCCGGAGTGCGCAGGAAGGCGCCCACGCGATCGAGAATGCGGCGCGCCGCACCACGCAGACGAGGATCGGCTTCGTAGCCCGCTTGGGCGAGCGCCGCTGCGGCCGCCTCGCGCAGGATCTGCCGCCCGCGGTGAATCAGATCCGGGTCGTCTCCGGCCTCCTCAGCGAGTTCGTAGAGGTACGCCGGATCATTATCTTCGGGCAGCAGCCGGAACAGCGCGCGACGCGCGGTGGCCAACGGGGACGATTCCGCGTCCCAGCCCAGCTCCACGAGACGCCGGAAGCCCGGAATCCCGCCCACCTTGGGGTTCGTGTCCAGCACCGTGCCGGGCACGGACAGCATGCCGTTGCCCCAGGTCCCGTCCGGGTGCTGGTGGAACAGCAGCTCCCAGCCCTGCCGAGAGGCGTAGGGCACCTTCTCGAAACGGGTGCCGGGCTTGACCCGTACCTCCGCCACTTCTCGCAGGGCGCGGTACTGAATCGCCGGCGACCCGTGGTCGAGCAGCCACCGCAACGCAAACGTCGCCGGCGGCTGGGGCTGAAGCGGCCTGCTCGCGGGCACGGCCAGCGGGAACGGAATCGTGGGAGAGGTATCTGGCAGAGTCACGGGCGGGAGCTGTGGTAAGGCTCGGCGTCGGAGCAGCCAAGTCCATATATGATACTGGAGTCCGGCGATCTTCGCCATGTGGAACCGTCGCCCAACCCCGGAAAATCGCGCGATTTTCCGAACTCTGGCATCGGGAACACGATTCTCGGCGAGCGAATACCCCTCAATTGCCCGTCCGGGCCGGTGCAACGGACTTAACATCGCGGGCACCTGGACGTCTGCTCACCGTGCCGATCATTTACGGCGCGTCCCCCGAGCGGGTTGGCTCGATCGCTCCCCCAAAAATCCGAGGATTTTTCCCCATGATGTCCCTCAAGAAGCTTGTCGCTGTCGCGTTCATGCTCGTGGCAGCCAGTGTGCAGGTGCAGGCGCAGGGTGGCGGTGGCGGTGGCGGTGGCGGTGGCGGTGGCCGAGGAGCTGGCGGGGGTGGACGTGGCGGGCAGTCCCCGGAGCGCATGAAGGAAATGCTCTTCGCCGGCATCACCCTCGACGCCGCGCAGACCACCAAGGTGGACTCGATCATGACCGCGACCGCGGCCAAGCGCACGGAAATGATGCAGGCCATGCGGGACGGCGGTGACCGCCAGGCCATGATGGCGCAGATGCAGACCATGCAGGCCGACGAGCGCAAGGCGCTGCGCGAAGCGCTCTCGGCTGACCAGCATGCGAAGTTCGACGAAAACGTCGCGAAGATGCCGGCTCCGGGCGCGGGGCGTCGTCCGCCGCCAGTACGCTAAACGGGTAGCAGCACGCATTTCCTCCTACCGCTCTGGTTTGAGCGCGTGCGGGTATTCAGGGGGCGATCCAGGCGATCGCCCCCTGTTGCCGTCTGGGCCAGCTGAGCACACCACGGCAGCGGTTCACCGGCCCGAGCCGGCACTGTCTGAGCAGGCAGCGGCGCACCGCACGACTTTGCGCCGCTCCGCTCCGGGGCGAGATTGCTACACACCATGCCCGCCCCGACTCCGCGTGACACCGCCCCGCGCACGCCACCCGCCACAACGGCATCGACCTGATGCGCGGGGAGTTCGTGGACTTCGACGACACACGCTTGTACTGCTACGCGGCTGGTTCCCGCGGCGCCGGTGAGCCGATTGTGCTCCTGCACGGCGCCTTCGGATCGTCGCACGTCTGGCGCGACCTCACCAGCCGGCTTCCCAAGGGCCATCGCGTGCTCGTGGTGGACCTGCTGGGCCACGGACGCAGCGATCAGCCGGCGTCCGCCAGCATGTCGGTCACGGCACACGCCTCCCACCTGCAGCGCCTGTGCGACGTGCTTGGCCTCGAGCCAGCCTGCTTCGTGGGCCACGGCATGGGCGCGGCCATCGCCGCGCGGATCGCCCTCGACACCCCGGAGCGCGTGACACGCCTGCTGCTCTGCAACCCCTGCCAGGTCACGGCCGGCGACATGCAGCCCGCGCCACCACGAACCATTCGGCGTCTCGCGACCGCCGTGCCGCTCTGGAACGCACTGCCCCCCGATTGGCTGGCGTCCGCCCTGCACGCCGCCCTCACCCGCGGCTACACGAATCGCCTGCTCGCCGGCCACGCGATGGACGTCTGCCTCCGGCCCTTCCGGAATCCGGCGGGACGCGCCGTCGCCTGCCAGCAACTGCGAGACTCGGCGGCAACCATGAACACCACCCATCTGCCCGCGCGTGCGCTTACGATTCCGGTGGGCCTCATGCTTGGTGAACGCGATCCGTTTGTGGGCGTGCATGGCGAACGGCTCCGCACGGCGCTGTCCGATGCCACCATCGAATCGCTGTCTACACATCGCCTCACCGGCTTGGCGCACGCCATTCCGGAGGAGGCCCCGGATCGTCTCGCCGTCGCCGTCGGCGAACTGCTGGCCCAGTGACCCCCTGACTGCAGGCACCTGTCATGATCAACACGAGACTCGAGACGTTCCGCACCATGGTGGCGCGCCAGCCCGATCACGCGATGGCACGCTTTGGGTTGGCCACGGAGCTCGCCAAGGCCGGCGAGCACGCCGAGGCCGTGGTGCATTTCGAGGCGTACCTCAAGGCCAACGATGACGAGGGCAACGGCTGGCTGCGCTATGCCGAGTGCCTACACGAGCTCGACAGTGATGGCGAGGCTCGTGAGGCCATTGCCCGCGGCATCGAGGCGGCGCGCCGGTACCAGCATCTGTCACTCGTGGGCGACCTCGAGGCGTTCGCCGACTCGCTCGACTGACGCGGGCCGGCGGTCACCAAAAGCCGTCAAATCCGCCGCAGCTCGTCCGCCACGTCGAGCGCACGCCCAATGTCGCGGGAGATGGCCCGTGCTTCCTGTGTGGCGCTCGTCACGTCGCCGATCACCGCGCCCACGCCGAGCGCACGCAACTTCACCACGTCCAGGCGCAGTGAGCGGAGCGCGAGCGAGGCGCTCTCCAGCTGCCCATGCAGGGTGTCCTGCCGCCCGACCAGCTCGGTGAGCGATGCGTGCTGACGCTTGAGCAGCGACAGGCGGCGATCCTGCTCGGGCGTGCGCTCGGTGATCGCCTCGGTTTCCGCTATGCGACTCTCGAGCGATGGCAGCGTGTGTGCCTCCACGGCGCCGTCAAGGCGAGCGAGGTTGGTGACAAGCGCCGAGACGCGCTCCAGGAGCGAATCTGCCGTTGGCCCGACGTCGGGCACCATTTCGCGATCGGCCGGATCAAGGCGGGCCCACGTTTCGCGGATCGTGGTTGCGTCGTCCACCGCTTCGCGGAGCACGCGGCCATGCGGCGATCGCATCACCTCCGCATCGCCCAGCAGTGCCACTTCCTCGGCCATGCGCACGTCGCGCGGACGGTCGTCCATGGCGGCCACCTTGTCCTCCCAACGCTCGCCGATCGCATCGCGCTGCGAGAGCCCCACATCGCGCAGGCGGAGCGTGTCGCGCACGAGCAACACGCCGTTCACAAACGCGAAGACGCCGCCGCCCAGCAGCGGCACGAGAAATCCCCTGTCGCCGCCACTCGCGGCGAGCCCCACCACACCAGCGGCCGACGCCATCAATGAAAAACCCATGAGCTTGCCGCGACGCTTCCAATCGGCCACCACGCGTCGCGCGCGCGCCGCGCGCGAAAGCGGAGCCGGTTCCAGCGCGGTCCGACCGTCGTCCCGCGTCCGACCACGCAGCACGTCGCGCAGCGTAATGTCGTGATTGCCCAGCTCCCTGAGCGCGCCCACGAGACCAAGCGAGATCCCGAACGCCGGAAACAGGAACCACGGGAAGTTGTCGCTGGTCACCATGTTGATGGTGAACAGCATGCCAATGAGCACCACGGCCTGCAGCACCTGCAGGCGAAAGCGGCCGATGCGCCGGCTGGCCGGCATCGCACCTTCGTCTGCCTCGGCGACCGGCGCACCGCCTCGTCCGCGACGCAGCTGTTCACCAGCGTGCGCCAGCGACTGGTTCATGCGCTCCATCGACGCGTCGAGTGACTGTTGCGCAGCGGAGCGCGGGCTCGCGAGTGGCGCGCGCACGGCCACGTGGTCGCGGGGCGCTGCCGGCTCACGCGCAGCCAGCGGCTCCCGCAGCGCCCGTGGTTCCCGCGGGCTGTGCTCACCTGCTGCCCGCGCCCGACTATCCTCGGCCCGACGGCGCTCCGCCTCCCGATCATCGGCGTCACCCGCTCGCAGCGCGGCGGCGAACGCGGCGGCATCGGGCCAGCGCTGCGTGGGCTCCCGCATGAGACAGCGCGTGATCGCGTCCGTGATGGAAAACGGCAGGTCCGGACGAAAGTTGGCCAGCGGAAACGGCGTGCCCTGCACATGCTGCACCAGCATGCCCGCGCTGGTGTCTGCATCAAACGGCAGACGACCGGCGAGCATCACGTAGCCCACCACGCCAAGTCCGTACACATCACTGCGTCCGTCGATTTCCCGCTGCCCCATTGCCTGCTCGGGGCTCATGAACGCGGGTGTGCCCACCGCGATACCAGTCTGCGTGAGGCGTGCGCCGCTCTGCACCGCGCGCGCGATGCCGAAATCAGTGACAATGGCCCGTCCCGTGGCGTGCTCGAGCAGAATGTTGTCGGGCTTGATGTCACGATGGATCACGCCGGAGCGGTGCGCGTACGCGAGCGCGTCAGCCACTTGCGCCAGCACATTCCGCACAAACGCGAGCGGCGGGCGCGGCTCGCGCATGAGTCGGGCCGCAAGGCTTTCGCCCTGGACCAAGGACATCGCGAAGTACACCAGGCCGTCCGCCTCATCAACCGCGTAGATGGGAACGATGCTGGGATGATTCAGTCGTGCGGCCGTTTGCGCTTCGCGCAGGAAGCGCTCGCGAATGTCCGCCCGGAAGGCGAGATCCGGCGGCAGCACCTTGAGCGCGATGTCGCGATTGAGGCGACGATCGCGCGCGGCGTACACCACCGCCATACCGCCGCGCCCGATCTCGCGCAGGCCGTCGTACCGCTCGGCCACCGCCACGCGCACGCGAGCCAGCAGCAGCTCGCTGTCGTCATCGCGACGCGCGCCGGAGAGTCGGGAGTCGGCCACGGGCGTCGCCGTCATGGGCTAGCGCGAGGCGCCGACGCCGCGCGCCGATGTGAGGTCGCGCACTTCCTGCGCCGCTTCCACCACGCGATCCACATCCCGCGCCAGCGCCATGGCCTGTTCCGCCACCAGCGTGACACTCTGCACTGTGCTCCCACCCGTGCGCAGCCGCACGAGGTCGAGCCGCATGTTCTCGAGCGCGAGCAGGCAGGAATCCAGACGCGAGTGAATCGCCTCCCGTCGCCGATCGAGATCAATGGTCGCGCGGCGTGTACGACGCAGTGTGGCGAGCCGACGTACGCGCGTGTCGGAGCCTGGGTCGAGCGGATTCGCGGCCGCCTCCAGCCGCTCGATCTCCGCGTCCACGTCGGCCAGCGACTGCTGTGCCAGCGCTTCGTCGGCCGTGGCCAGTGACTGCGCGAGCGACTCCACCTTGCCCACAAGCTCGACCGCGGTCTGCGCCACGTCGGGGATCTTGGCCCGGTCTGCTGCCGGCAGCGTGGAAAGCAGGCGTGCGATTTCGTCGCGTGACGCGCGTGCGGTGTGCACAATGTCCGCATGGGGGCCCAGCGAAGCCTGCGACATGGACTGCATGGGCACGCCGGACACGGGCGAGCGCGGAGACAGTGCGCCCGCGAGGCCGGCACCCGTTCGGCCGCGCGCGCGCAGCTCTTCCCGCTTCTGGCGCGAGAACGCCGACTGCACCGAGTCACCCACGTCGGAGATCACATCGCCGAACATGCGCTGCTTGGGCTGACGCAACACGTCCCGCCAGTCATAGCCATCGGACCACAGCTTGGCGTATTGGTACGCCAGATAGATGGACCAGATGGTGGTGATCGGCAGCAGGTTGTTGTTCGAGAAAATCGAAAGCACCACCAGCACACCGTTCACGAACAGAAACGGCGCGAGCTTGCGACGGAACGTCTGCACGCTCGGCACCTCCCAGCGCACCAGTTCTTCTGCGGTCGGTACGTACTCACCGGAGTTCGCCGACGCGGACGCTGCCGAGCGCCCGTCGTGGGTTGGGTGCGGACGGAGCAAGCCTTGCCGATTGCCGGCGCTGTTATCGGCCCACGCATCGAGCGGCGGCGCCGCGCCCGCCGCGCGCGACCACGTGGGCGCTGCCTCGCCGGAGCTCGCCGCTTCGCTGCGCGGCAAGGGCGAGCGTCCGCCAAGCGCCACGGACGGCACAATGCCGGACCGAAGCGCCTGCGCCAACTCCGCCGCACTCTGGAAGCGGTGGGCCGGATCCTTCTCGAGCAGCCGCATCACCATGGCCGCCAGCATGGGCGGCGTGTCCGGCCGGCGCTGCTCCACGGGTACGGGCGTCTCGCTCAGGTGCTTGACGAGCAGTACCGGGGTCGTGTTGCCGGTGAACGGCGGCGACCCGGTGAGCATTTGGTAGGCCACCACCCCGAGCGCGTAGAGATCGCTGCGGCCGTCCACGTCGCGATCGCCGGACGCCTGCTCCGGGGACATGTAGGCGGGTGTGCCAATGGCGAGCCCCGTGGCCGTGAGCCGCGGGCCGTCCTCGCTGTCTCCGCCTTCGGCGGCACGCGCGATGCCGAAATCCGTGACCAGCGCCCGGCCGTCGAGCGCGTCCACGAGAATGTTGTCCGGCTTGATGTCCCGGTGAATGACCCCGCGCGAGTGCGCGTACG
>JBBSPE010000025.1:0-40038 GCA_038259155.1 Gemmatimonadales bacterium
AGACGAACGGCCCCGGAGCGTCGGCGTATTGCCGATGCTCCGGGGCCGCGCCACGATGCATGCGCAGACGGCGTTGGTGCCGTCTGCGCGGTGCGCGTTCTACTTCCGGCTGCGCACCCAGCGATCAAACCACGCGGCAAGATCGCTCGTGTCGTCTTCGTCGTCGGTGCCGAATCCGAACCCGCCGTCACCGGCGCCTGCGAGCTGCTCCACGCGCAGCGTCTGCGTCATGGTGCGGCCGCCCGCGATCACGGTGACCTTGAAGTCACCGCTGCTCACCATGCCGGCCTGACCACCACGACCGCCGCGACCGCGGCCGCCACCGCCGAACGGGTTGAAGTCGTTGCCGAGCGCTTCGCGCAGCGCGGCAAACACCTGCTGCAGGCCCGCGGCATCCGGTGCGCCGCCGGCACCACCGCGGCCACCGGCCGGAGCAGCCGCGTCGCCCGTCGGGAAGCTCGGCGACGGCCGTGTCTCACCGGGACGATCGTTGCGCGCGCCGCCGAAGCCGCCCAATCCGCCGCGACCCCCACCGCCTCCGCCGCCACCGAAGGCACGCTGCAGACCCGCCGCACCGTCGCGCATGCTCGTGCGTGCCTGCGCGATCACGTTGGCCGGGATCGTGCCGTCCTTTTCAAGCGAGTCGAGCGCCGCTTCGGTGCGACGGGCCAGCGAAATGCTGTCGCGACGCTGTGCCGGCGTCAGTTCCGGCGCAGGCTCCGGCTTGCCGCGCATGTTCCACGACACGCGATGCACGCCCGGGCCACCGGGACCCGTGAGCGTGGTGAGCGTGTCGCCGAGTGCATCCTGCACCACGATGCGTGCCTGACCCGAACCCTGCGCAACACGGTACCAGAGATCCGCGCCGTACTGCGGGCTCTGCGCCTCGAACAACTTGTGCCCGGGGTTGCCACCGTTGATAGGCGGCTCGCCCCACTGGTACGCCGTGCGCGGCGTGAAAAAGTACGCCGTCTGCGCCATCACCTGCGCCGTGAGCTGCTGCAGTGGCGCCACGTCGGCAATCCAGATGGAGCGGCCGTGCGTGCCCGCCACGAGCTCATGGTCGCGCGGATGCACGATGAGGTCATGCACCGGCGTGCTCGGCAGCCCCGTCATGAAGCGCTGCCACGACATTCCGCGATTGAGTGACACATACACACCAACGTCCGTGCCCACGTACAGCAGATTCGGGTTGGTGGGGTCTTCGCGGATCACATGTACAAAATCCACCTGGCCACTCGGCAGATTGGCCGCGATGGACTTGAACGTGCGCCCGAAGTCCGTGGTCATGAAGACGTACGGATTGAAGTCGTCGCGGCGATGGTCGTCCACGGTCACGTAGAACGTGCCCTCTTCGGCGTACGAACCCTCGAGGCGCGACACGTAACCACCCGCCGGCATGCCGGTGATGTTCTTGGTCACTTCGGTCCACGCGCCGCCGTCATTCTGCGTTACCCATACGCGGCCGTCGTCGGTGCCTGCGTACAGAATGCCCGGGCGGATCGGCGACTCGTTGAGCGAGACGATGGTACCGAACGTCTCGGCGCCGGTGACGTCCGGCGTGATGCCTCCGGTGGTGCGCAAGGCGACGTCGAGCTTCGCGCTGTCGGCGTACGACAGTTCGGGCGAAATGAGGAACATGTCATCGCCACGCTTCACACTCTTGAGCACACGATTGGCGCCGAAGTACAGCGTCATCGGATTGTGCTTTGAGATCAGGTACGGCGTGTTCCAGTTCCAGCGCAGGTTCAGGTCAATGGAGTCCTGCTTCTGCTTCTCGCGCACGGCCGCAATTCGACGACGCATGTCCGCGGTTTCCGGCTTGCTGTCATCACCGCGAATCTCGGCGATGCTGTCGTTCCAGTCGGCGTAGGCGTCGCGCCAGTTGGGCTTGCTGAGTGCACTGCGTGAACCAGCCGCGTAGTCGTAGCGACCCATGTTGCCGCCCTGCGACGTGGAGTACAGGATGTTGGAATCCGTCCAGTCCTGCTGCGTGACGAATCCGTCACCGCCGCCAACGTTGTGCCACATGGCGTTGGTGATCGCACCCTGCTTGCGGCGGCTGGGCCCGCACCAGGAGCCGTTGTCCTGCAGACCGCCGCACACGCGGTAGGGGACCTGCATGTCCACGGAGATGTTGTAGAACTGTCCGAGCGCGAACGTATTCATGAAGTCCCACGTACCGCCACCGTCGAGCGTCATGCTCACGCCACCGTCATCACCCACGATGATGCGCTGCGGATCCTTGGGGTCGATCCACATGGCGTGATGGTCCACATGAATGCCCACGGTGGTGTTGCCGGCCGTCTTGCCGCCGTCACGCGAGTACTTCACCGGCGTGGACGACCAGAACACGACGTCCGGGTTGGTGGGGTCCACGCGCACCTGATTGTAGTAGAAGGGGCGCGTGTTCTCGGGATTGCGGTATTCCCACGTTTTGCCGCCGTCGGCCGAGCGGTACAGACCGCTGGGGCGCTTCTGCGCCGCGACGCCCTTGGTCGGTTTGGGATTGGGCGCGGTGTCGGCCTCCACCAGCGTGTACATGACGTCGGGGCTGCTCTGCGCGATGGCGATGCCGATGCGCCCTTTGGTGGTTTCCGGGAACCCGCCGCCCTTCACCTCGGTCCACGTCTCGCCGCCGTCTGTGCTCTTCCAGAGCGCCGAGCCGGGTCCGCCAGAGTTCAGGAAGTAGGGGCCACGCACGCGCTGGTAGCTGGCCGCCCACAGCACGTCCGGGTTGCGCGGGTCGAGTTGCACGTCCACGAAGCCGGTCTTGTCGTCGATGAACTTGGTGATCTTCCAGGTTTTGCCGCCGTCCACGGTTTTGTAGAGGCCGCGTTCCTTATTGGCCCCCCAGGCGTGGCCGAGCGCGGCCACCCAGACAATGTCTGGATTGCTTGGGTGCACCTGCACCCGCGCAATGTGCCGTGTCTCTGCCAACCCCATGAAGAGCCACGACTTACCGCCGTCGGTGGACTTGTAGACGCCACCACCGGGAGAGATGGAGTTGCGCGTGTTCGGCTCGCCGGTGCCCACGTAAATCACGTTCGTGTCCGACGGGGCGATCGCGATATCGCCGCCGGCGGCCACCCGCGCCGTATCCAGCACTGGATAGAACGTCGTGCCGCCGTTGATCGTCTTCCACACGCCACCGGCCGCCGTGGACACGTAGAAGGTGCGCGACGGCGAGGCAATGCCCTCGACGTCCGTGATCCGGCCGGACATGTTGGCCGGTCCGATGTTGCGCCACGGCAGCGCGCGGATGGTCTGTTCGATGGCGGCCGAGTCGGCGGGTGGAGCCATGGGCCCCTGGGCCGCCAGCGGCGCCGCCGCAGCGAGCAGGCCGAGGGTGAGCCAGGAGGTACCGGAAATGCGTCGCATGGGGCCCTGAGGTAGGCGGGGAACGAGTGACCGGCGTCGCATCCGCGCACGCCGGTTGGTCGAACCTTGTGCTACGGACCACAATCCGCCACCGTTGAGGGTCGGCTGGATGGTGGAAATCGTCGGTTCGCGGCAACAATCCGTCGTTTCATCCCTTCCCCTCGTGGTGCGCCGCGAGAATGCCCCATATTGATTGTGCGGTCCGGTCCGAGACCGACCCTGCAAGGCCCTCACCTGGAGCTCCACGGTGTCCACCGCACACGACGCGGGACACATCCCCGGCGGCACGCGAGGATTCACCCTCCTCGAGTCGGGCCGTGTATTGGGCGCAGGAGGCGTGGCGCGCACGTCGTTCGGCATGATCTTGCATGTGAGCCTGTTTTCGGCCCTCGTGGTCGCCACGTCGCTCGACTACCGCCACGCGCAGGACGAGATACCCTTTGTGGAGGAGGAGGCGCGGCCGCTGTACCTCGCGCCCACCAAGACGGAGGTGTCCTGGCCGTCGGAGGAGCGCACGAGCCAGACGGTCGCGTCCGCTGTGGAGACTGGCGACGGTGACCCGGCGCCCACCTCCAGCAGTACCGTGGAGGCGGTGGGCGACGACGAGGTGCAGGAAGTCACGATTCCGGCGCCGGCCGTGGAAGAGTTCGTGCTCACCGAAATCGAAGTGGACTCGGCCGTCACCACCGACCCGTCCAGCGGCGGCCCCGCGTATCCCATTCCGCTGCTCGATGCGCACATCGAAGGCGAAGTGCTGGCCCGCTTCATTGTGGACACCACCGGGCGCGCCGACCCCAAGTCGTTCATTGCGCTGCAGTCGTCGCATTCCGGCTTCACGAGTGCTGTGCGCGACGCGTTGCCGCTCATGAAGTTCCGGCCGGCACGGCTCAAGGGGGCGGCGGTGGCGCAACTGGTGGTGCAGAGCTTTGCGTTCCGCATCAATCTTCCCGTGGTCGACACCGTCTACCTGAACGGCGTGGATACGCTCACCGCGAAGCGGTAGCCGTTGCGACTCCCCTCTGCTTCGCTGTTCGCGCTGTTCCTCGTCGCCTGTGGCACAACCGGCGACGTCCCGCGTGATGACACGGCGACCGCTGACACCGGTCCCACGCAAGTACGCGTCGCCACGTTCAACATCTTCGAACTCGGCGAGGCCAAGCTCGACGCGCGCGATAGCAGCGGCGCGCTGGGCACGCTGCGCGGTACGCCGCAGATTCGTGCGGCCGCCGAGATCATTCGCGAGGTACGGCCGGACATCATCCTGCTCAATGAGATCGACGCGCCGCCTGGCGATCCCATGCTGCCGGCGCGCCGATTCGCCGACGAGTTCCTGGCGACCGGTCCGGATTCGATGCGCTACCCGTACGTCTACTCCGCGCACACCAACACCGGCGACCTCTCCGGTTATGACCTGAACCACGATGGCGTGGTGGCCACAGCCGCCGACGTGGGCACGCGCACCTACGGCGACGACAGCTGGGGCTTTGGCACGTATCCGGGGCAGTACGGCATGGCGATTCTCTCGCGCTATCCCATCGACACGGCGTCCATTCGCACCTTTGCGCGCTTCTCGTGGCAGGAGCTGCCCAACGCACACATGCCACCGGGCTGGTTTGCTGATTCCATGCGCGCGCAGGTGCGCCTGTCGAGCAAGTCGCACTGGGACGTGCCGATTGTGATTGGCACCGACACGCTGCACCTGCTGGCCAGCCATCCCACACCACCCGTGTTCGACGGCGACGAAGACCGGAACGGGCGACGCAACTACGACGAGGTGGGATTCTGGACGCACTACCTCGACAACAGCACCGCCATTCGCGATGATCGCGGCGCTTCGGGCGGCTTGGCGCGTGGTGCGGCGTTCGTGATTCTTGGCGATTTGAACGCGCCGCCGGATCAGGTGGACTCGCGGTACGGCGAGAGTGCTGAGCCGGCGATCATGCAGCTGCTGCGCGACGCGCGCATACAGGATCCGGCGCCGGTCACGGGGCGGCCGACGGCGTTCTTCAACGCGGGCACGCGGGCGGATTATGTGTTGCCCTCGGCAGCGCTGCGCGTGCTGGACGGTGGGGTGATCTGGCCGGATTCCACGGTGGACTCGGCGGGCGCGGCGCGGGCGGCGTTGGCGTCGGATCACCGAATGGTGTGGGTGGACGTTGGGGTACCGTTTGTGGGGCGGTGAGAGGGGTGTGCATGGAGTATCCGGCAACCGTAAACCCGTAGCCGGTTTCCAGTTGTTGGCCTCAGGCACGGCGTCGGTCGGGCGTCGGGGGCTGGCGGTGGTGCGGCGGGGCCGCTCGGAGATCGTGGCAGTGCGTCGAGTTCGGGCACTGCTTTCGGTGTGGGTAGACGGCTGACGGTGGACGGTTGAACAGAGCATTGGGGCTCGGCTGGACGGCGACGCTGCGCTCGCCGCTACGGCGGTGCCGCCGGATTCGTGGCTCAACCGCAGAGGCGGATGCAGGTCCACCGTCCACTGGCGGCCGTCTACCTACACCGAGAGCAGTGTGAGGGGCAGCGGGAACGCCGGAGCTCTTGGTCAGGCCCCGCCGCACCGCCGCGTGTGCAGGGCCGGACCGGCGCCGTGTCTGAGGCCGTTTACCGTGAACCGTTCACGGTTTTCCCACCGACAACCGCAGTCCCCGCCCACCCCACACCTCCGCCAAAAACCCCGCAATCTGCGCGTTCATCGCCGCGTGATACGCCACCCAGTCGAACCCCGGCGGATCTTGCGACGGCGGAAACGAATCTGACGTCATCGCCTCCGGAAACGGCGTCTGGAATGCGTGGTGGCCCGCGTTGGGTACCTCCACGTGCGTGAGCTGCGCCTCAGGCCCCAACGCGCGCACAATGAACCCCGCGTGGAACGACGGCGCTGCGGTGTCGAGCGCACCCGTGAGCATCAGGATCGGTGCCCGCACGCTGGCGAGTGATTGCGCGTCCTGAAACCAGCCAACCGCCGGCGCCAGCAGCACCAGCGCACCCACCCGGTCATCGTGCTCTACCAACACCGCACGCGATGGACCCACGGGCTCGTCAAACTGCGTCGTGCTCGGCTGGCCGCCGGCCACCGCGAGCGCCGTGTACGCGCCAATGGAATGCCCAACTATCGCGATGCGCGACGTGTCGGCACTCGGGCCCAACGCGTCGTGAGCGAGCACCGCGTCGAGTGCGAGTCGGACGTGCCGCGGACGGTGCGCGAGCATGGCCACTGTACCCGTGAGCGAGCCATCGGAGCGGCTGTTGCCGATGTGCTCCACCAGCACCACGAGCATACCGGCGCGCGCCAGATGCCGCGCCGTTTCGCGATGGGTCCACGGTGAGCCACCCCGACCGTGACTGATCACCACCACCGGCAGGTGACCACCGAGAACTGCCGCGTCGTAGGCGCAGCTCACCGTATACGGCCCGAAGTGTTCCAGACACTCGCCAGACGCGGTGGGATAGAGCGCAGCGACCGGGAGCTGCACGCCCTGCACCGGATCATGCACCAGCAGCTCACGCATGCCAACATGCGTGCCGGCATGTGCATCATGCGGCGCTTCGCACAAACGACGTGCGTGTGCTGCTACGGACACGACTGTGGCACCATGCGCGACTCCTCCGGGTCCTCTGCGAAGCGTACCGCGCGGTACACGTCCAGCTGCAGGCTCATGAGCTCGTCGCCCCGTGCCTCGCCTGCAAAATAGACCCGCCGCACCTCGAATGTGGCGCCGGGTACGCAGAACGTGAAGCCCTTGCCCTGTGCCAGCTGCCAGTCGGGCGTATCCACACCTCCGGAAACGTGGAAACCGTGACGAACCGCGCCGGTGTCACATTACGGCGCGAATGAATGGGACCATCAGTGTAGCGCGCGGCGGAATACGTTCGTGCGGTCGCGTCGCAGTTCACTCGCAATACGGAGCACCAAATCCATGCGATTGGCCTCGCAAGTTTCTGTCATCTGCACGCTTTCCTGTTGTGGATTGCTTTCTGCGTGCCGTGCCGCCGAGGATGGGGCAAGCCCATCGACCGCGCGCGTCGTCACCGTGCGCGACAGCGCCGGCATTCGCATACTGGAATCGAACGGCACGCCCACCGAGCTCGACAGTCGGCCATCGCCATTCCTGCTCGACAGTATTCCTGAAGTCTCGATTGGTGAAGAATCGGGCGAAGAGCTCTATTTGTTGCACCGTGTGTACGACGCGGAGCGGCTGGCAGACGGACGCATTCTGATCGGCAACAGCGGGTCGCACGAGGTCCGGGTCTACAGCGCATCCGGTGAGCATCTCAAGAACATTGGGCGAAAGGGCAGCGGCCCAGGTGAGTTTGGCGAGTACGCCACCGTTCGCATGCTTCGCTCCGGAGACACCCTGCTTTTGGACGACACCGAGGCGCAGCGCGTGCACGTGCTCGCTCCCACGTTGGAAATCACGGGCACGCGCCCCTTCAGGACCGCGCCGGGCGTCACGCGTCCGTTTCTTCGTGGCGCGTTTGCCGACGGAACCTGGCTTGGCGCCTCGTTCGAAAGCGGACGGCTGAATGGACCACCGGGGCAGATCATCAGGGCCACCTACGCGCTGCTGCACTACAGCGCCGACGGAGAGTTCATGGACAGCATCGGCGCCTTTCCCTCGCAGCCGCGCGTGGTGAACGAGATTCCGGGCGGCGGTTCGCACTTTCCCTTCATTCCGCTCACCGTCCCGCAGGTCGAAGCAACACGTGGCGACTCTGTGGTTGTCATGCGAGGCACCGCACCGGAGCTAGAGGTTTACGACCAGTCCGGTCTCCTCGTGCAGCTGGTGCGTTGGCCGCGCGAACGCATTCGATCCGCCGATGTGTATCCGGCGTTCAAGGAGAGCCGTCTGCGCGAGCTCGAGACGGAGCTCAATATGAGCGTGCGCGCTCGATATACCGCGCTGTACGAAAAGGACCTGCCCATTCCCGAGTATGCGCCGCTCTACATGGGCATGATCGTGGACGACGCGCGCCGCGTCTGGTTGGAGCGCTACCGCGACGACAACGCCCAGCCCCGCATCTGGGAAGTGATCGACACCGATGGCGCCTGGCTCGGCACCGTCACCCTCCCGCCACGCTGGGCCCTCTACCGCGCCGGCACCGACTACGTGCTGGGCCGAGCGCTCGATACGCTGGGTGTTTTGCGTGTGCAGGTGTATCGCATGCAGCAGGCGATGCCGTAGCGGGGACGTGATCGCGGTGATCGTACGCCGGCAACTCCCTGCTGATCGTTCACAGGGAGAACTTCCCGTCACCAACGAGCTACGCGCGCATGATGCTGGTGGGAAGCACCCTCAGAATCGCGGCGGGTGCACCGCACAAACATCGGACGGACCGGGCCGCGTGCCGCATGCCACGCCGGACGATCTGAGGTCACATGTCGAAATGACCCTGCGCTGCCCCGAATCGTGCTGCATGTTACCGAAGGTGTGATTACCACGTTCTTCCGGAGTGTCCATGCGCGGTTGCCTCGCCCTCGTTGCGCTGAGTGTCGTCCTACCGGTTTTACCTGCGGCGCTCTACGCACAGGATCCAGCCTACGATCCCGCAACCTACGTGCAGTCCAGCGCCGACATCCGCATGCGCGACGGGGTTCTGCTGCACGTGGAGATCTTCCGGCCGTCCAAGCAGCAGGAGGCACTGCCCATCCTGTTCACCCGCACGCCCTACGGCGTGGCCAACCGGCGCGGCACAATCACCGGCGCGTACCGGGAGCTCGCGCAGGACGGGTACATCTTCGTGTTCCAGGACATCCGCGGGCGCTACCAGAGCGAAGGCACGTTCGTGATGCAACGTCCGCCCAAGCCGGTGGACGCCCCGCGCAACGCGATTGACGAAATCACCGATACGAACGACTCCATCGATTCGCTTCTCGCCATGCTGCCGCAGCACAACGGACGCGTGGGCATGCTCGGCGTGTCCTACGACGGCTGGACGTCGGCCATGGGCATGCTCGGCGGACACCCCGCGCTCAAGGCGGTGAGCCCGCAGGCGTCACCGGCCGATATGTGGATGGGCGACGACTTTCACCACAACGGCGCGTTCCGGTTGAGCTACGCGTTTGAGTATGCGTGGCTCACGGAAGCCACGCGCGAAAACTCCAACTTCCCGTTTGATCGGTTCGACACCTACGACTGGTACCTGAACCTTGGTCCGCTCGCGAACATCCAGCGCACCGTGCTCAAGGACAAGGTGCTCCCCACGTGGACGGACTACGTGCAGCATCCCGACTACGATGTGTTCTGGCAGCGTCAGGCCATGAAACGCAATCTCACCAAGGTCACCGTGCCCACGCTCAATGTGGCTGGCTGGTGGGACCAGGAAGATTTCTACGGCCCGCTGCTCATTTATAACGAGCTCGAGAAGGCGGATACCAAGTCGCAGAACTTCCTCGTGGTGGGACCGTGGCGCCATGGCAGTTGGAGTCGGCCTGGCGAAACCTCACTCGGCCGCATCGATTTCGGGTCCGCCACCACCGATTACTACCGCGAGAACATCCAGGCGCCGTTTTTCGCGTTCCATCTCAAGGATCGCGACACCCCAATGCGGGCCGAGGCCACGGTGTTCGAGACTGGCAGCAATCAGTGGCGCACGTTCGACACGTGGCCACCGCGCGAGGCGACCACGCGCGCGCTGTACTTCCACGCGAACGGTCGGCTGGATTTCACACCGCCGGTGGACAGCGTGCGCACCATTACCACGATCGCGGCTGCTGACAGCTTCGTGAGCGACCCCGCGTCTCCCGTGCCGTATCGCACGCGTCCCATCGAGCCAACATTTGGCGGTGCGTCGCGCTGGAGTACCTGGCTGCTCGAGGACCAGCGCTTTGTGCACGGTCGGCCCGATGTGCTGAGCTGGGTGACCGAGCCGCTTACCGAAGACGTCGTGGTGGCCGGACAGATCACGGCGCGTCTATTCGCGAGCACCACCGGCCAGGATGCAGACTGGGTAGTAAAGCTCATTGACGTCTATCCCGACGTGCATGAGCCGGACCGCAGCATGAGCGGCTTCCAGCTGATGGTGGCCAATGACGTGTTCCGCGGTCGCTACCACGAGTCATTCGAGCGCCCGGTGCCGCTGGTGCCGAACGCGGTGACCCCGTTCACAATCAACCTGCACGAGCAGAGTTATCGATTCGTCAAGGGGCACCGCATCATGGTGCAGGTGCAGAGCACGTGGTTTCCCATCATTGATCGCAATCCGCAAACGTGGGTGGCGAACATTTTCAATGCGTCGGCCGCCGACTTCAAGGCGCAGACACATCGTGTGTGGCGCACATCCCAGCAAGCCTCGCGGGTTGAGTTGCAGACGCTCCGGCCATGAGATCGTAGTCTGGTCGTTCGGTTTCGAGTTGGTGGCTAGCGCGAGAGGCTATCGCGCGCGCAGGACGAAAACACGGAGCCTACCTCTTCCCGAGCGTGTCCAGATGCGATAGCGACCGTCACGCGTCCACACGCCCCGTACACACAGAACTTCATTCGCGAACCCTCAATGCTGCAAAAGGCGCTGCACGCGCACCAATCGGGTGATCTCGCCGCCGCCGAGCGCGGATATCGCGCCGTGCTTGCGCGTGATCGGACGAACCGGGATGCGCTGTACCTCTTGGGCCTGCTGCTGCATCAGACGGCGCGCCATGCCGAGGCGGTCGCTCCACTCCAACGCTGCGTTCGCCAGCCGAACCCTCGCGCGGAGTTCCTGAACACGCTGGGCGATGTGCATCGGGTGCTCGGCGCGCTCGGCACGGCGCGCGAGTGCCTTGAGCAGGCGCTCATACTGCGGCCGGACTACGTGGACGCGCAGGTGAATCTGGCCACCACCCTGCATGCCGAGGGCCGTCTGACGGATGCGCTGAGCCTCCTGTTCGAGGCGGTCGCCGTCAGTCCGGGCTCAGCGCCGCTCCGACACCTGGCGGGCTCGCTGCTGGACGGTGTCGTGCTGCACACCGCCTCCTCGAATGCACGCCGCGTGCTTCAGCTGCTGTGCACTGATGACCAGATCGGATCGCAGTCGCTCGCGGGTTCCGTGCTGGGTCTCTTGGCGTCTGAGGCGTCGTTTCTGGTCGTACAGCGCGTCGTACATGCGAATCTGGATCCGTTCGCGCACGCACCCGACGCCGTCGCTTCGCTCGCGCGCGATCCCCTGCTCTGCGCGGCGCTGCCGCGCATCATGATCTGCGACGGCGATATCGAACGGGTGTTCACCGCGATACGCCGCGGAGTCGGCCAGCGCCTGATGAGCACCCTCCCTGACGAAACGGGCACTCGCGACGCGTTCGCAGAGCTTCAGGGTTTCGCGGGCGTGCTCGCCGCACAGTGCCACCTCACCGAGTATGCGTGGGTAGTGCGCGAGGAGGAGGCAGAAGCGGTCGCGCAGTGGAAGACACACCTCGAGCACCAACTGCAGCACGAAAACCTCGAGCCGGAGTTTCTGGCGGCACCGCTCCTCCGCTTCGCGCTCTATGAGCCGCTCCATGGCGTGGCCGGCTGGCGGCGACTGCTCGATGTACCCGAATCCGCGTGGCCTCCAGCGCTCGGCGTGTTGATCGCCGAGCAGCTGATTGCGCATGCGGAGGAGATGGCCATTGCCGCAGCACTCCCGATGATCACGCCCATCGTGGACGACGTCTCCGCAGAAGTCCGCGCGATGTACGAATCCAATCCCTATCCGCGTTGGTCCACCATGCGGGCGCCGCGAACTACTACGATTGCAGACTTCATTCGCGAGCTCCGGCCCGAACGGCCGACGGCGCCGTACACCACGGACATTCTCGTGGCAGGGTGCGGGAGCGGACAGCAACCCGTGCACGTCGCGCGCAGCTTTCGCGAGTCCAATGTCGTGGCCTTCGACCTGAGCCGTACCAGTCTCGCGTATGCGTCGCGCATGGCCGTTCGTCATGACGCGGCGCGTATTCGGTTCGCGCAAGGCGACCTGCTGGAGATTCCGCCGACGTTCGGGCCCTTTGCGATCGTGTCGTGCTCTGGCGTGCTGCACCACTTGCGTGACCCGATGGCCGGCTGGCGGCGCCTGATGGCGGTGCTGGCGCCTGGCGGCGTGATGAAAATCGGACTCTACAGCACCAAGGCACGCGAAAGCGTGGAGGCGGCACGCGAGTTCGGGCGAACGTCAGGATTTCGCGCCGATGCAAACGGCATCAGAGCGTGCCGCCAGGCGATTCTCGAGCTGCCGGACCAGCACCCCGCGCGCGGGGTGCTCGCCTTCGCCGATTTCTTCTCACTCAGCGGGTGTCGTGACCTCATCATGCACGTGCAGGAGCGCACGTACACCATCCCCGACATCGCGGCAGCACTCGAGACGCTCGGTCTGCAGTTCCTCGGCTTCCAGCTAACGCACGTGGTGCGCTCACAGTTTGTGGTAGAGCGCGGAAGCGACGCGTTGCGGGACCTGGCGGCGTGGGACCGCTTCGAAGCCGAACATCCCTCCACGTTCGCCGCGATGTATCAGTTCTGGTGTGGCGCTGCGGACGACGGCGCAGTCGCTACATCGCCGTCGGCGACTGCAACGCCTGCAACGCCTTCTTGAGCAGGTCCACCTTGTCAGGATCACACGAGCGGTTCTGCTCGAGATCGGTCACCAGCTTGCCGAGCGTCGTGGTACGCGCCGCACCGCGCGCCTTCTCGGCGCTGTCAATCTGCGAGCGGATTTCGCTGATGCGCGATGACGCCACGCAGCCCTTCCGCTCCAGCTGATCAGTGTAGGCTTTCGCCAGCGCAAAGCTCGGCGGCCACACAATCTTGGGCTGTCCCTGCGCGTTCAGATAGTCCCACTTCACAGTGTTCGCGGCGTCGATTTCGTTCTGCGAGATGTACTGGCTGGGCACCAACTGCGCGACGTCCATTCCGCGCGCGATCTCCGAGCTCACCAGACTGCCGTTGTACCAGTACACCGACCACGAGCCACCCATCTGCATGCGCGTGCTGTCCACCGGACCGCGATCGAAGCTCGCGATCTCCTTCGGGTTGGACGCGTCCGTCCAGTCGAACACCGAGATGCCGCCCTGGTACCACGCCTGCACCATCACGTCGCGCCCCGGGATCGGGATCAGCGATCCGTTGTGCGCCACGCAGTTCTCGTTCGCCGTCTGGTACGTGGGGATCTTGTAGTAGCTCTTGAACACGAGCTTCTGGTTCACGATCTCAAAGATCGCATTCGCGCCCCACTCAGGCTTGTCCAGGGCACGACACTTGGGTGCACCACCACCGCCCCATTCGTCGGAGAAGAGCAACTTGGTGCCGTCGTTGTTGAAGGTGGCCGAGTGCCAGTACGAAAAGTTGGAGTCGGCAACGGCATCGAGGCGCCGCGGCGCGATCGGGTTGCTGATGTCGAGCAGCAGGCCGTGTCCCTCGCACGCACCACCCGCCAGGCCGAGCGCGGGATACACCGTGATGTCATGGCACTGCGAGCCCTCGCTCACCGTGGTGCTCACCGCAGCGGGCTTGTCCGCACCCTGCGCGGCGAGCAGGCGCATCACCACGGCGTCGATCACGGGCCGGGCAGCAGTCGAATCGGCGGCGTTGGGCGTGGTGGCGCCGCGGGCCTTCATGATGCTGTCGATCACCGGCTTCGTGATCTGCGGCGGCAGCAGGACCTCTTCGCCATTGGCCGGAATCACCACCGTATACGCACCGGCGGCCTTTGCCTTGGCCATTTCGGCGATGTCAGCAGGCGACGCCCCGTGACTCGGCGCCGAGCCCAGTCCCGCAAAGATGTTCGCGCGGCCAACCACGGCGGCGCTGGCGGGATCGGCGAGTGGCACCTTGATGATCTCGATGCGCAGGCGCGACGAGTTCTCCTCACTGCTTGGCGTGGCCGCGCAGCCGGCCAGTTCGCCCTCGGGGCGAATGCCCGATGACCCCGACACATAGATGTACACGTTGTCGCGATCCTTCGGATCCTCCAGCACGGTGTGCGTGTGCGATCCGCGGCACGTCTGCACATTGGCCACCAACATGGGCTCGCGAATGTTGCTGATGTCGAAGATGCGCACGCCGCGCACGCGGTCCTTGCTCACCACGCCCGGCGTGCCACCCGGCTTGCAGTCCACGCGACCGTTCAACGCTTCGGCCGACATGAACATCAGGTTCCGGTACACCGACACGTCGTTCTGCGACGCCGGGCACTCGTAGGCCACCACAAGCGTGGGGCTGGCCGGGTTGCTGATGTCCCAGATCACCGGGCCGTTATAGTTGCCCTGGATCACGTAGTTGCCCGTGAACGCGAGGTCGGAGTTGGTGTTGCCGAAGAATCCGTCGGGCGACTTGACCTGCGAGACAACCTTGAGGTTGGACGTGTACTCCGCGGCATCGAACAGGCCAGCCCGGAGATTGTTTCGAGGATCGGCCGCGGGGCTGGCGGCAGTGCTCGGCTTGGGTGTGGAGGAGCAGGCCGCAAGCAGCGCCGTGATTGACGCGGCGCATATGACGGAGTGCATGAACGCCGGTCGCCGAGGTGCCGGACGTGAAAGTAGGGTGGACATGGATTGTGTGGGTTCGGGACAGATGGGTGGCGTCCGGATCACGCCAGACAGGCTGTTTGTATTACGCGAGGGCGATCGGTGTGGTTTCGTGGGTTGTGCGATGTCGACGCGCGGCTCGGAGACGTGCGTGAGGTCGCCCACGGGCTACCGACAACCTACCGAAAACCGTCAACGACGGTGGTCGGTGGTTGGTTGAGAATCGCTCTGCGGGAGAGCTTCGGGGAACACGGTTGACGGTGGTCGGCCTCAGGCACGGCGCCGGTCCGGCTCTGCACAGCCGGCGGTGCGGCGGGGCCATTCGGAGATCACGGCGTTCCCGCGGCCCCTCACACTGCTTTCGGTTGCGGTAAACGGCTCACAGTTTTCGGTGGAACTGCATCCGGTCTGCGGCCGAGTCGCGAATCCGGCGGCACCGCCGTAGCGGCGAGCGCAGCGTCGCCGTCCAGCCGAGCCAAATGCTCTTTTCAACCGTCCACCGTCAGCCGTCTACCCAAACCGAAAGCAGTGCCCGAACTCGACGCACCGCCCCGATCTCCGAACGGCCCCGCCGCACCACCGCCAGCCCCCGCAGCCCCGACCGGCGCCGTGCCTGAGGCCGACAACCAATCACCGTTTACCCTTGCCCCGCCCGCCCGCCCGCTGCAACCTCGAAACGCACCGCCGTTCGCTCCCACCCCACGCGCCCTGCCCACGGCGACCCGCGAACCCGAATGTTGTAGCGGAGGCTCACCATGCCCGTCTTCCCCACGCTGTTCACCGCACCCCCCCACCCCGCGCTACCACGCGACGCGTCACGTCTGCTGCTCGGCTGCACCCTCAAGGTCGGCCGAGACGGTGTCCCCAAGCGCGCCGCCTCGCTGGACACGATCGAGAAGACCCTCAAAACGCTTGGCCTGCGTGTGGACAGTGATCCGCGCCGCGACAAGCTCATGGATCTCGATTCGGCACGCGCTCGCATCAACCACACGCAGTGGGCCTTGTGGGTTCGCGACACCATCGGCAAACCAGTGGACGACGGACGCATCGCGAAAGCACGCGAGAAACTCGACGAATTTTGCGACTGGATCGGACCGGTGTACGTAAGCACGCTACCATCGGGTCAGCAGGAACGCGTGTGTCCGCTCCCCAACGTACTGCTCGTCACATTGCACCCGCAGCTCTCCGGTCCAGAGATTGATCACGCGCTGTTGGTGCTGCGCGAGTTCGGGCTTGACGAACACGCGGAGCGTTCCCGAGACCTGCGCGCACGGTACATGGTGCTGCGCGACCGGATGAAGCGCACCGTCTACGATCTGGTGGACGAGATTGCCCAGATACTGGAGCATGCAATCTCGCGCCTCGAGTTCGAACACATGCCGCATGCGTCTCCCTGGCTCTACGAACCGCGCGATCCGCACTACGCCGCACAGTGGAACATGCCCATCATCCACGCGCCCGAGGCGTGGGACATCACCCGCGGCGACCCGTCCGTTGTGATTGCGGTGCTCGACTCCGGCGTCGATCTGAGCCATCCGGATCTCGACACGCTGCCAGGTGTGAACCTGCGCGATCCGACCATCAATGGACGACCCGTCCCCGGAATGTTCGGACCGCTCAATCCGCACGGGACACACGTGGCTGGTATTGCGGCTGCGATTGTCGACAACGCGCCAACCCCGCTCGGAATCGTGGGAGTTGCGGGTCGCTGCCGCCTGCTTCCACTCGCGTTCGACGGTGCGACCGACGCACAAGTTGCGGCCGGCATCAATCGCGCGGTGGCGGAGGGTGCCCGCGTGATCAACATCAGCATGTCCGGCTGGTGGTACTCCGTGCTCAGCGGCGAAGTCGGCGATGCCATCATTGCCGCCGACGCCGCCGGCGTCGTGCTCTGCGCCTCAGCCGGCAATGGAGATGTGCGCGGTATTGTGTCACCCGCTCGGCACCACCTCGTGATGGCGTGCGGCGGCTCCGACCGCACGGACGCCCGCTGGTCCACCGTGCTGCCAACCGGCGAGATCAGGGGCTCGAACTACGGGGACGAGACATTCGGCGGTGTGCGGAGCGGCATTTCCGTCGTTGCACCGGCGTGGGATCTGTTTCCGAGCGTTGGCATGCCGACGACAGACATGGTCGGGACCGCAGGCCACGAAGCATTCCCGAGTCCGGCTGGCGACTATTGGGTAATTGGCGGGTTTACAGCAACGTCCGCTGCCACCCCGCACGTATCCGGCGTTGCCGCACTGTTGTTCTCGCGCTACCCCACACTCAACGGGAACGAGGTGCGCCGAATCATTGAACGCACCGCCGACAAGGTGGGCCCCGTTCCGTATGCCGTGGTGGACGGATTTCCAAACGGTACGCGCAACGAGGAGATGGGCTACGGTCGGCTCAACGCGTTTCGGGCCGTCGATTTTGCGGACGTGATGATTCGCGACTGGAGCGGCGACACCGGCGAGGAGCCGTCAACGCCACCCGGGGGACGTTTCTGGGTGTCGCCCGACATCGTGGTGCGCCCGGAAAACGACGGCGTCTTTGCACCAGCCGATCCACTGTTGTCGAGCCAACTGTTGGCCGATGCGGAGAACTTCGTGTATGTGCAGGTGCTGAACAACGGGCCTGCGGTCGCCCGCAACGTGCGCGTGACGCTCCGGGCCGTGATCGGGGCGGCTTCCTTCGTGTACCCGGAGGATTGGCAGCGCACCGACGAGTCGCACATCTCCCCGGAGGAGATGACGGTAGACTTTCCCACCGTGCCGGTCGGTGAGCCGGTACGCGCCGTGTTCCGCTTCACTGTTGAACAGTCCACCCAGCTCGCCGCCTGGTCCGATCGCGGACAGCATCCGTGTCTGCTCGCCGAGGTGCAGGCGGACAACGACCATGCGTTCGCGGCTTCGCGCGACAGCGGTGACTCGCTCATCGCGCGTCGCAACAACCTCGCGCAGCGCAATCTGCAGGTCGTGCGCCGTACGTCAGCACCGCTCATGCATGCGTACGCGGTGGACGTGAGCCACGAAGGTGAAGCAGACGACGAGCTCTTCGTGCGCATTGATGCGGGAGCGCTTGCACGGGATGGACTGGTCACGCTGTGCGTGGACCCGGTCGTTGACCGCCCGTCGCCAAGCGCCACAGACCAACAGCGGACACTTACACATGTGACACCCACCCCGCGCACCCGCTGTGAGCATCGCCTCGTGCTGCTCGATCCCGCGCGCGTCGCGTCGTATCAATGCGGCTGCGAAACCGTGTTCACGCTCCCCGCAGGCGCGGAGCTCGCTGTGGGTTCGCCCGGCCGCACTCGCATCGTGCGCACGGAGGGCGCGGTTCCGGCCGACGCGCAGGACGGCGATCAGTGCGTCCGGGTTGTGAAGTCAGATGCGCTGCTCGTGATTGCGCGCCCGACCGACCGGCGGTACGCCGTGCATCTCTGGCGCGAGGATGCGACGCGGCACCTCCTCGGAGGTGTCACGCTGGTGATCGAGCCGACCGGCGACTGATTGCCTCGCTGCCGGACGCTGGCACGGTCTACACCACCAGCGTCCGGTCAATGCGCGCGATGTCGGGCACGCCCGCCAGTGCCATCGACAACGAAAGGTCGTCGCGCAACAATGAAAGCACGCGGTGCACACCGCGTTCGCCGTCCACGGCCAGTCCCCACAAATATGGCCTCCCCACGAGCACCGCGCGCGCACCCCGCGCGAGCGCCTTCAGTACGTCCGTACCCCGGCGAATACCGCCGTCCACAAACACTTCCGCGCTGTCGGCCACCGCCTGCACGATGGGCGCGAGGGCATCACCGGACGCCACTACCGTGTCGAGCTGCCGACCGCCGTGGTTGGACACCCCGATGCCACGCGCGCCGTGCTCGACCGCGAGCCGCGCGTCCGCCGGCGCGAGAATGCCTTTCACCACCACCGGCAGCGACGTGATGCCGGCCAGCCAGTCCAGCGCCTCCCACGTGAGCGCCGGATCGAACTGCGCATTGATGTACGTGAAGAGCGCCGAGCCGTCGGCCGTGTCGTCGATCGCGTGGTCAAAGTTGGCCGCGCGCACGTCGGCGGGCACGGTGAAACCATTGCGCAGGTCGCGTTCGCGATTCCCCGGTCGCTGCACGTCCACGGTCACACAGATTGCCGCGTACCCCGCTGCTTCTGCCCGCCGCACGAGGTCACGCGTGATCTCGCGGTCGCGGTAGATGTAGAGCTGCAGCCAGCGCAACGCCGCAGCCTCGGTCGCCACCTGCTCGAGCGGCACGGAGCTGAGTGTACTGAGCACCTGCGCGGTGCCGAGTGCCGACACCGCGCGCGCGACCGCGAGTTCGCCGTGCGGATGGGCGAGGCAGTTCATGGCACAGGGCGCCGTCATGATCGGCATGGTGATCGGATGGCTGAGCACCGTGGTGCGGAGATCGCACTCGGACACATCCACCAGCACGCGCGGCAGGAGTCGCATGCGCGTCCACGCCGCCTCGTTCTCGCGCACTGTGATCTCGTCGCCCGCACCCCCCGCGTAGTAGTCGTACGCGGAGTGTGTGAGGCGCTCGCGGGCCTGCTGTTCGAAGTCGGCGACGTTGAGCGCGTAGCCGGAAGTCGGGGAGGGCCGCGGCACGCTTACCACGTGAAGCGCACGGTTCCCTGCGTACACTCGGGGCCGCAGGACCTTCCGTTCGGGTAGGAGTTGGCGTACTCGGGCTGCAGGGTCGCCGTCTTGACGCCCGCCGAGGTGGTGATCGTCAGTTCCACGCGACTCGGCAGGAAGTTGACAAACTGCGCTCTATTCGGGGCGAAGCAACCCGGTCCGTCCGGGCATGTAACCGTCTGCACGGAGTCGCTGCTCCCAGCAGTTCTGGCTTGCACGACAACATCGCCGGCAGGAGCGTTGGCGACCTCGACCGTGAGCGTGTTGGCGCAGCCGATCAGTGTGCAGCCGGTGATGAAGGCATCACACGCGGCAAGCGACACGGCGGACAGGGACACGAGGGCAGTGCCAATCCAACGAGAGAGGTTCATACGCGAGCTCCGGACAGGGGGTACATCGGGATGTGGTGTCGGCAACGCGGCACGCGCGACAAAAACGCACCCCTGGGGGACAGAACTGGCCATGCCTTCACACCGGGCGCAACTGCTCCGAGATTGTTCGCGTACGATCCGTGACCTCGTCCCCCGTGTGTTGCGTCGACTTCCGCTCCACGAGCATCACCAGACACTCCGCCTCGGCAATCGGGTTGTGGCGCACCCCGCGCGGCACCACGTACATCTGGCCGGCCGTCAACGTCACGGTACCGGACTCCATCTCGAGTGTCATCGTGCCACGAAGCACGAAGAACAGTTCGTCTTCATGCTCGTGCGCATGCCACGCAAGGGTGCCGAGCACCTTGGCCACCTTCACGTAGGTGTCATCCACCTCCGCGATCACGCGCGGCGACCAGTACTCCGTGAGCGACTCGGCGATCTCGAGCGGGGACAGACCGCCCGACATGTCGCGAACGGCTTCCGGTTCAACCCTCATGCGCCCGCAACAGTTCGGTGACGAGGATCCCGTTGATGGTCATCCCGTCGAGATTCGCGTCGGTGACGGTGACACCGCTCAGGTTCACGTTGTCAAATGCGGCTCCGGTGAGCGCCACGTTCGCGAATCGCGCCCCGGTCAGGTTCACGTTCGAGAACTTCGCGCGCGCAAGATTGGCGTCGCTGAATGATGCGCCAACAAGTGCGATGTCGATAGAGGTTCGAGAGTCGTCAGGCATTCATCCACCCGGTCAATTGTGATCAAGCATCGGCGCGCGCCCGTACACGCTGCGGAGCCCTACGCCTGCGGGCGTCGCATCACGGCGTATCCCGCAACGGCACACCCTTGAGCCGATACGGCGCAAAATCACTCCCCCAGTCCACCCCCACCACTTCCACCGACAGCTGCTCGCCGTCCACGTGCACGATCACATAGTGAAACGGATTGGCGCCCGGGTCGGTGGACGGCCGCACCACGTGTTCCACCGCGACGCTCGCGACACCAGCCGTAGCCGCCGCGCGCCGATACGCGCGCAGATCTGGTTCGCCCTCGAACGCATAGAGCGGCGCACCGCCACCACCGCTCACGATCTGATCGAGTCGGTGCGTGCCCGTGGAGTCGCGATACCGTTCCACCCAGTGCTCGTACAAGTGCTCGTGGCCCGCCAGGATGAGCTTCACATGGTGGCGACGAAACAACGGCATCCAGCTCGCCCGAATGGACTCGGCCTGGCGCTCAATCGTGGCGCCGCCATGCGGCCCCGACGAAAACGCAGGATGATGAAAGAACGCCACGATGTTCACGTACCGCGTACGGTCGAGCTGCGCCAACTGCGACTCCATCCACGCAAACTGCACCGAGTCGTCCGGAATATTGGAGTCGAGCGCAAGAAAGAGCGTGTTGCCGTAGCCGAATGCGTACGTGGGATAATCCTGAAGCCGTCGCGGTGAGCCGTTGGGCGGAATGAGGTTGACGTTGGTGCGGTAGTAGTTCTGCAGCCCCACCTGCCGGCGCGCATCGTCCAGGTTGACGGAGTTGCCCACGTCATGGTTGCCCACCGCGAGGAAGTACGGCACGCCGCCTTCCTGCGTGAGCCGGTTCACGAGTGGGATGTAGCTCACGGTGAGCTGTGTCGCGAGCGACCCGTTCACCACCGCATCGCCGCTCTGCACCACAAATCGAATGGAGTCGCCCGTGTCCGCCGCCCGACGAATGCGCGACAGCATGGACTCCACCACCAGCTGATGCTCGGCCTGCAGCATTGTGCCGTCGTGGCGCCCGCGTGTATCACCATACGCAATGAAACTGAACCGCGTCACGTTGGCTGTTGCTGACTCCGCGGGCAACGGTGTCGCAGGCGCCAGCGTGGGCTCGGCAATGATGGTGTCGCGACCCTGAGCGGGCTGTGAGAGCAGCGTGGCTGGCGAGATCACGCATGAGAGCAGGACAACGCGCCGAACGAACGACATAAAGGGACGGGACGGAGAAACCTGACGGGCGCAGAGCGGAGCTGCGCAACGCTTGAACTTGCGCGGAGTGGCGACGGCAGACAAGCAAGCTTCTGGTGGCACCGGCGCCCGGCACGCACCCGGCATCGGCTTCCCTCTGGATGCAATTCCGCGCTATCATGCGAGCACTCAACAGCGCGCCCACGGCCGCGCTCACCGCAACACCAGACGTGAGGACGCAATGGATCAGGCACTGGCACTCGGAAACCCTTCCCTGTTCACCACCCCAGCCCTGATGCCCCATGCCCGCGCACGCATCTTCGCAAACGTACCTCACCGCCACCAGCGTCGCCGTTCGGCTGCCTGACGGCCGGTCGCTCCTCACCGACGTCACCTTCGGACTCGGCCAGCAGACCGTCGGCCTGATCGGCCCAAACGGCGCCGGCAAATCCACCCTGCTGTCCGTGCTCGCGGGCGAACGACCACCCGACCACGGACACGTCCACCGGCTCACCACGCGCATTGGCCTGGTACGGCAGGGCCGCGTGGCAGCGCACGACACCGTCGCCGATGCACTCGGCGTGGCCAGTGTGCTCAGCGCCATCCACCGCGCCGAACGTGGCGAGGCGAACGCACACGACATTGCCCACATTGGCGACGCCTGGGACCTGCCGGAACGCACGCACGCCGCGCTGGCGGAGCTCGGCCTCGCCCACATCGCGCCTGATCGTACGCTGAGCTCCGTGAGCGGCGGCGAGGCCACACGCATCGCCCTCGCCGCGCAGTGGCTCGCCCAACCGGACCTGCTGCTGCTCGACGAACCCACCAACGATCTCGACGCAACGAGCCGGGACGCCGTGTACGCGCTCGTCGCACGCTGGCCACGCGCACTGCTCGTCGCCACGCATGATCGGGCGCTGCTTTCGCACGTACACCGCATTCTGGCGGTCGAGCACGGAACGCTCGTCGCCTACGGCGGCGGCTGGGACGCCTATGTGGAGGAACGCGAACGACAGCGGGACGCGGCCGAACGGGAGCGCGACAGCGCGGCGGCCTCGCTGGAGCGCGCACGGCGCAACGCACAGGACGTGCGCGAACGACAGGCTCGGCGCGCCGCCACCGGGCGGAAGTCGCGCGCCAAGGGCGGCATTCCCAAGATCCTGCTGAACACGCGCGCTGCTCAGAGCCAGGCCACAACCGCGCGCGTGGCGCGCATCGCCGCTCGCGTGGTGGACTCGGCCGATTCGCGGCTGCGCACCGCCGCCGCTCGCGCGACCGAACACGAGGTGCTCCGCATTCCCGTGGCACCCACAGGTCTCGCCACCAAGGCGGTGATCGTATCGCTGCGAGACGCAACCGTGGCGGTGGCGGACGGCACGCCACTGCTCCAGCACGTCTCCCTCGAGGTGGTTGGCCCGGAACGCGTGGCACTCGCCGGACCCAACGGCGTGGGCAAGACCACCCTGCTCCGCGTGCTGGCGGGTACGCTGCAGCCCATCCATGGCGAGTGCTATCGCGGGGTGCCGCTGGACCGCGTGACCTATCTCGACCAGCACGTCTCCCTGCTCGACGTGGGCACCACCGTGCGCGACGCATTCTCCGCACACCACCCCAACCTCGAGGTCACCGCCGTTCGTGCGGCACTCGCCCGCTTCTGGTTTCGCGCCGATGCCGCGTCGCAGCCCGTGGCGACACTCAGCGGCGGTGAACGCATGCGAGCCGCACTGGCATGCGTGCTGGCAGGTGACACGCCCCCACTCTGCCTGTTTCTGGACGAGCCCACCAATCACCTCGACCTGGATAGTCTCGCGGCCATGGAGGTGGCACTGCGCGCCTACGACGGCGCGATGGTGGTCGTGTCGCACGATGCCGCGTTCCTGTCCGCCGTCGGTGTTTCGCGCGTGAAGGACGTGTCGCAATGGCGCGTGGCCCCTTCTTCCGGCATCTTGCCTGAATGACAACCACCCCGATCGCTCTGCACGCCGGACTCGTCGTGCGCCTGGACACCGCCGCGCTTCGCGCACTCGGCGGCTCGCAAACCAACGCCGTCACCGGTCCGCAGGGCGACCGGGCGGTGGTGGGCGAGCACGATTTTCTGGTGCTCTACGTCGATGCCGCAACGGCCATGTGCACCGCTGTGCCGCTCTTCCCCAAATCAGCGGTTGGCAACCAGCCGCTTGTGGAATCGCTGAAGGCAGGGCCAGCGGAGGGATGGCGCGACACGGACGTGTACTTCTCCCGCTGGCAACACTGGCGCATTCCATCGGCGCTGGTGCTTGAGGCCATGCGCGCTGACGGCCTCACGGCGGAGCAGCGGCGAAGCTACGCCGTGGGCGATGCGTCCGCGCTTGATGACATCCGTGTGTGGGAGAGCCACAATCGCGCCAGCTATCGGACGGCGTAGCGCCGCGCGTCGCTCTGGGTTCGTTCGGGCCCGGCGGGATGAGCTGATTTCTGTCGCTTCCGTGTGAGGAGAGGGTGTGGGGCAGGTCTTGCCCCCGTCACACCCTTCCCCAATCTCGGAGTGCTTCATCATGAATCGTGTCCCGCTCGCGTTCCTGCTGCTTGCCAGCGCCACCGCCGCCTTTGTCCCGAGCCGCACCGTTGACGCCCAGCACCGCCGCGTGGTGGCAACCGTCACCAACCTCGCGCCGATCAACAGCATCAGCTTTGCCCCGCTCCATGTTGGGTTTCACCGGGGCCTGTTCGATTCATTCAACAATGGCGAAGCGCCGGGCGCAGGTATCATTTCTGTGGCCGAGGGCGGCGCCGGCGGACAATGGCAGGCGGACTTTGCCGCGGCCGACCCAACCGCCACGCGCGGCACCATCGGCGGGCTGCTCACGCCTGGCGCAACGGCCAGTCTCGAGTTCCTCGTCAACACGCAGCTCAATCCGTTCTTCAGCTTTGCGTCGATGGCGGTGCCCAGCAACGACTTCTTCATTGGCAACGACAACGCGCAGCAATACCGACTGTTCGACGACAATGGCAACCTGCTGATCTCGTCCATTTTCCAGACGTCGAACTCCATCTGGGACGCTGGTTCCGAGCTCTTTGATCCGGCCGCGGCCGCGTTCGTGGGCAACAACGATCTGCGCACGCCGCAGAACGGCGTTGTCTCGTTCAACTTCGCAGAGTTGGAAGGCTTCAATGGCCTTGCCACAGGCGCAGGCTACGAATTCCAGAGTCAGCTGCAGAACGGACAGGACATTTATCGCATTGACTTTACATCGGTTCCGGTGCCGGAGCCGAGCGCACTCGGACTGCTCGCGGGAAGCCTGCTGGCCATGGGGTGGTTCGCGCGCCGTCGCGGTGTGGCGCACGGATAATGGCTGGCGTACCGGGCCCGGCTACACGCCGGGTCGCGGTATGCTGCCGTCCACCTCGAATTGCGCGCGTACGAACTCATGGCGCTCCGGAGTGCGGACATGATCGCCGCGCGTGACATCCACTCCCACACGCGACGCCGCACAGTGCCAGCGCTGCAGGTGTTGCGGTTGCGCGGCGTGAAACACGGTCGGCGTGAACGCGCCAACGTTCACGCCGCCTTGCACGTCCCGCGCTGAGGGAAAGCGAAAGAGCTCCACGCCGTCCTCGCGCATGGCGCGTCCGAGCGGCTGCGTAGCCGCATAGGACGTGCGTGACGCGATCGCCTCACGATGCGCCGCGAAGGGGGGCTCGGTGAGGTCGATGGCGTGCGCGCTCCACATGCGCACCGTGAACGCGGTGAGTGCCGTGGTCACGAGACCGAGCTCGGCGTGCGTGCCCTCGAGGAACAGCAGTCGGTAGTACGCCACCTCGGCAAACGCCGTGCGCGGCGACTCCGAACCGTACCAGATGCCGCGCTCCTGCCGGCTGCCAAAACGCGAGCCGTGCCGCAGCGGCGGATACCGAAAGGGTGTGGAAAGCAAATAGTGCTGTTTCGCGCCAATCGTGACGGGTGGCTTCACGCGGTCAACGAGCGTCTCGAGCAGCTCCTGCTCCGCCGCTGTATCCACCAGCTTGCGCGTTGACACCTCATGCTGTGACTCCACCACGCGCCACGGCACCAGCCGCAGCAACCGGTGTTCAGAGTCGCCCGCGCATTGCGTCCAGATACTGGATGACATCAACGAGGCCCTCCACCGATCGAATCCGTTCGGCGGGCACGCCGCCCACGTGGTCGTTCCTGGCGTGCAGCCAGCCGCGGGACTGCGCGTCATTGCCGCCCATGAGGGCATCGAGGGCGCGATAGACGCGCACGAACAGGAGAGAGAGCTCGCCTTCCTTGGAATCAGGGTCCACGCCCCGTCCGCGGTGCATGCGCGAGACAGTGGCCTCGCTCAGCCCGATCACCGCCGCCAAATGCCGGTTGGTGAGGCCAAGTCGCTCGGCCGCGTTGAGTGCCGCTTTCGCGACAACGGCGTGCGCATCTGGTTCCGTGAGGCGCTGAGTGAGTACTTGCATCACACGGAAGATAAGCGAGACATACTTGCTGCTGCAAGTAGGCTACGGTTTGCATCGCCCTGGTGCCTGTTCTCGTGTCCGTGAGCCGGTTGGCCTGGATTCCACGCGTCAGAGGAGGGACCGCGCCACTTGCGGCGCGTCCCCTGCCCGCCGTCCCCCTCTCGGAACGCATCATGCGCCGCTCCCCCGTGCACCGTTTCTTGCCCGCGCTCGTTCTCCTGTGCTCGATGCCGCTCGTCGTCTCCTGCGGCGCAGACTGACGGAAGCAGGAGACGGCGACCCAGAACGTCTCCAGGGCAGGCCGATAGACGAAGGTGCCCAGCGGCGCACAGTGCCCCAGCCGGCACGGATTGCGTCGCGTCGCAGCAGGTCGCAATTTCGAACGTACCGTACGCGCGGCAAGCACCGCCGCTGTCCGCTCACCCGGGGAGGGTCAGTCCATGCACACCGATCGTTCGCCGCACCACCTCTGTGTCTGGCAGGAACCCCGCGATTGGGACGCCGTAGACGTGAACCGGGACGTGCCCCACGAGCCAGGCTACTACGTGTTTACCAACCACGCCGATCCGCTCTCGGTGGTTTCGGCGGGCAAGGCGGTCCTCTATGTGGGCATCGCGACCACCAGCATTCGCGATCGCATGCGGAAGTACAGGACCGGCGACGCCTCCGGTCTGTCAAACATGCACCGCGGCGGATTCTTTATGTTCCTCTCGCGCGCTTCCGCCGCGCATGCTGGCGCTGACGGGAGCCTGACGCACAGTGTGATCCGGAAGCCCATCAACGTGATCAACCGCACCGGCACCGGACCGTCGCAGCGCTCAGTGATTCAACCGGACAAGTTCTATTTGCGCTGGGCCGTGGACTATCGGGCCGCTATCGAAGCGCTGCTCATCCGGGACCTGCAGCCGACGTTCAATACCATGCACAACGTGTAGCGCAGACATCGCGCCGGCGGCGACGTGTGGCTATGGCAGGATCACCAGTGCATTCACCACCCGGTAGCCCCCTGCCTTCGCGGTCGCCACCTCGCCCGCCATCACCTTTTCCTCCGCCGTCATCACAGAGCCCTTGAGCGTGACGGTCTTGAGCGCGTCATCGGTGTCCACGTTGATCTCGCCCGACCGGATGCGCGAGTCCGCGACGATCGCGGACTTCACCTGCGCCGTCATCATGGCGCCGGAGACTGCATCTCCCGCCTTCTCCGCCGCTTGAGACGTCTGCTCCGCCGCATTCTCGGCGTCCTGCTTCAGGCCTTCTCCGGTATTCTCGCATGCCAGCGTGCCGGCCAGCAGCACCACTGCCAGCGAGGGCCAGCGCATTGCTTGTGATCTGATCATGTGTTTGCTCCAACCTGAGGTTCCAAAGACAACACCCCGCGAACGAACCTGCACGTCAGCCGTCCGCGGCGCGACTCGAAATGAGCAACCTCAAATATCGAGACTTCGGGCGCCCGTGAGTATCGCCCGATTTGGGTAGGAGCGGCAGCTTCTGCGCGTGACGCCCGCGCCGAGCTGGGTGCACCAAGCTGCCGTCGAGAACCTGTATCCACGCCCTCGTGAGCGTGCGCTCGCGCACGATCTGGGCTGGGCCAAGCTGTCGCCGGCCGACCTCGTGTTTTCACCAAGACGGCTGGTCCAGCCGGACATTTTCGTGGTACCGGTGCGCGCCGAGGGAAGTCAGCGACATGCTGGTACGGTGCGTGTCGTCCCCGACCCACCCACAAACCGGCGTCCGAGCGGTAGGTTCCAGCGAGGTTTCTCCAGCCCGCGCCCCCCGACCCCCCCGTCCGAACCGCCATGTCTCTCCCGTTGAACTCCCTGTCGCGGATTGCCGCCGCCGTTGTCCTCTCTGCGAGCGTGACATTCGCGAGCGCGTGCGGCACCGGCGGATCCGATGCAGCCGACACGGTCGCCGCAGCCGACAGCGGTGTCTCGCTCACCGCCGAGCGGTACGAGCTCGACAATGGCATGGAAGTCATTCTCCACGTGGACCGGTCCGACCCGATCGCCGCCGTGGCCATGACCTTCCACGTGGGGTCGGCGCGCGAGGTGCCCGGCCGCACCGGCTTCGCGCATCTGTTCGAGCATCTGTTCTTTCTCGATTCCGAGAACCTCGGACCGGGAGGGCTCGACAAGCTCATGACGCGCATTGGCAGCTCCACCAATGGCTCCACCAGCAACGACCGCACGAACTACTTCGAGCAGGTGCCGATTGACGGTCTGGAGAAGACGCTGTGGGCCGAGGCCGACAAACTGGGCTGGTTCATCAATACGGTGACCGAAGATGTGGTCGCCAAGGAAAAGCAGGTCGTCAAGAACGAGAAGCGGCAGAGCGTGGACAACGTGCCGTACGGCCACAGTTCCTACGTGATCAGCCAGGCGCTCTATCCCGAAGGTCATCCGTATCGCTGGCAGGTGATCGGGTCGCTCGAAGACCTGGACGCCGCCACGCTTGCCGACGTGAAGGAGTTCCACAGCCGCTGGTACGGCCCGAACAATCTCACGCTCGTGGTCGCGGGCGACATCGACGTGGCGCAGACCAAGGCGTGGATCCAGAAGTACTTCGGGGAAGTGCCCCGTCGTGAACTGCCGGAGAGGGCGCCCATTCCCGAGGTCGTGCTCAGCGAGAGCAAGCGCCTGTACCACGAAGACAACTTCGCGCGCCTCCCACAGCTCGACATGTCGTGGCCCACGGTGCCGGCGTACAACCCGGACCAGTACGCGCTCGACGTGCTGGGACGCATCCTGTCCGACGGCAAGAACACGCCACTGTACAAGGCGCTGGTGGAAGACGCCAAAGTCGCGCCGTCCGTGACCGCGTTCAATCGCTCCTCAGAGCTCGCGGGCACGTTCGGCGTGCGCGTCCGTGCATTTCCGGACACCGACCTCGACGCGGTGAAGGCCGCACTCGATTCCGGCTTCGCGAAGTTTGAGCGTGACGGGGTGCCCGCCGCCGAGCTGGCCCGCGTGCTCGCGGGCACCGAGACGAACTTCTACGCCGGACTCTCCAGCGATCTGGGCAAGGCGTTCCAGCTGGCGGACTATGCGATCTTCGCCAAGGATCCCAACTACCTGCAGGAAGACCTGCGTCGCACACTCGGCGTGACCGCAGAAGACCTGATGCGCGTGTACCGGCAGTACATCGCCGGCAAGTCGTGGGTGGCGGCCAGCTTCGTGCCCAAGGGAAGCGCCGCACTCGCGCTGGACGGCTCAACGCGTGCCGACGTGGTAGAAGAGCCCATTGTGCTCGCCGCCGAGGCGCCGGTCGCGATCAACGACCGCGAAACCATCGTGCGCACGCCGTCGGAGATCGATCGTTCCATTGAGCCGCCGGCCGGTGCGAGCCCCACACTGCGCGCACCAACCGTGTGGCAGGAGCGCACCGCCAACGGCATCCAGGTGCTCGGCATCGAGGATCGCGAGACGCCGCTCGTGCAGTTTGAACTGCGCATCCACGGCGGTCAGCTCGCGGAAGCGCCCGGACGCGTGGGCATCGCGAACCTGCTCGCGCAGACAATGACCGAAGGCACAGCCAAGCGCACACCGGCTGAACTGGAACAGGCCATCGACCTGCTGGGTGCGTCCATCGACGTGTCGGCCGGTCGCGAATCGTTCAGCATTCGCGGCAGCACACTCGCGCGCAACTGGGATTCCACGATGACACTCGTGGAAGAAATCCTGCTTGAGCCGCGCTTCGACACCACAGAGTTTACGCTTGCGCGCCAGCGTGTGGAGAGTGCGCTGCGCCAGCAAGCCTCGAGCCCCACGTCGCTGGCCAGCGGCGTCTTCGCCCGCCGGTTGTACGGCGATCACATTCTCGCCGAGAATACCCTGGGTACGGTGGAAACGGTGCCGGCGTTCACGATCGACGATCTCAAGGCGTACCATGCGAAGGCGCTGGTGCCGTCGCTCGCGGCCATGCACGTGGCCGGCGCGCTCACGCAGGACCGGGTGGTCTCAGCGATGTCGGGTCTCACCTCGCGTTGGAGTGGCGACGCCCCCACGTTGGCAGCTGCACCGTTGTGGGACCCGTCGCGCGCCGGTCTGTACATGGTGGACGTTCCCAACGCGAGCCAGTCCGTGCTCAATATCGGGTTCCTGGCGCTGGCCGAGACGGATGACAGCTTCTGGCCGGCGAGCGTGATGAACTTTCGGTTGGGTGGCGGCGGGTTTGCGTCCGAGCTCACGCAGGTGCTGCGCGAGGGCAAGGGCTACACCTACGGCATCGGCTCCGGATTCAGAGGATCGCGAATTCCGGGTCCGTTCTCCATCAGCTCGTCCGTGCGATCGAACGTAACGCTGGAGTCACTTCAGGAGATCAAGCGCATTGTCGAGCAGCACGGGCCCACGTTCGACGCCGAGGATCTTGAAGCGACGCAGGGCTACCTGTTGCGTGCGAATGCAGGGGCGTTCGAGACGCTCGGTTCCAAGGTGGGCCTGCTGGCCGACATGAGCGACCTCGGCTTCCCGGCCGACTACGTTTTGCAGCGCGAAGCAACGGTGCGCAACTTCACCGCCGAGCAGGCGAAGCAGTTGGCGGCGGAGTATCTGGAACCGTCGCGCATGATCTGGTTGGTGGTAGGAGATGCGAAGACGCAGCGGGCGCGGCTGGCGGCATTGGGTCTGGGGCCGGTGACGATGCTGGATCGGCGGGGGCAGCCAACTGCCGGAGGTGCACAATGACCGCTGATCCTGCTCGCTCGGTGCGACGGGTTCGTGCGGCCCGGCGAATGATTCCGGGCAGCCTCTGTGCGTGCGTGGCCGCCGCCCTGTTTGCGACGGGCTCGCCAGTGCTGCAGGCGCAGGACACACCCGTCAACTCGGCCGCCGAGCGACGCGAGCGTGCCGGATTCTACCTCGAACCCGGCTGGCACCCACACCTCGCGATCGCACCGGCCATCCCGATCGGTCGACTCGGCGACCTCGTATCGACTGGCGTGGCCGGACACGTCGGTGCGTGGTTCCTTTCCGGCAATGATCGCTTGCCCGGAGTGGGCGTGGAACTCTCGTACGCCACGCTGCCAAAGAACACCGCGGAGCCGCTGCCCGGTCGCTACGAGATGATGGGCGCGTCGCTGCAGCTCACGTCCAAAGGTCGGCAGCGATTGTTCTTCGACTGGCTCGGTGCCTACGGAACGTTGGGCGCCGGCGCCGTCCGTCATGGGGCATCGGGCTCCACAACGCGCACGTCGCCCTCCGCGTCCATCGGAATCGGCATCCTCGCGAATGTGCTCGGCCAAGAGGGCTATTTTGAATCCCGGTTTCAGCACGTGTTCTCGGGAGAGACGCTGGGACGTGGAAGTGGACTCACCGTGGCCCCGCTGATGTTCGGCGTTCGGTTCTAGACGAACGCGTCGCAGCGACCGGACGCACGGTGTACCTGAGCGCGCGTCCGCCTACCGCCCGGCCGCACGCAATCGAACAATCGACTCCGTTGCCTGCTCCACCTGCGACCGGCTGAACACCACCGGGAAGAATTGATCGCGCGACCACGGCGTGAACAGGTCACGGTAATGTGGGTTTGCCGGGTCCCCGCTCTGCCCGGGCGTATTCATGCCCACCGCGCGATCCCAGTCGGCGAGGTCCACGATCAAGCGGAACGACGCGCCGCTGGTCTGGTTGTCACCGTTGCCGGTGGCGTTCACGGTCACGGCGTACCCTCCGCGCGGCATGGGCCCCACGTCCAGTCGCGCGCGTGTCGCGCTGTCCACCGCGGCACTCAGCGCGTGCCGGATGAGCGCGTGCTTGTAGCCCGGGCGTCCGTACTGCCAGTCGTCCACGCGTTCGCCAAAGCGTCCCCGCAGCTCGGTCTCGGCCGCCGCCAACGCCTGTAGCAGCATCGTGTCGCGTGCGGCCATGGGTGACGCGCCGAGTTCGGCCGGCGGAATCACCAGCCAGCGCACCACGTTGCGCAGCGGAACCGAGCGTACGACCGACCGCTCGGACGGGCGCACCACGGCGCGGTAGACCATGCTCCGCAGCTGCGACTCCCACTCGGCGTACAGGCCAGCTTCCACCGACTCCCGGTTGAGCACGCGGTCCCATGAGAGCAGGCGCATGCGCAGCGAATCGAGACGCGGGGTCGGTGCCCGGAGTTCGCGCAACAGCGGTACGAGCTGGCGGGCCGGCAGCGCCAGTTCGTCCGTCTGCAGCTGCATCATGTCGGAAACGGATTGCAGCTTCCCGCTTCCCAACACCTCGCTGATGCGCGCAAAGCGATATGGGTCGGACCACACATAGCCCACCGCGTCCATAAAGGGATAGTCGCGCGGGATGAGATCGTTGTTGGCGGTGGCGAGGAATCCGTTCGTCGGATTGACGTCGTGCGGCTTGTCGAGGATGTCGAGGAATCCGTCCCACTCGTAGCGACCATTCTCGCGTCCGTCACCAGGCACGGGCACGAGTCCGCTGAAGTTTCGGCGGCGCGGCGCGATGCCCACGGCCTGCCATCCGATAGTGCCGGTGCGGTCGGCCCACAGCATGTTCTCGCCGGGAATGTGCGCGTAGCGGTTGGCGTCACGAAACTCTTCCCACGTGCGCGCCTGATCCATGCGCAGGCTGGCGAGATACGGTGCACCGCCGATTTCCATCCACGCCGCGCGCACGGCGAACGCACGGTGGCGCTCGGTGTCGCGATACACCACGGGCCCGTGGCGCGTGTAGCGGTGCGTCACGATCTCCGGTGCGCGTCCCTTTACCGGTATCGTGTCCACGATGGTGCGCATGCGCTCCCAGTTGCCTTGGTAGCGATACTGTTCCGGGTTGGACGGATCGGTGTCGTACACCACGAGGTCTTCGCCGTCGGTGGCAAAGATCGTGAGTCCCCAGGCGCCGTGTTCGTTGTGGCCAATGGAAATGCCCGGCAGTACCGGCTCGCCACCGCCAATCACGTTCCAACCGGGTGCCTGCAGGTGCACCCAATAGCGCAGCGAGGGCGAGGCCTGCGCGCGATGCGGATCGTTGGCCAACATGGGGAATCCGCTCTCGCTCAATCGCCCACTCACCGCCCAATTGTTGCTGCCGATGTCGAGCTCGGCGTGTGACCAGAGCGGTGCGTCCGACGCCGCATCGAGCGGCGCCCCGAGCAACGCGTCCAACGCCACGTCGAACGACGGGTCCAACACCTCACCAGCGGCACCTCTCCCGCGTGCGGACGCGACGATGTCGTCCGGCACAAAACGCACCGACGCGCGGAACGCGTTGTACAGCGCAAGAATGTCCGACGAAAGCAGCGCCGAGTCGATGCCAGCGGCCAGTGTGAGATCGGGATTGCCGGGTGCGAAGTCGTCGAGATACTTCACGCGATCGGCGCCGAGCGCCGCCACGGCGCGCCCCACCGACAGCTCCTGCGTGAGGTTGCCGAGCAGGCCCTGATGCCGTGAGATCACCACGTCGGGCGTCCAGCGCTGTGGCCGAGTGTTCAACAACTGGAACTCGACGGGCAGCGTGGATGGCGACGCGTTTGCGAGATCGACATACGCGTTGATGCCGTCGGTAAAGGCGCGCACGATGGCCGCGCCGCGCGGGTGGTAGTGATTGAGCTCTGCCTCCAGATCGCCGCGAAAGCGAAAGAGTCGGGCACCGATATCGCGCTGCAGTTCGCGCGGCCCAAGCCAGTCGGCCACCGTGCCCGTGGCCTGCCGCCGCCACAGCTCCAGTTGGAAGAGCCGGTCGCGCGCCGCCGCCCACCCCTGCGCGAAAAAGAGATCGTGCTCCGACTCGGCGGTGATGTGATTGATGCCCCAGCGATCGCGCCGGATCTCCACGGCCTGTTCGAGGCCCGGGATGTCGAGCGAGGTGACGTCCTGGGCGACGAGTGGCGACGCGAGGCCGGCGGCGAGGGCAAGAAGCACGAGAGAGCGCATTGAACCGACCACGATGATTGGGGGGCGTGTGGGGATCGCTGATTGGCTATCATTCACCATGCCTTCTTCCCCGGCAAGCCTGCTCAAGGACGCCCGCCGCCGAGGCGGGCTCAGCCAGCGCCAGCTTGCGAGTCGCGCCGGCACGAGCCAGTCAGTGGTCTCGCGTATTGAGTTGGGCGAGACCTCGCCGTCGTGGGACACGCTCTGTCAACTGCTGGCGGCGGCGGGTTTCGAGCTGGACGCGCAGCTGCTGGTTCGACCGGTGGATAACTCGCACATGCTGGCCGACGTGGCCCGCATTCGTGCGCTCACTCCAGCGCAGCGGCTGGCCGAGGTGGCGAACCTGAGTCGTTTTGACGCGTCGATTCGCCGGGGTTAGCACGGGCGTCTTTGATCCCGAGCGGATTCTTGCGGTGCTGGCAGCACACGGCGTGGACTTCGTGCTGGTCGGTGCACTGGCCGCCCGACTTTACGGTTTTCCTCGGCTGACCGCAGATGTGGACCTCACACCGGATGCGTCGCCCGACAATCTCGAGCGTCTCGCCGCGGCGCTGCAGGAGTTGGAAGCGCGCGTGTTCACCGACTCCGTGCCCGAGGGACTGCCATTCGACTGCTCGGCAACCGCGCTCGCACGATCCGCCATGTGGAATCTCATCTCGGTGGCCGGTCGCATCGACATCATATTTGTGCCAAGTGGTTCGGACGGGTTTGATGATCTGCGGGCGGGTGCTGAGCGCTTCATGGTGCACGACACACCGCTGTATGCCGCCTCGCTCGCCGACATCCTGCGCCTGAAGGAAGCCGCCAACAGGCCCCAGGACCGGCAGGATGCGATTGTGATCCGCGCCATGCTCGCGCACCCGTAGCGCGCCACCCCGCTTCCCCTGTTTCCCACCGGAACACGCCCGATGCAGGTACTTGTCCTCAACGCCGGCTCTGCCACCCTCAAGTTTCAGGTGGTGCGCACGAGCACCGGCCACATTGCCACCAACAGTGATGAGAAGCTCGCACGCGGGCAGATGGAGCGAATAGGTGGTGAGGCGGTGATCACGCTGCGGCTCGCTGATGGAACCACCACTCGCCGTACTGCAGCACTGCGCGACATGCGCGCGGCGGTGGACTGGCTCGTGAGCTGGGCAACCAGCGCTGAGAGCGGCACCGGCCTTTCGTCCCGCGCCGACCTGCATGCGGTGGGGCATCGCGTGGTGCACGGGGGCGAGCGGTTCTCGAAGTCCGTGCTGATCACGGCGGACGTGGCCCGCGCGATCGAGGAGATGATCGAGCTCGCACCGCTGCACAATCCGCACAACCTCGCTGGCATCAATGCCGCTCGGCAGGCACTCGGCGACGGCGTACCGCAGGTGGCCGTGTTCGACACCGCCTTTCATCAGACGCTGGCCGAGCAGGCGTACCTGTACGCGATTCCCTATCCGCTGTACCGACGCCATCGCGTGCGACGTTACGGATTCCACGGCACGTCGCATCGGTCCGTCGCCTATCGATGGCGTCAGCTCACTGGTCGCGCCAAGCAGGACGTGCGCATCATCACGATGCACCTGGGCAACGGTTGCAGCGCCTGTGCGATCTCCGGTGGGATGTCGGTGGACACCTCCATGGGGTTCACGCCGCTCGAGGGGCTGGTGATGGGGTCGCGCTCGGGCGACATCGACCCGGCCGTCCTGGACTTTATCGCCAGCAAGGAGGGGCTGTCGCTGCCGCAGGTGGAGGCGATGCTCAACTCACAATCCGGATTGCTCGGTGTGTCCGGACTCACCAATGACATGCGTGACCTGCTGGCGGAAGCGAAGGAACACGACGACCGTCGCGCCAAGCTTGCGATCGACCTGTTCTGCTGGCGCGCGCGCAAGTACATCGGCGCGTATCTCGCGGCGCTTGGCGGCGCGGAGGCCGTGGTGTTCGCCGGCGGGATTGGCGAGAATGCACCGGAGATCCGCGCCCGCATCTGCCACGGGCTGGAGTGGATGGGGCTGCACGTGGACGAGGCCGCCAACGCGACGCTCGTGGACGGACGGGCCGGCGTGTTCAGCACAGCCGAGTCGCGATTGCAGGCGTGGGTGGTGCCGACGGACGAGGAACTGCTGATCGCGCGCGATACGTGTCGGGTGGTGGAACGCAGCTGAGACGCCGGCCGTCGCCGCCCAAGGGCCACGCGGCCCGCGTCGATGTCGGTCCGCCACGCACCACTCGTTCATCCCAACCAAGCCGCCCTACAGCCCCCGAAACCGCACTTCCAGCAGCGGTACCACCGGCGCGAACCGCTCCGACTGCGGCGTTGAGAAATCCATGCCGCGAGGCGGCTGGGACATCAGGCTGTCCTGATAGATCGCCGTCTCCCCGCGAGGGCTCGCCGAGCGAACCGACGCGATGAGCCGCTCGTAGATCGGGAGGTCAGGCTTGCGCAACGTCACCCAGGCCGGCGGACTCGCGGAGTTCTGATAGATGCGTGTGAGCTCGTAGTAGTCACCCACAATGGTGGCCTGCTCTTCTGCCGAGAACTCGGTGAGGCTCGACGTACTGGAGAGCCGATAGTTCATGTACGCCACGTTGCGATTGCCCGTCGCAATGTGGCCGGCGGCGTTGTGGTACACCGAGTCGGTGATGTAGCGCGTACCCAGATTCTGGTACTGCCACACGTGCATGACTTCGTGCACGAGCACGGGCTTGTTTGCGTTCTCAAAGGTCCAACCCGGCGACACGCGAATCTGGTTGCCCAGCGTGGTGGGGGCGTTGAGCACCTGCGTCTCGACAATGCGGATACGCGAGGCGTCCACACCGGTCTGAAAGATGTCGCGCACCACCGCGCGCTCCCATTCATACAGCGCCCGCCCAATCGGGTTGACGAGTGCACCCAGTTGAATGAGGGTCCGCTCCAGTGCTGGAGAGGACACGTTCACGGGCGAATCGCGACGTTGGCGCAGCACATCGGCTGGCACGTTGGAGAGTCGCGGATCGGGCGACCAAGGACGGGTTGGATCAGTCATGCGCTGCTCTTGCGAAGAGGGTTCAGCCTAAGCTGCGACCTGAAATCTCCGACGGCAAGTGAGCAGCAGGCGCGTGCGTAGGCAAGACGCACCTGCCCTAGGGTTCCTCACGCCGCGAGAGCACCGCGTCGAACTTCCGCTTGCCTCGGCGCGCGTTGTAGCTGCGTTGCATCTGGTACTTGGCGTCGAGCTCGTCAAACGCATTGGCCGCATACCGTTCGGCCAGGCTCGAGAGGTCGTTGACCTGCTCACTCAGCTCGGCGAAGTACTCCGCGTTGTTCCGGAGCGCACTCTGCGCTAGCTCGTCGGAGGCGGAGGCCATGAGCGCGCGCGCGCCATCGCCATCGCCTTCACGCTGCCGCAGTGCGGCCGCTTCCCGTGCCTTCGCGGCACGCGCGAGAAGGATCGCGAGCTCGATCTGTGGCTGCATCTCCTGTTGTCCGTCGAGCGTGAGGCCAATCGGCAGCACGATCTGGCGGTGTTCCACGCCGCCGCCCGCGAGCAGCACATCGGCCGACACGGTGAGGGTGGCCACAGGCTGCGCTGCCGGTACGGTAACCGACGCCGGGACGAACAGTTCGAGCAGCAGCGGCTTGGGCTCGCTGGCATACAGGTCGCCCAGATCAAACAGCAGCACACCGGGTTGGGGGCGAGTCGAGGGCCACGTGGAGTGGACCATCGCGATTTCGACCGACTCGCTCAGCGTGAGCTCGACGCGCAGGCCTTGCGCGCACACCGACAGCAACGCGCCCAGTTCTTCGGCCAGCACATCGTGTGCCTGATCCGGCTTTTCCACGTACCACGCATTGCCGCCGCCAGCGTCAGCAATGCCGCGCAGCAGATCATCGTCGTAGCCCTCGCCGACGCCGATCGTGGTGGTGCTGATGCCGTTGGCGCGCGCCGTACGAGCCAACTCCAGCAGCACGGCCGGCTCGGTGATGCCATGGTTGGCGTGCCCGTCGGTGAGCAGCACAATGCGACGCGAGGACCCGGCGAGGTCGCCGAGCAGGGGCAGCGCGTCCTGCATGTCCTGCCGACCACGCAGCCAGCCGCCACTCAGGTTCGTGCTGCCACCCGACCTGAGGGCGCGAAGGCTCTGCGCGAGACCAGTTTGCGATTTTCGCCATGCGGGCGACGCCACCACCTGGACGTCATGATCGAAGGCCACGGCCGACACGACGTCGTCCGGGTGCAGGCGGTCCACGGCCAAGGCTGCCGCTGCGACGGCTGCGTCCAGTCGGTCGCCGTCCATGGAACCGCTGCGGTCGAGCACGAGGGCGAGACCGATTGGCGCGCGGTCGCGATCCGTGGGGACCTGGCCCGACATGCTGAGCAGGGCGCGTACCTGCGTTCCCTGTGGCGACGGAATCGAGAGGTGATCGATGAGCAGCGAGGCATCCATATGACACTCCGATATGAGGGTGGAGTGCGGAAAATGCGGTGAGGGTCTGACAGTCCCTGCTGACGGAGGCTCGGGAGACGAGGACACCAAGGCCGCGCTCGCCGTGCGCTCGAGACGGAGGCATACTTCCCCCACCACCCAACTTTTCGCGGTTCCGTGCTCGCGCCCTCACGCGCGCTCCGATCGGCATCTTCGTCACCTCACCGGAGTCTCCGAATGTCCCTCCGCACCGTTGCCCTTGTCCTGTTCGCCGGTGCCGTCGCCGCCCAACCCGCCCGAGCCCAGGACCGCGCGCGTTCGCGGTCCATGGTGTCGTCCATGCAGGGCGTCGTCGCGAGTGAGAGTGTGCTGGCCTCGCAGGTGGGCGCAGCGGTGCTTGCGCGCGGCGGCAACGCCATTGACGCGGCGGTGGCGATGAACGCCATGATGGGTCTGGTCGCCCCCATGAACGACGGCATTGGTGGCGACCTGTTCGCGATCGTGTTCGAGGCCAGCAGCGGAAAGCTCTACGGACTCAATGCGTCAGGCTGGGCGCCACGCGGGCTGACGGTGGAGCATTTGCAGTCCAAGGGACGCACGCGCATGCCGAGCAACGGGATTGATGCGGCCACGGTGCCGGGCGCGGTGAAGGGCTGGGAGCGACTGCTCTCGCGCTTTGGGCGACAGTCGTTTGCCGAGGTGCTGGCGCCGGCCATCGGCTATGCGCGCGAGGGATTTCCCGTGGGCGAAGTGGTGAGCGTCTACTGGAAGGACAGCGAGGAGACGCTGCGCGCGGACGGCCCCACCGCGAAGATCTATCTGCCCGGTGGTCGGTTGCCGCAGGCAGGTGACCTGTTCCGCAATCCGGATCTGGCGTGGACGTACGAGCAGATCGCCGAACAGGGAGCGGCGGCGTTTTACACGGGCACCGTGGCGGCGCGTCTGCTCGCCAGTCAGCGCAGTCATGGCGGCACCATGACCGCAGAAGACCTGTCGGAATATGACAGCGAGTGGGTGGATCCCATTTCCACCACCTATCGCGGTTGGACCGTGTATGAACTGCCACCCAACGGCCAGGGCATCGCGGCGCTCGAGATGCTCAATATCATGGAGCGGTTTCCGCTGGCGGACATGGGACACAACTCCGTGAACGCACTGCACCACATGATCGAGGCCAAGAAGCTGGCCTACGCCGACATGCGTCGCTACGACGCCGATCCGCGCTTCGTGCAGGTGCCGGTGGACGCGATGCGATCCAAGTCGTTTGCCGCCACGCGTGCCGCGCAGCTGAGTGCCACGCGTGCCACCTGCGATGTCGCGCCGGGAACACCGGGAACAGACGGCGGCACGGACAACGGGACGACCTACCTGAGTGCCGTGGACCGCGAAGGGAACATGATTTCCCTTATCCAGAGCAACTACTCCACGGTGGGGTTTGGTGCCGGCCTCGTGGTGGCCGATGCCGGCTTTGCGTGGCACAACCGCGGCGCTGGCTTCTCCTTTGACCGGGACAACGTGAACCGGCTTGAAGGGCGCAAGCG
>JBBSPE010000026.1:0-38780 GCA_038259155.1 Gemmatimonadales bacterium
ACCACGATCACGTTCGAGGAGATGGCGGCCGCGATCGCGCAGGCGCAACAGCAGGCGCAGCAGCAGGCCGCGGGCCGAGACGCACAAACAAAGGATGCGGCCAAGCCGGCACCGTCAAAGGACGAGATGCAACTCTCGTACGACGTGAAGGTGGACCGGCCGGGCGAACATGAGCGCATTGCCGGAGCCGACGCAGAGCGCGTCTTCATCACCATCACGGTGACGGGTGCGGTCACACCGGAAGGAGAGAAGACGGAGCAGGTGGGCAGTCTGGTGATGCTGCTCGACCAGTGGATGTCCGCGAGCGCGCCCCAGATTGCGGCGACGCAGGCGTTCTACCAAGCGTATGCGAAGCGCACGGGCCAGGCGTTCCGGAAGGAGGGCGTGTCGCTGGAGGCGGCGTTCAGTGCCGACCCTCGCCTCAAGGGGGGCATGGAGGCGGCCGCGCGTGAGTTGCAGAAGCTCTCCGGGGTCGCGCTGCGCAGCACGACCTATGCGGTCCTGCTGCCGGCCACGGCGGCGTTCGACCGGAGCCTGACCCTCGGCGCGACATCGGTGGCGGCGGAAGCGCCCGCCGAGAAGAAGCAAGGCGGCCTGCGGGGCATGATGGGTGCGGTGAAGAAGGCCGCGACTGAGGCCAGCACGCGCGGCGCCGCGTCGGACGGCAAGTCCCCCGCGACGCAGTCGACGCTGCTCGCCATCCACTCCGAGGTGCAGAGCATCTCGACCGCCGCGGTCCCCGCCTCGATGTTCGCGGCGCCTGCGGGCTTTCGCGAAATCACGCGGCGCGATCCGTAGCGTCAGCGACCCCTCAGCGACCCGTCGGCGAGACGCCCAGACTCCTGAACAGAAACGCGAAAATATCCGCCTCGATCTCGATCTGCTTGGTCACGCTGCTCGCACCGTGCGCGGAGTTGGTCTCCACGCGAATGAGAATGGGCTGGTCGCCCGTCTGTGCGGCCTGCAGCGTGGCCGCGTACTTGAACGAATGACCGGGGATCACCCGATCGTCGTGGTCGGCGGTGGTGATGAGTGTGGCCGGATACGCTTTGGGCGTGATGTTGTGGATAGGTGAGTACGCATGGAGCGCCTTGAACTCCTCGGCGTTGTCGCTTGAGCCGTAGTCCGCAATCCAGTTCCAGCCAATCGTGAACTTCTGGAAGCGGAGCATGTCCATGACGCCGGCCTGTGCCACCACGGCGCGCGCGAGGTCGGGACGCTGGTTCATGACGGCTGCCACGAGCAACCCACCGTTCGAGCCACCCTGCATGGCCAGCTTCTCGTGTGACGTGTACTTGTTGGCCACCAGCCAGTCCGCAGCGGCGATGAAATCGTCAAACACGTTCTGCTTTTTGAGCTTCGTACCGGCTTCGTGCCACGTTTCGCCGTACTCGCCGCCACCACGCATGTTCACCGACGCGTACACAAATCCGTTCTCCAGCAGCGCAATACGGAGCGCACTGAACCCGGGGGCGGTGACAATGTTGAAGCCACCGTAGCCGTACACCAGCGTGGGATTGGTGCCGTCGAGCGCGAGCCCCTTCTTGTAGGTGAGGAACATCGGCACCTTGGTGCCGTCCTTGCTCGGCACGAACACCTGTTTCACTTCATAGTCGCCAGCGTTGAAACCGGCGATCTCCACCCTCCGGAACTCGGATGACGTGTTGCTCGCCACGTCGTACTTGAAGATTGTGGGCGGATAGGCGAACGAACTGAAGGAATAGAACAGCACCGTGTCGTCGTGCAGTCCGCCAAATCCGCCGGCGGTGCCCAGGCCCGGCAGCGTGAGCTCGTGCTCCAGCGTGCCGTCGAGCGCGTGCACGTTCACCTTGGTGGACACGTCCATGAGATAGCTGGCAAACAACTTGCCACCGCCCGTACTGGCTGACACCAGCGGCTGCGCCTGCTCGGCAAGGATCGTGGTCCAGCTCGACTCGCTGGGCGACGCCAGGTTGATGCGAACCACGCGTCCATTGGGCGCCCCGTGGTTGGTCTCCACGAGGAACGCGTCGCCGGTGTTGTCGATCACGTTGTAGCTGTCGTCCGTAATGTCCGGCACCAGCGGGGCGAACGCGTTCCCGGGAGCGCGCAGATCACGCACGAACAGCGAGTTCCCCTGCTTGCCCGTGCCGCGATCGGACACGGTGAGCACGGCGTAGCGCTCGTCTTCCGTCACCGACACCATGTGAAACCGTTGCGGGTGCGCCGGATCCTCGAACACGAGCTGATCCTGCGACTGCTCCGTCCCCACCCGGTGAAAGAACACCTGGTGGTTCTCGTTGACACCCGTGATCTCGGCGCCCGCGGTTGGCGCGGGGTAGCGACTGTAGAAGAATCCGTCTCCCGCCCACGACGGCTGCGACACCTTGACCCACTGCACGACGTCGGAAAGTGTCTTGCCCGTGGCAATGTCCAGCACGTAGTACTCGCTCCAGTCGCCGCCACCCACGGCCTTGCCATAGGCGGCGTAGCGCCCGTCGTGCGAGACGGCGAATGACGACATCCGCGTGGTCCCGTCTGCCGAGAAGGTGTTCGGGTCAAGCAGGACCCGTGGTTCGCCCTCCAGCCCATCCTGGATATAGATCACGCTCTGCGGCTGCAGACCGTCGTTCTTGGAAAAGAAGTACTGCGCACCGCGTCGGAACGGCGCACCGTACTTCGGATAGTTGCTGAGCGTGGTAAGGCGTTCGCGGATCGTCTCGCGAAACGGGATCTCCCCGAGGTAGCGGTCGGTGAGCTCGTTCTCGGCCGTCACCCAGGCCACCGTCCCTGCGGACTGGTCGTCCTCAAGCCAGCGGTAGGGGTCGGCCACCGTGGTGCCGTGATAGTCGTCCACCACGTCGCCTTTGGCGGTGTTCGGGTACTGCAGCCGTTCCGCCGTACTGCTGGCGTCACCCACACAGGCAATGAGTACGGCGAGTGCGCCGGTCGCGGAGAGGGCGAATCGAGTGCGACGGCATGTGCGTGCGACAAGCATGGCGGTGACTCCACGTCGTGAGGTTCCCGGGAATGTACGGATCGTGGTGCGCGGGCGCTGGCCCGCTCGGGGTGCGACGCCCTACATTCGCGAAGACGTTTGCCTCCGGATCGCCAATCCTTGCCCTGTCGGTCAAGCGATGCTTCCGGGCCGTATTCCCTACCGAGGTCGCCCATGCTGTCTTCACCATTCTGGCGCGCAATCCTTCGGCGCCGAGACATTGTCTCGTGCACCACGCTCGCACTCATGGCGGCGCTGTTTGCTGCCACAAGCGCGCCGACACGAGTCCATGCCCAGGCCGCGACGCTGCCGTCCATCGCCGAAAAAACCGCCGGCACCACCAAGCTCACCGGCCTTTTCAACCTGTACTGGAACGCCGGCACCGGCACGATCCTCTGGGAGATTGGAGAGCTCGACCGCGAGTTCCTCTATCAGGTGTCCATGGGCTCGGGACTGGGCAGCAACCCCATCGGCATTGATCGTGGGCAGCTCAGCGGTACCAGCGTGATCACGCCCATGCGCGTGGGGCCAAGGGTGCTGCTGCAGGAGGGCAACTACAGCTTTGTGGCCAATACTGACAATCCGACCGAAGCGGCCGCGGTGCGAGACGCATTTGCGCCGTCGGTGCAGTGGGGCTTTGACATCATCGCCGAGAGTGACGGGCGGATTCTGGTGGACGCGACTTCGTTCTTTCTGCGCGACGCGCGCGGTGTGATCGAGACGCTGGCCGGCTCGGGGCAGGGGCGATACACGCTCGATCGTACACGCAGCGCGCTCTATCTGCCGGCCACGCGGTCGTTTCCGGAGAACACCGAGGTCGAGGCGACGCTCACCTTCACGAGCAGCGATCCGGGCCGGTTGGTATCAGGGGTGGCCGCGTCGGGTGGAGCGGTCACGCTGCGGGTGCACCACTCGTTCATTCGCCTGCCGGGCCCGGGCTACACGCCGCGGCTCGCGGACCCGCGCATTGGCGTGAGCGGTCCCAACGTGCTTGACTACGCCACGGCGATTGATGAGGACATGACCGTGCGTCTGGGCGCGCGCCACCGCCTCAAGCGCCGCGATCCGAATGCCGAGCGGTCAGAAGCGGTGAAGCCGATTGTGTACTACGTGGACCCTGGCACGCCGGAGCCCATTCGCAGTGCGCTCATTGAAGGTGCGGCGTGGTGGAACACCGCGTTCGAAGCCGCCGGATTCATCAACGCATTCCAGGTGCGCGTGCTGCCCGATTCGATCGATCCGCAGGACATTCGCTACAACATGATTCACTGGACGCACCGGAGCACCCGCGGCTACTCGTACGGCAACACCATCGTGGACCCGCGCACCGGCGAGATCATACGCGGCGTGGTGAACCTGGGCAGCCTTCGCCTGCGCCAGGATTTTCTGCACGGTCAGGGTATGGTGGCGCCGTTTCCGGGTGGAATCTCGTCCGCCGATGGCGACGGATACTTTGACAACGGATTCAACAACAACTTCAACAGCGATCTCGACGGGTCGCCCGCGCCGAGCTTCGAGTATCTCGCGCAGGTGGCGCCCAATGATGACGCGCTGGAAATGGCACTCGCACGCGTACGGCAGCTGTCGGCGCACGAAGTGGGGCATACCATTGGCTTCCCGCACAACTACATCGCGAGTGCGCAGGGTCGCGAAAGCGTGATGGACTATCCGGCGCCGCTGGCACAGATCGACGGCAATGGCAACATCGACCTGTCCAACGCGTACCTGCGTCGCATTGGCGAGTACGACAAACTCTCGGTGAACTACCTGTACCGCGAGTTTCCGAGCGGCACGACCGAGGCCGCGGGGTTGGCCGCCATCGTGGCCGATGGTCTGCAGCGCGATGTGCGCTATGTGGGCCACACGAACAACAACTTCATTGGCGCGGGGCATCAGTTCGCGGGCGTGTGGGACAACGGCGCCAACCTGGTGGACCATCTCGAACTCGAACTGCGCGTGCGGCAGATCGGACTGGAGCGCTTTGGACTCGACATGATCCGTCCGGGTGAACCGCTGTCGAATCTGGAGTACGTGCTGTTGCCGCTCTACATGCATCATCGCTTTCAGTTGCGCTCGGCCATTGAAAGCCTCGGAGGCGCCGACTATCGGCCGGCAGTGAAGGGCGACGGTCAGACACCCATCACGATCATTCCCGGCGCCGAGCAGCGGCGGGCGCTCGAGGTGGTGCTGCGCACGGTCACGCCCGATTTTCTGGCGCTGCCCGAGCGCATTGTGTCGCTGATTCCGCCCACGGCCGATCGCTTCAACCGTGGCGAGCCGTTTCCCGGCAATACGGAACGCCTGTTTGATCCACTGGGCGCAGCGGAAGCCGCGGCTGACTTCACCATGGGCGAGATCTTCCAGCCGCAGCGCATGGCGCGGTTGGTGAACTACGGCAGCCTGGGAGACTTCCCAACGCTGGAGGATGTGACGGACCGCGTGATCGCGGCCACCTGGAACATGCCTGTGCCGGCGGACAAATACCGCGCGCGCATTCAGCACATTGTGCAGCGCACGGTGGCCGACCACATGATGACGCAGGCCAGCCTGGCGGGCAATCCGGCGGAAGTGCGTGCGATTCTGGCCGACCGACTGGACCAACTGGCTGATGCGATCGAGGCGAACACGACGGCGTCGCCGCACGCCAAGTTGGTGGCGGGCGATGTGCGGCGCTGGCAGTCGCGCACGGACGGCCTCATGCCCGGCCCCAAGTTGCAGATGCCGGCTGGTGATCCGATTGGCGGGAGCCCGCGCGGTGGGGGGAGTCCGCGGTAGGTGTCCGCGCGCGTGACCGTGGACATGACCGTGGACGTGACCGTGCGCGTGACCGTGCGCGTGACCGTGCGCGTGACGGTGGCATCATCAACCCCGACAGTAGGAGGAACTGGCTCATATGTTCGGCAAGAACTGGAAGACGCGGTGGACCGAGACCCTCAATTTCCTGGACTCGGTTACGACAACCGGTCAGGTTGGTTCGCACATCGGGTCGCTCGTGACCACGGACACGAAACGCGAGGAGCTGTCCAAGCTGCTGTCGCTGGGTGCACGCGCTGACGGCGAGGATGATCCGGGCTTTGATGCGAACACCGACAAGCGCCACGCCCTTCGGGCGCTGCTCCTCTGTCAGCGCTTCTACTACAGCGCCGACACGTGGGCGAAATGCTCGGATGCTTTCGGCAATTCGGAGACCGTCGGTATGGGCCCGGCAGACAATCTGCAACACGATTGGAAGAGCGTCAGCTTCACTCACTGGCGCAACAAGACGCTGGCCGAGATCTGCGATGGCATTGGCATGTTCGAGATCGTACCTGGCGCACGCGCGTACGATGTGCAACTGGCGGCGTATGCCGCCAGGCCCAACCAGGTTGCGCTCCCCGGCAATCTCAAGTTGTCACGCGCCGACCAGTTCACCGTCGGCATGGGTATCATCTGCTACGTGGGGGTCCAAGGCTGGCTGGTGCGGAGTGGAGTGGTCTCGATGCGCTGGTTCCAACAGAACTCGAACCCAAACGGGAAGATCGGGTGCGACCTGCTGTTTGGGCAGGGCGAGATGAAGTGGGACAAGCCCATCACGGCGGCGGACCACAGGGCGTTGAAGCGCGTCTGCAAGAGCGTGCAGACCGGTTCCATCGTGCACATCTGGAGTCCGTCCAACAACAACTGGAACGGACACTGGGTGATCGCCAATGGCGATGGCTCCATCTGCGGTGTCAACAATGGCGAGATACTTGCTGGGGATGCCGAACTTGGTCTGTCCGTCCAGAAGGACTATACCAAGCACAGCACACTGTTCGAGCAGTTTGTCGGGTACAGCAATTCCTGGACCGACAACTCGAGCGGCAAGCCTGTCGAGAAACAAACCAGGGCGTGCATGGCGGTCATTGATCCGATGACGCTGCCCAATCGGATCTAGACTCACACCGTCCCATCAAGTACGTGACCCGGATTTCGTCGGTGTTGTGCGTGGCCGCGATCCTCGTGGCCTCCTGCACCCACAATCTGCAGCTGGCACCGCCCCCGCCATTGGCCGCCACCACCACGACGGCCGGTCCATGGACGAGCATGATCTTCGCCGCGCGCACCGACAGCGGCGTGATCGTGATCGACCTCGGGTGGGGGCGCGCCTCCACCGGATTGCGTCGTGTGCTTGCCGCGATCAACGCGGACACGGCAGACGTCCGGTGGACGTTTCTCACGCACGCCCACCGTGATCACATAGGCGCGTGGGCAAGCGTCACCCGTTCGACCTTCGTGATGGGCCAAGACGAGGTCCCGCGTTTCGTGGGCGATTCGGCGTATCGAGGGTTCGGGTCGCGCGTGGGAGAGTTCTTCAACGACTCGCACCGACCCAAAAGAGGACAGGTCGCGCTCCTTCCACTCGGCGGCGACACGGCGTTCGTGATCGGGCGCGACACGCTACGTGCCTACGCCGTGCCCGGCCACACACCGGGCAGCATGGTCTATCTGTTTCGCGAAACCCTGTTTGCCGGCGACGCGGCCTATCGCGGAGCCATTGCAGGATTTCGCGGTGCGCTGCGCATCTTTTCCGACGACGTCACGCAGAGTCACGCGAGCATGCGCGCGCTGTTCGCGCGTCTTGATTCGTCCGGAGTGCGCGTGCGCACGCTGTGCACGGCCCACGCGAAGTGCGCTGTTGTCGACTCGGCCCTCCGGGAGCGGGTGACCCGGTAGCCGTCTACACCGGGATGCCGTCGTAGGTCACGAGCGGGATGACCTCCACGGAGACATTGACGCGGCATGGCGTGTCGGCCGCCACGCGGATCGCCACCTCTTGCGCGAGCGTGACTGGTACCTGTCCGCCGAACTCACGGCGCAGGATCACGTCCACGCCGGCCGTCCGCTCGGAGAGCAGTGTCACGTGCACGGTGCTGTCCACGGCGGTGAACCCGGGCACCACGTCGAGCGTGTCCGCCACGGTACTCCGGATCAGCTTTTCGAGTGCAAGGTGTCGATGGCGGACACCGCCGATTGCCAGAATGATGGTGCTGCCCACAAGGTCGAGTGCCAGCACGTTGAGTACGAGTAGCAGGAACGCGTTGACGCTGTGTTCCGGCGTACCCAGCGCCAGGCCAATACCGATCACGGCGGCCGGCGGTGCCAGCGAGATCGCGATCTCCACGCCAATGATGGCATCGATCACCTGACCCCACGGCGTGTCCACGATCTGTGGCTGCACCACCAGGGCCAGCGACGCGGCGGCTCCCGCGGAGAGGGCAATCAGGGCGCTCAGCATGACGGCGGAGCTGGTCGGCATGGCCCGCAACAGGATTTCCGGCGTGATGCCGATATCCGGGAACTGCGCGTGCAGCAACCAGGTGAGCACGGCGGACCTGCTCACCCCGATCACGAGCAGGCCAATGACCTGCTTCACGAAGCCGCCCACGAACATGCGGGGGTTCCGAAAGAGCACGCCCAGGCAGACCGCGCGTGACGGTCCCATGAACGGAGCAACGCACATCGCGCCGATCACGGCGGCCGCACTGTTGAGCAACAAGCCGGCGGTGGCCATCACCATGGCGGCGGCCGTCATGGCGAAGTAGCCCTTGGTCATCGCGGCGCCCGCGATGCCCCGCTGCTCCAGTGTGGTGTGGTAGTCGCGCACGGCCCACACGCCGCCCGATTGTTCGGCGAGCGCTTCGTCCCGCAAAATCGGCTTCCGAACGGGTGTCATGGCAGGGCGTAGTGACGAAGGAGTCGCACCGGGACACGTACCAAACAGCGAGCCGATCCGGGGTGACGCGCTCGGGTAGCGGTCAGGGTTGTTGACGCGTCATCGCGTCCACGATGTCCACCATCATGGCCGTGCCGCGCCGCACGTTTTCAATGGAGATGCGCTCATTGTTGCCGTGCACCCCACCTTCCTGTGCTGCGGGTATCAGGAAGGGCGCGTAGCCGTACGACGCGATCCCCAGATCGCGGAAGAAGTGGCTATCCGTGAAGCCCGTGGACACGAGCGGAACGATGCGCGCCGCCGGAAAGTATCGGCGGGTCACGGCCTCGATCGTGCCATACAGCGGGTGATCCATCGGGGACACCGCCGCTGTGAAGCCCATGATCTGCTCGATCCGGATGCCCGGGTCGTTGAAGATCTGCGTCAGGTCGGCGATGAAGGCGGTGTGGTCCTGATCGGGCAGCAGGCGACAGTCAAGCTGGGCGCTCGCCTCGGTGGGGATCACGTTGATCTTGCTGCTACCCTCGAGCATGGTGATGGAACAGGCATTGCGCGTGAGCGCCGCAAAGAACGGACTTTCGAGCTGCAGGCGGAGCAGCAGATTCGGGTCCTGCACCGTGGTGGCCATATCGAGGAACGGCGCCTGCCACGCTGGTTCCGCGCCCGCGGCAATCGCCTTGAAGTAGGCGTCCACCGCCGGTCCGATGCGCGGCGCAAAGGCGTGCGTCTGCAAGTTGGACATCGCTCGTACCAAGCGGTTCACCGCCGATGCGACAGGCGGTGTGGAGCCGTGGCCGGGCTCGCCCGACGCGATGACCTTGAGCCACAACGGGACCTTTTGGGTGATCTCAATCCCGAACTGCTGACGCCCGTCGTCAACGGAGCCGCCGCCGCCCTCGTTCAGCACCATACCCGCGCCGCGAAACGCGTCGGGCCGGTTCTTCACAATCCACCCGGCACCAAACGCGCCACCGGCCTCTTCGTCAGCGGTGGCCATGAAGATCACATCGCGCGTGAGCGGCGCCTTGCTGCGGTGCAGCGCCAAGAACGCCTCAAGGTGGACGATACCGAGCGTCTTGGTATCGAGCGCGCCGCGGCCGATGATATCGCCGTCCTGCACCGACGCCGCGAGCGGATCGGAGTCCCAGTACTTGGGGTCAGCCGGCACGACATCCATGTGGTGCAACAGCACGAGCGCGGGCTCGCTCCCCCCCTTGAGGCGCGCCCAGACGTTTCCGCGGCCCGGCGCCGAGGAGGCGGTGTCGAACGGGATCCCCTCGGCCGCGAAGATCTTCGCAAACCACTCCATGCTCCGCGCCTCGTTGCCCGGCGGATTGGTGGTGTTGATCGCCAGATACTCCTTGGTGCGGCGCACGGCCTCGTCCTGCAGCGGCGTCAGATCACGCGCGCTCTGGCCAGACAGCGTGCGTGGGCCCAGCACCAGTACGATCGCGGTGAGCAACAGCAGTGAAGCGTGGCGCAGCACAGGTGACAGCATGTGTGGTTCTCGGGAAAGGAATGGTGTCAGGAGCCTTCGCTGCGCATGGCCTTCACGCGCGCGTCCATACGGTCAGCCTCCGCGCCGCGGCCGTCAGCACGCAGCAATCGCGCGTACTCCACCAGTATTTCCTGTACCTGCGACGACGAAGCGCCAAACGCCGCGTCGCGAATCTCCAGCGCGTGCAAATACCGCGTCTCCGCTTCACGCCGCCGTCCCATGTCACGGAGGACATTGCCGAGATCAAACTCAGCCGTGGCAATGCCGGGAAACTGCGGGTCCACGCGCGGCGTCCAGATGGCCAGCGCACGCATCAGTCGCGTTTCCGCGTCGGGCAAACGCCCCCGTCGCCAGGCGATTTCCCCGAGATTCAGGTTGATGGACGCGAGGTTTGGGTGATCTGCGCCGAGTGCCTTGCCGAGAATCTGTTCGGCGCGCTGATACTCGCGTTCGGCCTGGTCGTACTGACCCAGTTGGTAGTACACCACGCCGAGGTTGCTCAACGTACGCCCGACATCCGGGTGATCGGCGCCGACGACGCGTTCGTAGATCGCCAGTGCCCGCTTGTACACGGGCTCCGCCTCGGCGTAGCGCCCGTCGGCCAGATAGCTCGAGGCCAGCGTGCGCAAGGTCCGCGCAAACTCGGCATCCTCGGGGGCACCGGCCGCGTCGCGCAACGCGACCGCGCGCGTGAGGACGGAATCAGCCGAGGCGTACTGACCGCGCGTGACCATCATGCCACCGAGCGTGCTCAGAATGAACGCCTGCGCCTTGCGGTCGTCGGGCGTGCCCACCGAATCCGTTGCCTGAAGCGACTGACGATACAGTGACTCGGCGTCAGCAAAGCGTCCCTGCTGCTGGGCAAGGCGGCCGAGTGCCATGCGGCTGGCCAGCAGGGCCGGGTCGCCGGCGTCAAGGCGTTCCGACTGCATGGACATCGCCTGCTCAAGCAGCGGCCGTGCCTCGGCGAACAGTCCAAGCTCGCGATAGACGCTGCCAATTGTGAACATGAGCTGGGCCTGAACCAGTGGTTGGTCTGTCAGTTCGGTGCGAATGCGCTCGGCGCCGCGGTCGAGAATTTCGCGGGCCGTGATGCTGTTGCCGCGTGCCTCGCCGGGGTCGGACACCTGAAAGATCTCGGTGAGAAAGCCGGACACCTGCCGCGCCGTCTCAGCCTCTCGCACAGCCAGCGCCTCGGCACGTTGCGCACGGATCAGCGCCACCGCCGAGACCGAGAGGCCCACCACCAGCGCAAGCACCACCAGCGAGCCTGCCAGCACCGCGCCGCGATTGCGTCGCGCGAAGCGCGAGACACGGTACAGGGTGGACGGCGGCCGCGCGATCACCGGGACGCTGTGCAGATGGCGATTGATGTCAGCCGCAAGCTCGTTCACGGTGTCGTACCGGCGAACCCGATCGGGCTCGAGCGCCTTCATCACAATCCAATCGAGGTCACCGCGCAACTCTCGGCGCAGTGACTTCATGTTCGTACGGCGATAGCCGGAGATGTCGGGCGCCGTATCACCGATGGTGCGCAACATGGCGCTCGGAATGCTCGGGCTGGTTTCGCGGCGGGCCAGCCGTACCATGAACGCAGACAGGCCAATCTGACTCGGGTCGAGTGGCAGGCGACCAACGAGCAACTCGTAGAGCATCACGCCCAGCGAGTACACATCGGTGCGCGTGTCGATGTCGAGCGCGGACGGATCGGCCTGTTCCGGGCTCATGTACGCTGGCGTGCCCATCGCCTGACCGATCTCCGTGATCAGGGTGCGATTGGTGAGCGGCTGCGAGAGGGCCTTGGCAATGCCAAAGTCGATCACCTTCGGCATTGGTTTGCCGTCCTGCATCATCACCAGCACGTTGGACGGCTTGAGGTCCCGGTGTACGACGCCCTTCTGGTGCGCGTGCTGCACGGCGTGGCACACGTCAACGAACAGGGCCAGGCGCTCGCTCGTGGAGAGCTTGTGCGTATCGCAGTAGTCGGTGATGGGCACACCCTTCACCAGCTCCATCACGAAGTACGGGCGGCGGTCGTCGGTCACGCCACCGTCGAGCACCTTGGCAATGTTGGGATGGTCCATCACCGCGAGCGCCTGCCGCTCCGACTCGAAGCGCGCGACTACTTCGCGCGTGTCCATACCGGCCTTGATCACCTTCAGCGCAACGCGTCGCCGCACCGGAGATGTCTGCTCCGCGACGTACACGAGCCCCATGCCGCCCTGCGCGAGCAGCTGCAGCACATGGTAAGGGCCGATGCGGTCGGGGTGCTCCGGCTTGGGGGCCGGGTCCGGCGCGCGCTGAGCGATGGTCGTGTGCGAGTCCGACTCGGCCACGGGGATCCTGGTTGCGATCAGTCGATGATGATGTCCGGGTCGATCACCACGCGCTGCACGCCGCCGCCCCGCACGCGACAGAGCACGGACACGTTGTAGGAGTACGTCCCGCGGGTCCTGGCGGCGTTGGCGCGCGCGCGCACCCCACCACGCGACGGCGTGCCGGCAAAGGGCCACGCCTGATCGGGGTTCTTGGGCGTGATGATGATCGAGTCGGCCGAGGTTGGGCCGGCCATGTTCCACTCCACGGTGTCACCCAGCGTGGCGCGCAGCGTGACGGGGGTGACAAACGCCTCGCGATTGCCGTTGGGGCAGTGCACCTGCACGCGCACGATGCGACCACGCTGGAGGGCCTGGACCATGGAGGGCACGGCGGCACTGAGGGAAGCCAGCAGGACCGCGGCGGTGGTTACCACTGCCACAGGTTTTATCATCGATTCTCCGGGGTGCTGGGGACAGATTGCCTATGGGCCAAGCTCGCGCTCCGCAGATTGGATGTCAAATCTCGGCGCGGCGGTGGGCAGTCCTCGCCCACGGAGTTGCGATCACCGCAGCGCGGCACCACACACAACACACCAGCGAGTCCCCATGTCACTTGTCGCCCTCACCCCCCCAGACCGTACGCAATGGATTGTGGTCAATGACGACGTGATGGGGGGCCGTTCGCTCGGCAGCCTGTCGTTCTCCACGGCGTCGGTCGTGTTTGACGGGTCGCTCAATACCAACGGCGGTGGCTTCGCGTCCATTCGCTCGCTCGGCCTCCTCAAGGGGCTCTCGTCGTGTTCCGCCGTGGCAATTCGTGTGATCGGGGACGGCCGTGAGTGGGCTTGCGACTTTCGCGCAGACGCACGACAACGGGGCTTCGGCGTGACCTGGAAGACCACGTTCCCCACACGTGCCGGCGAGGCGACGGTTGTGCGACTGCCGTTCACCGAATTCCAGCCAACCTGGCGCGGCCAACGGGTGCCTGATCACCGGCTCCCGCCCGGCGATGGATTTCCCGGGGCGATGGCAAGCATCGGCTTCACCATCGCAGATGGCCGTGACGGCGCGTTCCGGCTCGAAGTGCTAGGCGTGGACACGCTGTAGGCGGGGCCCCAAGCGCGCCGCCTCAGTAGGTTCACCTCATGCCAGCCGCCATTCTGACACGCCAGTTCTCCGTCGCTTCCCGCGAACGTGGAGACGCCATTGCCCGAAGCAGAGATGTACAATCGCTCCAGATCAACGAGCGTGCTGCGGTTGCGCAGGTGCGGGGCACGGCGGACTATCTCGTCGTGATCGAAGGGAAGGGGACGGCGGCGTCGCTTGGATGCTCATGCCCGCACGCCGCCGATGGCGCCTGCTGCAAACACATGTGGGCCGTACTGCTGCTGATTGATTCCACCCCAGCCGGGCGGGCGTTGGCGTCGTCACTCGCGACGATGACCTCCGTGAAGCAGAAAGCGCTCGCGGAAGGTCAGAACGACCTCATTGACAACGAGTTCGCAGAATTCCAGCCGACCTCGGACGCCGAGTTGCAGGAGCACGAAAACGACTCCGCCAGTGCGTGGCCTTCGGCACTGTCTGACGCGCCGGCCTGGCAGCTGGCCATCGAACGCGTCGCGTGGCAGATGCGCCTGGCTTCCGATCCGATCGGTCTGGCCAGTTCACGCCTGCCGCGCACCGAGTGGCCGGAAGACCGGCGGCTGGTGTACGTACTCGACGGTGGTACGGATGGACGCGGTCTGCAGCTCGACGTCATGACGGAGAAGCGCGCGCGCGACGGCACCTGGAGCGCGCCGAAGAAATTCGGGTTCTCGTCACAAGTCTGGATGGCGGCGCCGGACCCTCGTGACCGCGCCATTACGCGGATCCTCCTCGGCGCCGCACCGATGCCGGACTACGGACACGCGCGCACGTCGTTCGTGATTGCGGACCACGCGATCAGCCACGTGCTTCCGGCGGTTTGCGCGACCGGGCGGGCGCGACTCACGTTGCCCGGCTCGCCGCCTGTGCTGCTTCCTGTGGCGTGGGAAGGCGCCGCGGATGCTTCGGAGGGTCCCGCCGTTCCGTGGCGCTTTGAACTGGCGATGGAGCACGAGCCCGAGACGTGGTTGCTCACCGGGGCGCTCGTACGCGGCGATGAGCGACGCCCGCTCGCCGACGTGGCATGGATACACACCTTCGGGCTCGTGCTGATCGACGGTGCGCTTTCGCTCATGACCGTGGACGGGCAATGGCCGCTCATCGTGGAGCTGATGCGCGAGCGTCGGCTCGCTGTCGGTGACGATCCGGCACCAGTGCTGGAGCAGCTCTACGCCCTGCCTCGGGTGCCCGAACTCACGCTCCCACCGGAGCTGTCAATCGGCACGGCGAATGCAGCACCGACGCCGGGCGTGCGATTCGTCGGCGATCCATCGCCGTGGCGACACTACGCCTCTCCAATGGTTGGTGTGGAGCTGGCCTTCCGGTACGGGTCGAGCGTGGTGGATTCGACGGATGCCGGGCCAACCCGGTTCGACCGCGACAGCCTCACGCTCCATCATCGCGATCGAGATGCGGAACGGGACGCGCGCTATCGCCTGCTGGCCGCTGGCGTCTCGCCCGTGCGTGACGCTGACGTGCGCACGGCGCCGTTCACCCTGCCGCGATCGGCATTGCGCCGCGTGGCGGCCCAACTGGCGGCCGAGGGGTGGTGGGTGGAGGCAGACGGGCGTGCCTTTCGCATGCCGGGCGCCGTGCAGGCGCAGGTGCGCTCCGGCGTGGACTGGTTTGATCTGGAAGGTACGGTCACCTACGGCGACCTCACCGTGTCCTTGACTGACGTGCTCGAGGCGCGGCGCCGTGGTGAGGAAATGGTCCTCTTGCCCGACGGTGGCATGGGGGTGTTGCCGTATGAGTGGCTCGATCGGCTGGGCCCGGTGTTCGCGGGCGGCGAAAAGTCCGCCAACGGCGTTCGCTTTCGCAGTTCGCAACTCGCACTCCTGGACGCGCTGCTGGCCACGATTCCGGAAGTCGATGTGGACGCCGTGTTCGGGAAGGCGCGTGAGGCGCTGCGCGGCTTTGAACAGATCGCGCCGTGCGATCCGCCCGCCTCCTTCACCGGCACGTTGCGCAGCTACCAGCGCGAAGGCCTGGGCTGGCTGCACTTCCTGCGCACGTTCGGATTCGGTGGCTGCCTGGCCGACGACATGGGACTCGGCAAAACGATCCAGGTGCTCGCGCTGCTCGATGCGCGCCGCGTCGAGGGGCACGGTCCGTCGTTGGTGGTCGTGCCGCGTTCGCTGGTGTTCAACTGGTGTGCCGAAGCGGCACGGTTCGCGCCATCGCTGCGGGTCGTGGACTGGAGCAGCCCGACAGGGCGCGGTTCAGCGTTTGATACCACCGACGTGGATGTGGCCATTGTCACGTACGGCACGCTGCGTCGCGACGCCGCGCAGCTGGCGCAGACGATGTTCGACTACGTGGTGCTCGACGAGGCGCAGGCCATCAAGAACCGCGGGACGGCCACGGCCAAGGCCTGTCGCGTGCTGCAGGCCGCGCACCGGTTGGCACTCAGCGGCACGCCAGTTGAGAACCGACTCGAAGAACTGTGGAGTCTGCTCGATTTTCTGAACCCCGGCATGCTTGGTACCTCATCGCGCTTCACCGCGTCGCTGCGAGATGTGTCAAACGCGTCTGGTGTGGACGCGGTCCTGGCGCGCGCGTTGCGCCCCGTGATCCTGCGACGCACGAAGAGCGAGGTAGCGCCCGACCTGCCGGCGCGCATCGAACGGACGCTCGAGGTCGTACTCGAACCCCGGCAGCGCGCGTTCTACAATCAGGTGCACGCCAAGGTGCGGGCCGAGGTGCTGTCGCAGGTGGATTCGCAGGGACTTGGACGGTCCAAGCTGCACGTGCTTGAGGGACTGCTGCGGTTGCGACAGGCCGCCTGCCATCCGGTAATGGCCGACGCCCGCAAGAGCGCGCTGCCGAGCGCCAAGCTGGACGCGTTGATTCCGGCGCTGGTGGACGTGGCGGCAGAGGGACACAAAGCGCTCGTGTTTTCGCAGTTCACCACGTTCCTCTCGCTCGTGCGTGATGAGCTCGACAAGGAGAAGATCCCGTATGAATACCTGGACGGTCGCACCAAAAACCGACAGGCGCGCGTGGATCGCTTTCAGGAGGACCCAGCCTGCCCGGTGTTCCTGATCAGCCTCAAGGCGGGCGGACAGGGGCTCAACCTGACCGCGGCCGACTACGTGTATTTGCTGGACCCCTGGTGGAACCCGGCGGTGGAGGCGCAAGCAATCGATCGCGCCCATCGCATCGGCCGCACACGACATGTGATTGCCACTCGTCTTGTGGCCCAGGGCACGATCGAGGAAAAGATTCTTGCGCTGCAGGCCAGCAAGCGCGCGCTCGCCGATGCAATCCTGTCGGCCGATCGCGGCGGTTTGGCGTCAATCGGGCGGGAGGAGCTGGAGTTGTTGCTGGAATAGGTGTACCGCCGACCGCACGGCGTGCTGCTACTCTGCCGCCACCACGACCACCGGCCCGTGCACCTTCGTCATGCACGCCAGGCGACATTCTCCCGGAACTGCGCCACGGCGTTTGATCGTCTTGGCTTCCTGTTCGCTGACTTCGTTCAGGAACTCGCGTCCTTCGACGATGCGAATGAGGTCCGCGCCGCACTTGCCCACCCAACATTCGTGGTCGAGATCCACATCGTGGTCGTCGGCGACGTCCAGGATCGTTTGTGACGGCTCCACGGCGAATGTCACGCCTGCACTCTGAAAGGTCACTTGGGCCAATTGTGCAGCGGGTTCAGCGGCAGCCGGTGGTGCGGCTTGGACGGGTGCTGGAGCCGGCTGACTTGGGAACTGCCCGGACGGCGCCGAGCCCGTTTTTTCGGGCGCGTCCGCCCTGAGCACCAGGCGCAGAATCTGTCGTCCAATCCGGATCTCGTCGCCGTGCTCCAGTTTGAGCGAATCGCCGACTTTCAGGAACGTCCCGTTCCGACTGTTGAAGTCTTCCGTCTGTACCGCGTCGCCCTGACGCGAGATTGACATGTGAAATCGGGACAGCGCCATGTCCTCGTTGGCGAGCACAATATCCGGATTCCCTTTCACGCTGGAACGCCCGAACACGAGGGTGCGCTCCCCGAGCTCGTGTGTGCCCACCAGCTTTCCGGTGGACGCATAGTGTTGCACCACATACCCCTGTGGCGTGCGCTGCAACACGAGAATCTGCCGTCCCACGCGCAACAGATCGCCCGGTGAGAGCGTCCGGGGATAGCCCACGCGCACGCGCAGAAAGGTGCCGGCAGCGCTGCCGTCATCGCGCAGGTAGTACGCGCCGTTGCGCACCGCGATGGATGCATGATTGGGGGCGATGATCGGATCGTCGGCGAAGTTCAGCTCGCAGCCGGTTGACCCGAGTCGTGTCACCCCGCCGCTCTGCAGCGGCAACTCTTCAGCCTGCACACCGGCCTGTGTGATGCGTTCGAGGTATGCGCGCTCGGCGCGCTGCTCCACCGGCGCGGGTGCGATCGGCGCGGGCGCACTGGCGGCTGCGGGGGACGCTGGCGCGGGTGGCGCAGCCGGGGAAGCGGTCGCTGGCGCAGCGGACGGTTCCTCCGCATCACGCATGCGCACGTCGATCTGCGAGCGTCCCTCCAGCTTCTGTTTGATCACCTCGGCCACGAACACACCATCGCGCAGCGACGACTTGATGTTGCCGCGATGCTTCACGCGCTGGAACGTGGACGGGTCGGCATCAAATCGTTCCGTCTCGAGGAACGCCTGACTGAGCAGATCGCCAATGAGAAAGACGCCGGGCTGCTGTGTCTCGAGCAGGGGCGTGACCACCATCATCTTCTTCTCGCCTGCGGCGGTCGCGAGCATGTGAATCCCGAGCTCGCGCAGGAACGCTTCCGGAATGTCCTCGCCGATGCACGCAATGCACCGAGTTTTCGGAAACTCGAGGTGCATCGACTCCTGAATGCGACCGGGCACGGACTTGCGATCAATGAGCAGCGACAGATAATCCACGCGATCCGGACCCTGCACCACCGCCATTGGCTCGCTCATCGGATAGTACCGCACGTTGCCGTTGCCCAGATACGCTTCGAAGAAGGTGTCGGCAAGTGCTTTGGACACGCGGGGCATCTGTGTGCCGCGGTACGACCACGCCACCGGGTACGGATCCTTGGCGGCGAGCTTGGCGTTCGAGATGGCGATCACCGCTTCGGCGGCCGAGGTACCACCGCCGATCACGCACACCGGGCCCTCGATGTAGTTGCGGGCGTCATCCAGTCGATAGGCAATGCCGTCGGTGTTGCCCGGAATATCAAACCGGCGCGGCACACCGCGCCCGGGCGCGAGCACCACATAGCGCGCGTGAATGACCTCGGCTGCGCCGGCGGCATGATTCCAGGTGGTCGCGTTCCACGTTCCGTCGGCATTGCGCTGCAGTCCGGTGAGCTCCGGGCCCACCCGGAACGGAATGTCGCACTCCCCGTAGAATCCCTTCCACGTCTGACACAGTTCGTCCTTGTCGATGTCGCTGAAGTGCAGCCGTGTCACCAGTTCGCCACCCGCCGGAAATTTCATCTTGTCCCCGCCACCGAAGTTGGGAAGGATGAGCTTGTCCTTTGAGTAGTCGCGGATGCGCTTCATGAGATCGTCAAAGTCGATCACCAGCGCACGGAGGCCGAGTTCCTTGGCGCGAAACGCAGCGGCGGTTCCGGCCGGCCCCCCGCCCACAATGAGCAGGTCCCAGAGTTCGGACGATGCGACGGATGGATTGCTCATGACGGGCTCACAACGTGCGGAGGACGGGGGAAGTGTGGCTGCGGTCGTGCATCGATGGTTCAGCCACGCGTGAGCTGCACGGAGATGCTCGGGCCGAGGGTGAAGCGTGCGCCGGGCTGAATTTCGGTGGGGCGCTGCAGCCGCTGACCGTCAATGAGCGTGCCGTTGCTGCTGCCGGCATCTTCGAGCAGGACGACGTCGCCAACCGTGAGCGTGGCGTGGTGTCGCGATACCTGATCGGCATCGAGCGAAATGTCGCATTGACTCGAGCGACCAATCGTGTACTTCTGGCGCATTGTGAGTTCGACCGTTTTGGTCGCGAGGCCCTCGCCGTTGATGACGAGGCAGTAGATCGCCACCGGTGCGGCTGTGGGTATGGTCGCCTCGAGCGGCGGAAGATCGAACACATGGTCCATGTGCACCGTACGCTCGCCGTGTGTCGCTTCCTGGTCCGGAGGATTGGCTGGAAGGCCCACCATACCGCGCGTCAGGCCGCTGATCTCGAGCGTCTCTTCGGACGCGCTCGCGGGAGGCGTCGCAGAGTTGCCATCGAGCGCGGGCAAGATGTCAAACGCGTTGCCGAGGAGTTGCGTACCTTCCGCCTCCGCAACCGGGGGTGCCACGGGTTTCGCAGCTGGTTTCGCAGCTGGTTTCGCCGTGGGTATCGCAGCTGGGATCGCAGTTGGCTTCGCAGCCGGTTTCGCCGTGGGTATCGCAGCGGGGACCGGGACCGGAACCGCGCCGACGGGCGTGGGCGCTGGGCGCGGCGCGGGCGCGTCGGTTGTGGCGTGGAAGATCAAGTCGATCGCGCGTGCAAGCGTGATCACATTGAGGTGGTCCAGCCGCACCGGTTGCACGACGCGCTCGCCGTCAAGCCATGTCCCGTTGCTGCTCCCAAGATCTTCAAGCAGAAACCCCCGGGCATCCTGGCGTATGCGCGCGTGCTGCGCAGAAATCAGATCCGACGAGATGACCAGATGCGACCCGTCACCACGCCCGATGACCGTCTCGGTGGAGAGCGAATGGGTTTTGCCCGACAACTCGCCCGTTCTGCACTGCAGACTCGCCCGCATCATCCGATCGTCTCCACGTCAGGGGTGATAGCGCAACAGGTTGGATCGTCGCCCTTTGTCCGGATGAAACACGTGGCAGGTGATGCATTCGCTGCCGGCCTGCTTGGGCGAGTGACAGGTGAGGCATGTTGCGAGCGGCGGATTGTTCAGAATCTCCGCGTTGTCGGTGGCTTCGGTCGCCTCGACATCGTTGGCCACATTCTCCCGGATGGGAATCTGGTTGTGGCAGTCGAGGCACCGTGCATGCAGAATGTGCGCGCGGTGATTGAACTCGGCGCGGATGAGATTGCCCTGATCCGTCTGGACGGCCTTGATGGTCGCCTGCTCCACGTAGTGGCACTCCTGACACGGATTGGTCAGCGCGTTGACGACCTCAACGTAGGCTTCACGGTCAGTGCCGGAGAGACTCGAATCCCGATCGCCCACGCTGACCGCAAAGCGGTTCTCGTCGAGCGGTGAGAACGGATCGTTCAGTCGTTGGCGCACCGTGGCGAGCAGGTCGGTGAGCTCCTCGAGTTCGGCCTGTACCGTCCGGCTCGGATCATCCTTCAATTCCGCAATCCGTGTGGCGAGCGTGGTGATCGCCTCCTCGTACAGGGCCGTGATGTCCTGCGGTGCACGGTCGGCGGAGCCACGCAGGAGATCGGCGAGTTCCGCGCTGGGGTACAGACGGCCACGCAGAAACCGCAGATTCTCCATCACCCACTGGTCGGCATGGTACACCGGGCGCTTGCTGATGCTTTCGCCCAGCAGCTCGAACTCGTTCGGATTGGCGAAGAACGACCAGCGGGTGCCGGGCCCCCGGAGACTGCGAATGGTCTCCAGGGAGAGCACGCCTGGTTGATTGTCATTGGCGCTGGCCAGCAGTGGCGCCGGTTTGGTGCTGGTGCTGCTCGTGAGGTGACACTCGCCGCAGTGCGCATCAAAGGCAATGGGCTCAAAGGTGGCCCCATCGTCCCTTGCGACATGACACGTGATGCACGTCTGTTCGATGTCCGCGAGCTCGTGCTCATCGCGGACTTCCTTCACATGCACCGTGTGCTCGAACTTGAGGTTGGCGGGATCCTTGAGCTCGTGCGACACGAACTCGAACTCCGGATGCTGCGCCACCGATTTGAAATGGCAGGACGCGCATTGCGTGTCGGCCACATGCGTGATCACCTGCTCCCGACCGCGATGTTCGGTATGGCAGCTGAAGCATGCGCCTTCACTCGAGGACGACGCGGTGCGGTCGAACTCCTGTGAGCGATAGCGATAGTGCGTGTCGAATGCGTACGCCTTCACGGGGTCGCCGGACTTCTCGTGACAACTCTCGCATCGTGCGTTGGTCACCGATCCAAACGCCTCGTGACAGGTCCCGCAATCCTGACCGAACAGCGCATGGTTTGACGAGAGCGGGCCGTTGGACACCAGCTCCGCCTTGCCGGCGACCGCACTCACCGCGAACACGGCCATGAGCGGGATCGTCAGGATCAGCCCGATCAGATACGGCCACCGCTGACGCGCCGGCATCAGATACTTGCTGGCCACCGTCAAGCGGGCGCGGGAGAAGAGTCCTTTCATGGTCGGCGTATCAGTAGTACAGCACGAAGAACACGTGAAGCGCGAGCAAGCCGAACATCAACACGGCGGCCGGCACGTGGAGGAACAACCACAGGCGCAGGGTGCGCTGCAGGGTGAAATGCGCGTCCATTTCCAGCTTGGTGCGGTAGAGCTCAAGGATCTCATCGAGTGCGGCCCGATCGGCGTCCGGCAGCAGACCGCGAATGCGTTCGAACGGTCGGGCCCTGGAGCGGAACCCGCCGGTGGCATCCACGTAGTAGATCCATCGAGGCTGGGGCCCCGCCATCACCGGCGCCACTTCGCGTCGGTACAGCGCACGCACCGGCTCCGCGGCTGACTCCAGCAGTGCCTCGGCGCGGAGCCGCATCTCGACAATCAGCTCCGGTATGCGATCGAGATGCACTTCCGTGGACAGCCCTGACGCCAGCAGGGTTGGAATCCACTTCTGCAGCACCAGGCCGAAGAGTCCAGTCGCGGTCATCCACAAACTGGCCGCCCAGAGTACCCACGTGAGGATTCCCGACGGGACACGGAATGCCGTGTGCATGAACACCAGCAGTAGAAACAGCACCCCGCCGTACACGTGGATCTCGAGGTAGTACCACGTGCGTCCCAACGAGCGGATGCGCTGCGCGCGCCGCCGTCCGCCGTAGGCCACCACCGCGACGCCCGCGATGGCAGCCGCCACGCCGTACGACATGCCGAGCGTACTGCCGGCCGTCGTCTGGCCATACATCGCGCCCACGGAGTACACCGCGAGACACAGCGTCGCGACGATCGCGAATCCGATCAACCACCGAGGCGACTGCACCCACTTGTTGAACCAACCCGGCGCCCCGGGCCGCTTTGGCTGATAGATGGCCGTCTTCTTCATGGACCGTCGGCGTGCGACTCGCCGCGCAGCAGCGAATGGACCGGGTTCTCGCCGCGCAACAGGGCGTCGAACTCATCGAGGCTGCTCACGCGGAACGCGCATGAGTGCGGACAACTGTTCACGCAGGCGGGACCGGCGTCCGATTCGTGGCACAGATCGCACTTGCTGGCCACGAAGCGCTGCTCCCCGCGCAGTCGCTCCGGCAGCGCATGCTCCGGCCACACGGTCCCGGTGTCGTGCATGACGATGGCATCATACGGGCAGTTGTCGGCACAGCTGCCGCAGCCGATGCAGAGGGCATCGTCAATGGCAATCACCTCACCAATATTCGTCCGCCGGATGGCGCCGGTTGGGCAGCCTATCAGGCACACCGGGTCTTCGCAGTGAAAGCAGGAACGCGGCACCAGAAAGTTGCCGTACCGTTCGCCTTCGCGCACAAACCGCGGCCGTCCGCCGTGCGTGCTGGCACACCCCCGCACGCAGTCGTCGCATCGAGTGCAGACGTCGAGGTCCATGACCAGCACGCTGTTGCCCTGCGCCAGCCCGCGCGCAAGTGCGAACTCGATGAGTTCGGCGCGCTCGGGATTCTTGCGCGTGAACCCGCTCTCCTTGATCCGTGCCACCGTCGATTCCCACAATCTCGCCTCGACCGCCGGATGCGCGCGCACAAGTGCGAGAAAATCCGCCATCGGGATGCGCACGACTTCGCAGTACCCCGCCGCGACCACCGACGACTGCCAAGTGGACACGCCCTCGATCAGTGCCTCCACCTCGCCAATGGTCATCCCCTTGCTGATGTACGACACCACGAGATCGCCAGCACCGAGACTCTGCGACAGCTTGAGAAAACCGGAGCGCAGGAGATACACAGCATCCGCCGGCTCGCCCTCCCGGGTGAGCGACTCATTGGGTTCCAGCGACCGGAGTTCCACCTTGCGCGCCATCGCCTCAAGCGCCGCGTCGCTGCACCCACGCAGGGGTGGCGTGGTGCGCAGATGATGCAGCAGCGTGCGCTCGCGGTAGACACGATCAATCTCTGCCTTCAACCCTTTTGCAGCCCGCTTCAGTTTGCGCAGGGCCGGCAGGCGAATCTGCACCAGTGTCGTCAGCGTTGCCGTACGGGCGGTCACCGATTGCGGCCAGCCGTTCAGGGCACCGATTTCCCCGAAAAACTCGCCCTTGGTCAAGCGCTGCGTCGCGCCACGCGCCAAGTCGAAGTCCATCGTGGACAGGTACGTGAACTGTTCCGGCGCGGACCGTGACTCGGTATTCCCCGCGGCAGCCGGCACGGAAGGTGGCGCAGATCCCTGAGACGCCTGGCGCGCATCGGAAAGGTCGAGCGACGTGAGCTGTCGGGTGTTGAAGATCGGCCCCGCCGCCACCGCGTGCTTCTGCACGAACAGGTCCACGTCACCGTCGATGATGAAAAACGCGAGATCGAGGTATGATCCCTCCTCGAACAGCGTTGACCCGGCTTCCCACTGGGCCACGGAGATGTCGGGAATGAGCTCCGTGAGCAGGCTGTCCTTCAGATCCTTCAGGATCTCGATTCGTTTGAGCTGTTCAACCGTCAGCTGCGTTGACTGGCGACGAATTCCAGTGCGCTCCCCATTGGCCGACCAGCGGTCCTGGAAGAGCTGCGCGCGAACGAGCATCGTTTCATCGCTCATCGGCTCACCGACCACGACCGAGCGACTTGAACAGCAGCTCGATCCGACGCTTCACGATCAACAGGATATCCTCGGTGCTGGTCTCCGGTCCCACCTCAGGACGCGGCGGAAGGCTGGCGGGCGCCTCGGCCACCGGCGCGTCTGTTGCGTCGCCTGCCGGCGCACGCGGTGTCGCACGCGGTGTCGCACGTGAGGCTGGGCGCGGTGCGGGCGGACGGGGCGGCGGTGCTACCGGATCGCCACCCGTGGTGCTGGGAGCGGCTGACGCGTTCGACGCCGGCCGCGCAGCGGGAGTCGACGGCGCGGATGACGCCGGGCTCGCCGGCCGCGCACTCGCAACCACCGTGACATTCGGAATGGGCCGACCCGCAATGGCCGCCTGAAACGCACCGGTGAGCGCCGACGCGCTCAACTCGGCATAGGCGGGCTCGCCGCGACGCGTGCGCGCGCGGGACACACGCCGCTCGTCCGGCCAGTGTTTGATCTTCGTGTTCGCTGACGCAAAGTTGTAGTCGCTGCCGGAGGGGTGCCCGGACGCCAACAACCGCTCGTCGGTAATGCGATGGCAGCGCGCACAATTGGCCGCGCGGCCCGCCGCGGTCTTGAGCGCGGTCATCCCGAGCTGTGGATTACCGCCATCTTTGTGGGGGTCCAGGTACGCCGAACTGGGTCCGTGGCAGCTTTCGCAACTCACGCCCATCTGCACCGCGGCGTTCGGCGCGGCAGAGAGCGCTGTGCCATGGCAGTTCATGCAGATCTGGTTGCCCTGCGTAATCTCGTTGGCCGACAACCCGTACAGTCGGGCGATGTCGAGGGCCTTGGGATCACGGTTGAGCAGTGGAAATGCCGACTTGTTGTGCTTGTCGCCCGTCCACCATTCCTCCGCGCCGGCGTGGCAGCTTGAGCATTCCTCAGCCTCCTGCGTGGTCTTGAAGCGGGAGTCCGGCTGTGGAAACCACGCGGGTCGCGTGCGCTTGGCGCCGGAGACTGAAACGGTCGCTGCGGGCGCTTCTGCGGCGCTGGCATTACCGGTTGGAGGGGCGTCGCCCGACGGTGCGGCTGCGGCTGCGGCTGCGGCGGGCCGGGCTGTCGCCGACGCCGAATCGGGCGGCGTTGATACCGACGCGTCGGTGCCGGTTGCATCGGCCGCAGCAGCCGGGGCAGCGGCAACGACCGTCCCGGCAATCAAGGCGTCCACCGACGCCAGATTTGCGCCATCGTTTGTTGACGTGAACTTCTGGCCGAGTGTGCGGATCCGATCGGCCAGCGCCAGCAACGCGGTGCCGTTTCCCACGGTGAACCGCCCCGTGCTGCCGGCGGCGAGGATGGCCCGAATGTCGGCATTCTCAGTCGCCTGGCCCACGGACTCCAGCGCCGTTCTGGCGTTCGCGATCCGACGCTCCATGGTCTTGGAGAATCGATCGGCTTTGGTGGCCCGCGCCATGCCACGAATGCTGTATTCGTAGTCCAGAATGCGACCCGCCACGAACGTCACACGCGTGCGCTCCACCGTTGGCGCGCGATTCTCGGCGCCGCCACCCCACTGTTGCGCCAGAAAGTTGTGCCGAATGTCGCCAATGCGCTCGGTGAGTTCGAACCCGGAGCTGCCCGACGGATGGCCACCCACATTGACGAGTTCTTCAATGGGCACCGTGTGACATTCGAAACAATTGGCCGCCACGGCATACAGGTTGCCTGACGGACGCAGCATGCCGCCGGCCTCACTCTGTTGTATTCGCGCCTGTCGATGAGCGGCAGACTCCTGCTCCGGACGCGTCACACCTTCGCCGAGATTATTGTGGATTTTGACCCAATCGCGGGCGGCTCCGTGGCACGACTCGCAGGACACGCCGGCGAATGCGGTCAGGTCGGGCGCTTTCACGGTATAGTGACACCGCATGCACAGGCTTTCCTGCCGCTTGGTGGTCTGCAGACCCATGTCGCGCAGGATGTCCTGCGCGAGGTCCGACCGGTGCATCGTGTTGAAACCGTCCGAGTGCTTGGTGGTGAGCCAGGTCTCGTACTCGGACTTGTGGCACTCCCCGCACGGTACCCGGGAATCGCGGTCGTCCATCATGATTTTCGCCGGGTCGAGCCGGAGAAACGGAGAATCTTGGAGCTGTGGTGCCAGTTGGGCGCGCACAAAATCCGACCGTGCGATACCCACGGCTGCCACCACCAGAAAAGCGAGTGCCAGTTTTCGCCGATTCACTGCGCGTCACATCCTCAGCTGCAGTTCTGTGCGTCCGCCGAACAGCCCATTCTTGGATTCGGTGTTGTACTGGCCCGTGCCCTGGAACACCAGGACCCACCGGCGCATGACGGCGGCCTGGAACGTGGCGCCGACGCCGACCAGATTGGCGCCTGGCGCAGTGTCGTTCGTGCGCGCGCGCCCACCAATCTCGAGCAGCAGCTGCTTGCGGGTATGCGAGAAGAACATCTGATAGCCGAGCGCACCGCCCACGGCGTCACCCACCTGATTGCCCAGCGGTGCCCCCAACCGACCGATGCCCGGTGCGGCAAAGAGCACACCGGTGGGACCACCCGGTCCACCGGTTGGCTGTCCGCGCGCAGCCGAGCGAAACTGACCGATGCCCGCAAAGGCGGTGATATAGATCCAGTTGTCGGTATGGTGCGGTGTCCAGCCGATCTGGTTCTGCACCAGAAAGCCCTGACGGTTGTAATCCAGCTCATCCCCAACCGGCATTGAGCCCATCACGCGGAACGTGTTGCTGCGACCTCCGATTCGGCGCGTATCCGAGAGGCCCCAGTGGAGGCCGCTGCCCGTGGTATCACTGCCCTTCACGTAGACCACATCCAGCTCGATGGTCGATTTGCGCGTGTCCACCTCGGAGAACAAGCCAAACAGCGACGCGCTGGAATCGGTCACGTTGCCAGCCGCGCCCTGACGGGTAATCTGACCCCAGCCCCAGATGCCCGTGAGACGCGAGTTGATCAAGCTGCCGATCTTCATGTTCGCGCGGGTGAGGCCGAGCATGTCCATCTGGTCTTCGTTGATGAGCGCACCGTCCTGAAACGCCAGCGGCTGTCGTCCGACGCTGATGTAGTAGTCGAGGGACCGGCTGTCGTTCTTGTCCAGATTCGGGAGCAGTTCGCCCAGATCACCCTCGAAGAACAGCGTGGACACCGTGAAGTTCAGCGCGCTGCTGTCGGGCGCAAACCGGCCATCGGGCGTGCCGCTGAGCGTGCGCGTGGTGAACCGGCCGTCGCGGTCGAGCGGGCGGAAGCCCACCACGATGCGTTCGGTCTGGGTGAGGTAGAGGTTGCCGAACAGGTCGAGCCGGGTGACGGCTTCCACCAGCTGCGACTCATCGGCGTCACGGCGGAACCCCTGCACGGCCGACCTGGATTCGGCAAATGCCATCAACGATGGCTGCCAGACGGCCCCGCCCGGCAGCTTGAAGCCTTTCTTGATCACGCCCGTACCCAGAAACGGCGTCCCGAGCTCGATCAGCGGTTTCGGCCGATTCGGGATCTTGGCCAGTGGGATGCACTTGTCCGAGAACAGACTCGTTTCTTTTTCATGTTCGCCCGCCTTGGCTTCGGCGGTCCCGCACTCCTTCTCGAAGCGATCCAGTTCCTTTTCCTGAGCGGCCCCAGGGGTTGCAGTCGCTGCGACGAGGGCCGCGACCACGCACAGGCGTAGCACTGTTGAGGTCATGTGATCACCGCCCCGGTTTGAGCTCGACATCGCGATCGTAGAGCACGCTGGCGCCATCGACCACCGCCTTGGCAATGGCCATCGGCGACATGTAGTAGTCGAACCCCACGTCCTTGACGTCATGCAGCAGGTTTACCGGAACCATCTGTGCGATCACCCGGATCTTGGCCTTGTAGGGCCCACGGCTTTCGCGCAGATCCTTGGCACTCACGGAGTACTCTGCCCACGCGGACGACAGCGGGTTGAGCGTCTCACGATGCTTGCGTGCACCCGTCGGGCGGGCGAGCATGTGGGTGGAACTGGTGGAGGGCCGCAGAAACGGCGACGGGCTCGGCGAAAAGTTGATGGCCAACACCTGCTCGCGCTCACCACCACGCACCATGCGCGTGATGAACTTCGACTGCAGGCTGAACAGCTGCCGGTCCTGTGGCAGCTCGCCGTTGTGCACGTAGCGCGAATGCAGATCGCGCACGTCGCCGTTGGGATCGCGATCGCCGGAACGGAACACCACCTTGTCCGCGGCATCCGTCACGGTGACTTCGAGAAACACCAGACGTTCCGCATCGAATCCTGTTGGCACATTGTGCCCGTCGGTACCGTTCCGGAATTCCACCTGGAAGTCAATGCCGCTCGTGCCGGCGCGCACGACCTTCACGTCACCAAGGACGTAGCCAGCACGCAGCACCGCCAGCCGCTCCTTCTCGACTTCGGCGAGCAGCACCTTGTTCTCGTCAATGATCTTGCGCGCGTCGTATCGGTCGTCAGCCGTGCGCCAGCGCTCCGGGAACACGGCATCCGCGGGGACCTTGTCTTCGAACGCCTTGGTCCCCCACCCGCTGTTGACCTCGAACGTCAGCCATTCACGATTCGTGGCCATCTCCGCCGCCCGCGTGTTGTGCGGGAAGATGCCCGGATGGACAACGGAATAGTCCGGACCGGCAAACGTATGATTGGTGCGCTTGCGCGTCTTGGTCGGGACGCCGCCCACCACCGCGGCCGGTCCTTCGGCATACCCCGAGACCTTGCCCGGCTCCAGACCCATGTGACAGTCCTGGCACGACACGCCGCGTGCGGCCGCCGGCGACGACTTGAACTCGCTGAACGCCTCCTCGAGACGGAAGCCGTTCACGAGGTTCACGTCGTGGCAGGAGCCGCAGAATGACGGCTCGGAGATCGACTGGAGCACCTGGGCGTCGGCGTGAATCGCGCGCCCGGACTTGGTGCGGTCGGTGTTCACGCTGTACTTGCTGTCCGTGATCACCCGCTTGAGTTCGTCGTTGCCCGCCGGTCCGTACACCGCGTTGTAGATGTCACCCTCCGCGATGGCAAGACGCCCGCTCACCTTGCTGTAGTCCTGGCTCAGCCGGTGACAGGTGATGCAGGTGATGCCTTCACGGGAGGTCGGGTTCCGGTCCATGTTCGACATGAACTCGGGTTCCCCCAGGTTCATCCCCACCGGCGTATGGCATCGAATGCAGAAGTCGCCGTTGGTGCCGTTGGTGAGCTGCAGCAGCTTCCCCTGAAACGCATTGAAAACGGGGCTGATCTGCGCATACGAATGCTGCGACACCGACCATTCGCGATACTGGGCGGGATGACAGGAACCGCAGCTGTTGGCCGAGGGAAAGCGCTCCTCGTTGTTGGCCACGACCTGATGCGCCACATTCCCGACCCGGGAGGCAATCACGGTGTCCGTGAGGTTCAGCCCCGAGGTCATGGCTTCCCAGTCCGGCTGGCTGTCTTGATTGCGCTCCGGCTGGTGCTCTCGCACCTGCTGGGCGGTGAGTACGCCCACGCCGAGGACGCCGATCGCGAACGCGACTACGCGGAATCCACCGGCCCAGCGTGCCCGTCGACCATCGAATATCCGGCGAAGTTTTCGCACTGTCGGCACCCCCTCTCCTCTCATTTGGTCTCGATCTGCGAACGGCCAGCGCTCTGGCCCCTACCCATGCCACGCGCAAGAATCGTGCGAATCGGCTCATGGCGACCGCGCGAACGCTCCTGCCCTCGGCGCGAACATACAGATCCGTTGTGGGGACGGCAAGCAGTGGCGTGACGTCCAAATGCCCTGCATACTTGAGCAACAGATCTCCCCGGACATCCACCGGTCGGCCGCCGACGCAGCCTCAGGGCGCACATGAAGACCGCATTCGTTCTAGCAGGGGGCGGCAGTCTCGGTGCCATCCAGGTCGGGATGCTGCAAGCGCTGGTCGAATACGGGGTCCAGCCCGATCTCGTGATCGGTTCCTCGGTCGGGGCGGTCAATGCCGCGCGCTTCGCGCAGGAGCCGCAGCGCTCCGGCGCGGACGCACTGGCAGCGATCTGGTCGAACCTGCGCCAGAACCAGATTTTCCGTATCGCGCCCTTGGCGAGCCTCATGCGGCTCGCCGGCTACGGACACGATGGCATGCTCGATCCGTCCGGCCTGCGCGCGTTGCTTGTGCGCCACCTCGCCCTCGAGAACCTCGAAGACGCACGCGTACCGTGTGTGGTGGTGGCGAGCGATCTCCTCACCGGCGAACTCGTGCTGCTCGACCGCGGCCCGGCGATTCAGGCAGTGCTCGCCAGCGCGGCGATCCCCGGCATCTTTCCACCCGTTGAGATCAACGGCCGCCGGTTGGTGGATGGCGGCGTGGCAGCCAACACACCTGTTGCGGTGGCGCAACGGCTCGGCGCGGATCGCATCATCGTGCTGCCAACCGGCAACGCCTGTGCGCCGCGCCAGATTGCCACCGGACCGCTCGGCGTCACCCTGCAGGCGCTCAACCACCTGATCAATGCGCAACTGATCCAGGATGTAGAGCGGTTGCGGGGGGACGTGTGCATCAGCGTGGTGCCACCGGTCTGTCACATCGCCGTGAACGTACACGATTTCTCGCGTACCGGCCTGCTCATCGTTGATGCCTACGCGTCCACCCTGTCGTGGCTCGAGGCGGGCGGGGTCGATCGCTGCGAAATTCCGGAGGGGTTGATTGTGCGCGCCGGGCAGAGTGGGCTCGCACGTGGTGAGTTGGCGAGCTGATCCGGCTGCTGGCTCGCCGGCCCGCGAGTTTCCGCGCGCCCGCCTTCATTGGCGCCGTTCTGAACGTCCGGAACGGCGCCCTTCGCGGGTCACGCGGATTTCACGTAGATGTGATTGCAGGTGCTGCACGACACCACGGGATCGCAGGTACGCGAGGCCGTCTGGCAGACCATGCCGAACGCCGCCCCTTTGTGCCCGCACTCCGGACAGATCAGGTTGGGCAAGAGCGCGGCGATCTCGTTTGGTGCGGTTCCCGTGTGCACCTCGAAATCGAGTCGGCAGTCTTCGCAGGATGCGTTGTACACGCAGCCGCTCCCCATTTCGCAATGCAGTCGCAGCTCAAGGCGCTGCCGGCTGCATTCCGGACATTGGGCCTTCATGAGGAGTTTCTGGGCCGCTGAGAATGGATCAAGCATGGCCAGATCGTAGCACCGGCTGGCCGGTCTTGGCAAGACAGCGCCCCTGAATTGTGCGAGCCAGCCTGGGACGGCCTTCAGACCACCCCAAAGGCGAGCATGGCATCGGCGACCTTCTTGAATCCGGCGATGTTGGCCCCCCGCACGTAGTCGCAATAGCCGCCGCCCATCTGGCCATGATCCACGCATTGGGTGTGGATGCCATCCATGATGTCGATGAGCAACTGCTGCAGCTGATCCTGCTTCCAGGAAATGCGGCCGGAGTTCTGGCTCATTTCCAAGCCGGACACGGCGACACCGCCGGCGTTGGCGGCCTTGCCCGGCGCAAAGAGAATCTTCGCCTGCTTGAACACGTGAACGCCCGCGAGGTCGGTGGGCATGTTGGCGCCTTCGCTCACGGCAATGCAGCCGTTTTTCACCAACTCTTTCGCGTCCTCGCTCAGCAGTTCATTCTGTGTGGCGCACGGCAGCGCCACCTCGCAAGGCACGGCCCAGGGCGTCCTGCCTTCATGAAAGGTGGCACCCGTGAACTGGGCAGCGTAGTCGCTGATGCGACCTCGGCGATGCGTCTTGTGCTCTTTGACCCAGTTGATCTTTTCCTGGGTAAGGCCGTCGGGATCATGAATGAAACCGCCGCTGTCGGACAGCGTCACCACTTTGGCGCCAAGCTGCGTGGCTTTTTCCGCGGCGTGCGTGGCCACGTTGCCGGATCCCGAAATCACCACCGTCTTGCCGGTGAGATCGTCGCCCTTGGTCTTGAGCATGTTGGCCAGGAAGTACACGGCGCCATAACCGGTGGCCTCCGTTCGAATGAGCGATCCGCCGTATTCGAGGCCCTTGCCGGTGAGCACACCGGTGAACTGGTTGGTGATGCGCTTGTACTGTCCGAACATGTAGCCGATCTCACGGCTGCCAACGCCAATGTCACCGGCGGGAACGTCAACGTCGGCGCCCACATGGCGGTAGAGCTCGGTCATGAACGACTGGCAGAAGCGCATCACCTCATGATCACTCTTCCCCTTGGGGTTGAAGTTGGCACCGCCCTTGGCGCCGCCCATGGGCAAACCGGTGAGCGCGTTCTTGAAGGTCTGTTCGAACGCCAGAAACTTGAGGACACTCTCCGTGACCGACGGATGGAAACGGAGCCCGCCCTTGTAGGGGCCAATCGCGTTGTTGTTCTGCACGCGCCAACCGCGCTGCACGCGCACATTGCCCCGGTCGTCCTGCCAGCACACACGAAACGAGATGATCCGGTCCGGCTCGGCGATCCGGCGCAGGATCTGTTCCTGATGATACCGTTCCTTGTCGGCAATGAACTCGAAGATATCCTGGGCAACTTCGTGCACGGCCTGGATGAACTCGAGTTGTCCGGGATTGCGTCTTTCCACTCCCGCCATGAAGGCGGGCAGGTCAACATGCTCTGTCACGGCCATGCGGTTCCTCTCCTGTGTCGGCGGAACCATAACCTCCAGCGATGTGTGGTGGCGTGCAAGGGCCGGGGCTGTGGACACCCGAAGTCGTGAGCGGCTTCGAGTCCTCCGCGCCGGACCTCCGCGTCAGACCTCCTCGCGCACCACCGGCAACTCCCTGGTGAGCGCGCGCGGCGTCTCGCTGGCGCCGGGAAACACCTTGAAATACTGCGCGATGGTCTCGGTCGTGCCGCAGATGTACACGATGTCGTCGGACTCCAGCGTGAACGTCCCGTCGAACTCCACGTGTACCTCATCGCCGCGTTCCACGGCGGCCACCGAGCAGCCGGTACGCTCGCGAATGCCCCGCGTATTCAGCGCATGGCCCACGAGCGCGCCAGGCGAGGTGGCCAACAGCTTGATCTCGGCCTCGAGCGAGACGGACTGGCGACCAAGCAGATGAAAGGTGAGCAACTGGCCGGCGACCTGGCCCAGTGAGAGTGCGAAATCGGCGCCAGCGCGGTGGATGCGCGCCACGTTCTCCACGCGTCGAGCCGCCGCGAGAATGAGCACGTCCTGCGCCAAGCTGCGCACGACCGCTGCGGCGAACAGTGTGGCGCTGTCCGTCTCCAACGCGAGCACCACCGCCCGTGCACTGGCGACACCGGCGCGGGCGATCACATCCGGGTCGAGCGGATCGCCGACCACGTCGACGTGCGGACCGGCGCGACTGTCCACCACGACGACCTCGTCGTCTGCCGTACGCAGAATCTCTGCCGCTTTCTCGCCGACGTCGGTGTGGCCGAGCACCAGAATGGGGCCGGCGCGCTGCACTCTGGGGGCAAGCTCGCCCAGCTTCCCGATGCCGTCATGGCTTCCCACGGCCACGAGGATCGTGCCCACGTCGAGTGGGCGATCGAGATCGGGCTGACTGACGAACTGCCCCTCCACCCACAGTCCCACAATGGTGGCGCCAGTGCGCTTTCGCACCTGTGCGTCGCGAATGGTGCGTCCCGCAAGGGCACTTGACGCGTGAATGCGCAGTTCGGCCACCTCCAGGTGATCTCCCAGATGGCGCACCCCCGACAGGCGCGGGCTGAGCCGGTCGCTTGCGCGCGCTGAGATCGCGGCGGCCAGCACATGGCTCGGCGTGAAGGCCGTGGTGGCACCGGCCCGCAGCATCGCCGTGCGTCGCACCGGATTGTCGACCATCGCCAGCACCGGACCGGTGAATCCGTTGTAGCGGGCGCTCAGCGCGATCGCCGCGTTGTCCTCGTCGTGCCCATTGGCCACGACCGCGCGCGCATTCCTGAGGTTGCTCAGGTCGGGATCGTCGTCTTCGAGGTTGCCGAGCACCACATTCAGTCCCTGCTCGCGAAGTCGTCGTGCGATGGGCTCCTCCTGCTCGAAAATCACGAACGGCACCTTCGCCTCGGTCAGATCTTCGAGCAACACCGTGATGGCCGGTCCGTAATGAAAGATCAGCACCGTGCCCTCAAGGTCGGGCAGCGTGCTTGGCAACCGTGCCTGAAACCGCTCCTCCAGGAATGGGATCACGAACACCGGAAACACCAGAAAGATCATGGCCACGCCGGCGAACTCAGCGATGATCACATAGGCCTCCATCGCCGGGTGCGTCCAGTAGGTGTCGCGCCCGTAGCCGGTGGTGGTCATCGTGGCCACGGCCCACTGGAGACTGTCGCTGAACGAGCGCGGCTGCTGCTCGAAGTGCTCCATGCACAGCTGGTATCCAAGCGCGAGCGCCACCGCCACGACGGGAAGCGAGACCAGGAGTTTGACGAGTCCGCGTACGGACCGCGGAACGTTGCGGGCGGCAGGCTTCACAAGATGGGGCGAGAGGGACAGCGCGACGGCGTGGCGGTGCAGCAGCGCACTCCCGAATGTACGTTGATTCGATGAAACGCCAACGCATGTCCCTCATGCCCCTGCCTGCTGCGGCGCTCGTCGCGCTTGCACTCGGGAGCACCACGCCCGCTGTTCTGGCCGCGCAGTCGATCGAGCTGTCCTTCCCGGCCAGTGTGCACGCGGGCCCCATCACCGGTCGTGCGTTTGTCTTTGTCGCCCGCACCGGCGACCGCGAGCCGCGCCTGCAGTCGGGCGCATCACGTACCAGCGAGCCGTTTTTCGGCTTGGACGTCGACGCGCTCATGCCGGGCGAACCGGTGCGCTTTGACCGCACGGTGCCCGGCTTCCCCCTGGCGTCGCTGGCCAACCTGCCGGCCGGTGAGTACTACGTGCAGGGGCTCATCCTCCCGTATACGCGCTTCGCACGGTCCGACGGACACACCATCTGGGCGCACATGGACGCCGGTGAAGGGCAGAAGTTCAATCGCGCTCCGGGATCGTTGGTGAGCGAGGTCGTGAAGCTGCGCATCAACCCCGCCACGGTCACCAGTGCGTCGCTCTCGCTCACCACGGTGATCCCACCGGTTGATGCAATCGACGATACGCCCTGGGTGAAGCGGTTCCGGATCACGTCCAAGCTGGCGAGCGCCTTCTGGGGGCACGACATGCCGCTGGGTGCCGTGGTGCTGCTGCCCAAGGGCTACACGGAAAACACCAGCAAGCGCTATCCGGTGGTGTACACGATCGGGCACTACAGCACGCGTGCGCCGCTGGGCTTCACCTTCGACGGGTGCGACCGGCCCGAATCGGACGACGCGCGCGCGGCACGACTGGCGCGGTCAGCGCGGGAGACGGGCTGCGAGTTTCAGCAGGCGTGGACGTCGGGCGCCGTGCCGGAGTTCATTGCGGTGTTCATCCAGCACACCACGCCCTACTACGACGACAGCTACGCGCTCAACTCGGCCAACCACGGGCCGTACGGCGACGCGATCACGCAGGAGCTCATACCGGAAATCGACCGGCGGTTCCGCACCGTGGCCGCGTCACACGCACGCATGCTTACCGGCGGTTCCACCGGCGGATGGGACGTGCTTGCCCTGCAGACGCACTATCCGGAGGTGTTCGGGGGCGCGTGGTCGCTCTATCCTGACCAACTCGATTTCCGCAACTACCAGTTCGGCAATATCTACGCCGACTCCAACGCGTTCGTGTACGCTGACGGTTCATGGTTGCCGCGTGAGGTGCCCTCCAGTCGCTCTGCCGAGGGCATGATGGAGCTCACCGTACGCGAGGAAAATCAGGCCGAAGCCGTGATCGCCTCGCACGGTCGCTCGGGCGGCCAGTGGGACGGGTGGCAGGCGTCGTGGGCGCCCGTTGGGGCCGACGGCTATCCGGCGCCGTTGTGGGACAAGCGGACGGGCCGCATTGACCATCGGGTGGCGGAGCAGATGAAAACGGCCGGCTACGACCTGCGTGACTACGTGGAGCGGAACTGGTCGCGCATCGGACCGTCGCTGGTTGGCAAACTCCACGTCGCTGTTGGGGATATGGACAACTACTACCTGAATCTGGGCGTGTACCGATTCGAGACGTTTCTCGAGAGCACCAAGGAGCCCGGGAAGGGCCCCGACTACGAGGGCAGTTTCCAGTACGGCCGTCCGCTGAAGCCGCATGGATGGCAGCCGTGGAGCAATCAGGAGTTGCTGCGCATCATGCAGGCCCGCATACAGCAAAACCCGGGCGCGGTGCCTTGAACGCGCAGATGCTCGGACCGACGCCGGCAGTCTGGGGCAGGTAGCCGGCGGCAATCGCCCCGACGCATGGCGGGAGTTGTCGAGCGCCTGTCAGGGTGGCGTCCGTGTGCGGACCCGCTGAAGTGCGCGAATGAACCGTGGATCGGAGCGCAGCCCGTCGAACGCGCTGTTTTCCATGGCCGCGAGGTTTGACCACTCCCGCGTGGACAGCGAGTCGAGCAGGGTGAGGGCAGCGTCGTCATGACGCAGCGTGGCCTCCAGCTGCGCGAGCAATTCCATGGAATCCAGCGTGTTCAGATGCTCCGCGCCAAGCGCCGCCTCGAGCATCGGGATGGCGCGCCGCTCCAGCGCCGCCGCCTCCGCGAACTGGTCCGTAGCGGCAAGCGCAACCGCGTAGTCATGCAGGATGTAGGCGACGGCCGGATGATCGTGTCCGAGCGCGCGCTCGCGTACGGCGAGCGCCTGCGCAAATGCGTGCAACGACTCGGTTGTGCGCCCGAGCTTGCCGAGCACTCTGCCGAGATTGTGGTACGAGTACGCAATATCGGGATGGTCCGGCCCGAGAACGCGATTTCGGGACTCCAGGATCTCCTCGTAGAGCACGGCGGCGGAATCGAACCGACCGACACTTTCAAGCGCCAACCCGTAGTCCTGCTTCACGTTCAGCACAAACGGATCGTCAGCTGGCGCCGCCGTACTGGCGGCCGCCAGCGCCGCGGCGGCGATGGGCAGTCCCTTTTCATTTTCGTCCGTCCAGTTGTACGCCAGCCAGAGGAAACGCAGGGCGTTGGCCAGCCCCTTGCCGTTGAGTGCGGGCTGCTGCCGATAGATCGCCACCGCGCGATCGAGTTGCGACTTCGCCAGCGCGTAGTTGCCCTGATCGATCTCCATCCGCGCGAGATACGTGAGCGTCGAGGCCACCAGTGTGTCCCTTGGGCCGAGGGCACGCTCCAGCAGCGCCAACGCCTGTCGCATCTGGGGAATGGCGTCCGGGACATGGCCGGTAGCGGCGAGTCCGCGTCCCCACTGCTGGAGCGCCTCGCCCACCTCAGGACCGGCATCGCCAAATACGGACCGACGCTGTCGCACGACATCCTCGAACAACGGCAGCGCCGCATCGAACATCCCGAGTGCGCCGTACGCACGTCCGATGGACAGCTTCATGTCGGCCTGGCGGAGCGGCTGCGTGACCAGCTCGCGATCGACGCGCTGTGCCGCGCGGTCCAGCAGTTCGCGCGCGGTGACCTGATCGCCGCGGCTCACGGCGGGATCATTCGCCTGGAAGATGCCGAGCATGAAATCCGCCAGGTTCTGTGCCTTGGCGCGTTCGACGTCCGCCTGGGCCAGCGCAATCGCGCGTTGGTGTGATTGGTTGGCTGTGATGGCAGTGGCCGCGGTCAACGCGAGCAGCAAGGATGCTGCCAGAGCAACCGACAAGCGATTGCGGCGGAGGAAGCGGCGGGCTCGATACGATCGTGTATCCGGCAGCGCCCGCACCGGCCGGCGCTCGCGGAAGCGTTCTACATCGTCGGCAAACTGCTCCGCCGAGGCGTAGCGCCGCTCCGGCTCCTTGCGGAGCGCCATGAGGACGATTTGGTCGAGATCGCTGTGCATGCCGGGAGTCGGCGGATCCGTCTCACACACCGCGCGCTGCCAGCTCGCGAGATCCGTCACGACAAAAGGGAGGCGTCCGACGCACAACTCGTACAGGAGCACCCCCAACGCGTAGACATCCGTCGCCGTGGTGATGGTGCCACCCTGAATCTGCTCGGGCGCTGCGTGACCCGGGGTAAGCAGTCGATGGTCCGCAGTGAACGGTGCGGTTATTCCCATGCGCGCCGGATCCAGCAGCTTGGCGATGCCGAAGTCGAGGAGGCGCACGTCGCCGTGTGTGGACACCAGGATGTTTGAGGGCTTCAGATCCCTGTGCACAACGAGATTGGCATGCGCGCACTGCACCGCGCGACAGACGGTGGCGAACAGCTGCAGGCGGTCGTCCAGCGGCAACTGCCGATCGGTGCAATACGTCGTGATCGGAACCCCGTCCACGTACTGCATGACCAGATATGGCAGTCCGTCGGTGGTCACCCCACCGTCCAGCAGCGGAGTGATGTTCGGATGCTGCAAACCGGCCAGCACTTGGCGTTCCAAACGGAAGCGGCGCACCAGCTC
>JBBSPE010000027.1:0-38666 GCA_038259155.1 Gemmatimonadales bacterium
CTGCTATGTGGACGTGATCGAGTTCGACGCTGACCCACTGCTCACCGCCCAACACCGGCGATCGCGCGACGGTTTTGGCGGCTTCGGCATTGTGCATGCCACGGGTGTGGACGACGGCCCGTGGCAAGCGACTCACACCATTACACTTTGGCCCGCCAACTTCACGGTCCCGTTGCGCGTGAACGGCTCCGCGAGTGAAGTGCGATGGATCGGCACCAAGTTCGGCGGTCGCGGCCGGCACGAAGGCACAGTTGCCCTGCGGCCGTCATCTCTGCAACTCGGCGGTGATGCGCTGATCTCAGGCACGCTCACATTTCCCATTGAGAGCCTGCAGATCACCGACATACCGGTTTGGGAACCGGTGCCGCGCGGCCACCTGCGCATCTTCGCGAGCCTCACCATTCGCGACAGCACGCGCGACATCGCGTTTGATGCGTCGCTGCTCGATCCGCCCGAAGCGAGCGTGGTGGCGGAGGCCGAGTTCACGATTGATCGGCACCTGTGGGGGCTGCGCCACCGTGGGTCCCAACTCGGCAACGACCTGCTCGACGACGAGATCACCTTCCGGGTGCGATTGGTGGCGCGGCGGGAGAATCGCTGACGCAGATGGTCGGTACGTGCCGTCCGGGCACCTATTCGGCCGTTCTGCCCGGGGCCATTCGGCTCTTCGGCCTATCAGGTGAGGTAGTGACCGCGAGCCATGAGGCCGGCGCCCACGGGCCACCGCCGCGCGCGCCCAGTGGGCGTAAGGATCGCACTCACCGCCACCCTTCGCATCGTTGTTCGCCCAAGAGCCAAATAGCCTTGGGCCGGCTGGTGGGATGGGGGGATGGAACGGCGCAGTTGATTCCGGGGCTCCGGGGCATAGATTCCAACAACGCCCCGAGTGTGCGCACCTTGCGCCGCCGTCGGGGCGTTTTTTGCGTTCAGGCGCGGCCCGCATTCTCGTCCACGCGGGACAGAGATCGGTCGGTCCGGCCATGGGCCGGCCGCCCAGGTGGCCGCGCGCTTCCAGGATACACATGTTCGATTCGGCTACCCGCACGGTCGTGGTCGTTGGTGCGCAGTGGGGCGACGAGGGGAAGGGCAAGCTGGTGGACGTGCTCGCTGAGCGGGCCGACTGGGTGGTGCGGTACCAAGGGGGCGCCAATGCGGGCCACACGGTGCACATCGCCGACCGGTCGTTCGTGCTGCACCAGGTGCCCAGCGGCATTCTCCACGACGGCGTGCGGTGCGCCATCGGCAACGGGGTGGTGCTCGATCCGGAAACGCTCTTCCACGAAATCGACGGCCTGGTGGCCAAAGGCGTGGACGTGGAGGGGCGCCTGTACGTGAGCGAGCGCGCGCACCTCGTGCTGCCGTACCACAAGGTCATGGATCAGGCCAGCGCCGCGTCCAAGGCCATCGGCACCACCGGGCGCGGCATTGGCATGGCGTACGAGGACAAGATCGCGCGCCGCGGTGTGCGCGTGCTCGACCTGCGCTGGCCGGAGCGGCTGCGTGAGCAGGTGGAGCGTGGCGTCGCGCATGCCAACCAGATGCTGCAGGCCGCGGGCAACGAGCATCGCGCGAGTGTTGACGACACCATGGCGCTGCTCGAGCGCCTCGCGCCGCGTCTGCTCAAGGTGGCCGATGACATCAGCCTGTGCGTGCACACCGCCATCAAGTCGGGAGCGGCCGTGCTGCTTGAAGGGGCGCAGGGCTCCATGCTCGATGTGGATCATGGTACGTACCCGTTTGTCACCAGCAGCAACACCACCGCCGGTGGCGCTGCCGTGGGCGTGGGCATTGGGCCGCGCGCGATCCACGCGGCGCTGGGCGTGGTGAAGGCCTACACCACGCGTGTGGGCAACGGCCCGCTGCCCACGGAGTTTGACGAACCGCTGCAGACGGAAGTACGCACGCTCGGCAACGAGTTTGGCGCCACCACCGGTCGCGCCCGTCGCTGCGGGTGGTTCGACGACGTGGTTGTGCGCTACGCCGCGCGCGTGAACGGGCTCACCGGGCTCGCGGTCACCAAGCTCGACGTGCTTGACACGCTGGACAAGATCGCCATCTGCACTGCGTACGACGTGGACGGCGAGCGCTACACCGAGTTTCCAGCCGATGTCGCGTTGCTCGATCGCGCGGTGCCGGTGCTGGAGTGGCACGACGGCTGGAAGGCCGACACGAGTGCGGCGCGCACGCTGGAGGAGCTGCCGAGTGCGGCGCGGGCGTATCTCGATCGCATCGAGTCGCGCGTGGACGTACCCATTTCCTATGTGAGCGTGGGAACGCGTCGCGACCAGATCATTGAAGGGCGGACCGTCGGCGCACACGGTGGTTGATCTTGCGGTGATCGGCGCCGGTCCGTGTGGTATAGCGGCCGGCGTCGCGGCCAAGCGGGCGGGGCTGTCCACCGTGCTGTTTGACCGCGGGCCGATTGTTGCCGGCATTGCGAAGTATCCCACGTACATGAGTTTTTTCTCCACGGCTGAGCGGTTGTCCATTGGCGGATTGCCGTTTGTGGTTGCTGAGGAGAAGCCCACGCGTCGCGATGCACTCGCGTACTACCGGGCCGTGGCGTCGCACTACGACCTGCCGGTTCGCCAGTACGAAACGGTGGAGTCGATCACGGCGGTGGATCCGAACGAGACGGTGGCGGTGAGCGCGCAGGACACGGCAGTGCCTGGCGGGTCTGACACGGATCGAAGCACGACGCCTGCGCGCAGGGCCCGCTGGCGCATCACGTCGAAGCCGCGCTCCGGCGTTCGGCGCGAGACACTGGCGCATGCCGTGTGCGTGTCCACTGGCTACTTTGGCCGCCCCAATATGCTGGGCGTGCCCGGTGAATCGTTGCCGCATGTGCAGCACGGCTACACCGAGGGCCACTACGCCTGGCGCGAACCTGTGGTCGTGGTGGGCGGCGGCAACTCGGCCGTAGATGCGTCGCTGGAACTGCTGCGCTCCGAGGCACACGTGCATCTCGTGCACTTCGGCGAGGACCTCGACCGCGGCGTGAAGCCGTGGGTGCGTCCGGTGATCGCCAACCGCATGAACGATGGCAGCGTGACCGCACATTTTGGCGCGCGCATCACCGAGATCAAGCCGGACCGCGTGCTGTTGGAGACGCCCAACGGGCCGCGCGAGGTGTTCGCCACGCAGGTGTATCTGCTCACCGGCTACTTGCCCGAGACCGGACTGTTGGCTGACCTGGGCGTGCCGATTGATCAGAAATCCGGTATCCCGGAGCACGACCCGGACACAATGGCGACGCCGCTCCCGGGCATCTACCTTGCAGGGGTCATCGCGTCGGGCTTCGACGCGAACAAGATCTTCATTGAAAACGGGCGTGACCACGGTGATCAGATCGTGGCGCACCTCACTTCCACCTGATCCGAGTCATGGCTGCGCATCCCGATGTGATGGACAAACTCGTGTCGCTCTGCAAGCGACGCGGCCTGATCTTCCAGTCCTCCGAGATCTACGGCGGCACGGGCTCCGTGTGGGACTACGGTCCACTGGGTGTGGAGCTCAAGCGCAACGTGAAGGACAACTGGTGGAATGCGATGGTGCGCAGCCACGACAACGTGGTGGGCTTGGACGCGTCCATTCTCATGCATCCGCGTACGTGGGAAGCAAGTGGCCACGTGGGCGGGTTTGTGGACCCGCTGGTGGACTGCCGCACATGCAAGGGCCGCTTTCGCGCCGACAAGCTGGAGGACGCCCGCTGTCCGCAGAAGCCGAGCAAAGTACCGGGGCAGCATGACGCCTGTCAGCTCACCGAGCCGCGGCAGTTCAACCTCATGTTCAAGACGTTCATGGGGCCGCTCGAGGAGAGCGCGAGCACCGTGTACCTGCGACCCGAAACGGCGCAGGGCATCTTTGTGAACTTCCTCAACGTGCAGCAGAGCACGCGCCAGAAGGTGCCGTTTGGCATTGCGCAGATCGGCAAGGCGTTCCGCAACGAGATCACGCCCGGCAACTTCATTTTCCGCACGCGCGAGTTCGAGCAGATGGAGATGCAGTTCTTCGTGGAGCCCGGCACGGACATGGAGTGGTTTGAGACGTGGAAGGCCGCGCGCATGCAGTGGCACCTCGATCTCGGCTTGTCACAGGACCGGCTGCACTTCCACCAGCACTCGGAGAAGGAGCTGGCGCACTACGCACGCGCGGCGTTCGACGTGGAGTTCGATTTCGGCGGCACGCTTGGCTTCCAGGAAATCGAGGGAGTGCACAATCGCAGCGATTTCGATCTCAAGCAACACCAGGAGTTCTCGGGCAAGAAACTCGAGTACTTTGACCAGCCCAACAACAAGAGGTACCTGCCATACGTGGTGGAGACGTCGGTGGGCGCTGATCGTGTGACGCTGGCGGTGCTGGTGAACGCCTACCGCGAAGAGGCGGTGGAGGGTGAGGACGAAGGTCGCGTGGTGCTGGGTCTCAAGCCGTCGCTCGCGCCCATCAAGGCGGCTGTGTTTCCGCTCACCAAGAAGGATGGTCAGCCGGAAATGGCGCACCGCATTCTCAAGGATTTGCGCGGCGCGATGGCGGTGGACTACGACGAGTCCGGGTCCATCGGCAAGCGGTACCGTCGGCAGGACGAAGTGGGCACGCCGTACTGTGTCACAGTGGACCCGCAGAGTGCCGAGGATGACGCGGTGACGGTGCGTGATCGTGATTCGCTCGCACAAGAGCGCGTGGCGACGGGGCAGCTCAAGGCGTATCTGGCGGGGAAGGTTGCGGGCTAGACGCCCCGCCCAAGCCGAATAGCCGTGTCGCCGGGTGATCGCGGCTCATCGGCCGAAGGGCCAAAAAGCCAGCCGGGGCGGGTGCCCACTGCGCACCGGCCCCGTTTTCGTTCAGACTGCTTCAGTCTACCTCAGAAATCGAACTTGAAGCCGGTCTGGATGCGACGGCCGTAGTACTCGTCCTGCATGAGGCGGCCGCGCACGCCCTGGTAGTAACGGAGCGGGCGGTTGTTCAGGTTGTTGGCTTCCACGAAGAAGCGCATGGCCGGCGCGATGACAATGGTGGCGTTCGCATCAATGTCGGTGCGGCGGTCGGCCCAGCGGTCGAAGAAGGCGTCTTCGTTGTAGCCACCCTCACCGGCGTCCAGCGACTCGCTCTGGTAGTTCACGGCGACACGCATGGTCAGGCGCGGCGCATCATAGGACACCGAGACGTTGCCACTGTGCTTGGCCGTGCCGAGCAGCGGCAGCGACTCGAGATCGCGACCCGCGATGTCCAGACCCGACGCCTTGGAATCGTTGTACGTGTAGTTCACATACACGCCCACATAGCGCAGCATGCCGGGCAGGAAGTCGAGCTGGCGCTGCACGGCAGTCTCGATACCCGTGATCTCCGCTTCGGCGCCGTTGCGCGGCTGGCTGATCTGCGAGAAGGTGTTGCCCGTGACCGGGTCGAGCACCTGGAACTGGGTGAAGTTGAAGATGAAGTCCGTGATGCGCTTGTGGAACACACCTACCGAGAGCAGGCCCACGTTCTCGAAGTACCGCTCGGCGGACACATCAAAGTTCATCGCGTGCGTGGCGTCGAGCTCCGGGTTGCCCGTGGACAGCTCATTGTCGTCGAGGCTGATCTGGCGATACGGTACCAGGTCGAAGTAGTTCGGACGCGCGATGGCATTGGTCCAGGCGCCGCGCACGACGGTATTGGGTGTGGCATCCCAGCGCATGTTCAGACTCGGCAGCACGTCCGTGTAGCTCTTGCTGCCCGTGGTGGGCGACACGTCGTCATTGTCGAGGTTGTACTCGAAACCGTTGTAGTCAACGTTGGTATTTTCCACGCGCACGCCCGCGATCAGGCTGAAGCTCGGGCCAAACCGCTGCTCCACCATGCCGTAGCCAGCGGTGATGCGCTCCGTGGCGTCAAAGTTGCCGGCGGCGTACTCGTCGGGGCGATCTTCAAGTTCGAACTGTGCCGGGTTGAACAGGTTGAGACCAGCCAGAAACGCCGGCGTGGAGAACGTGCCGTACGGGTACGGACCCGAGAGATTCTCGGCGACGTTGAAGTCTGCGGCACCCGACGCCGTGAGTGCGCCCAGCGACGAGACGGGATCGGCGCGGTTGAAGGTGTTGTTGCGCAGTTTTTCCTTGCCGCGGTAGCGCGCGCCCACCTTGAAGCGCGTGGCGTTCTCGCCGTCACGCACCGGGATCAGGAGATCAACGCGGGCGTTCTGGTCTTCGTCCTTGGTGAAGCTTTCCTGCTGCTCGATGCGGCGGAAGGAGAAGGCGGAGGCGGCGTCGGCGCCGGCGTTCAACGGCGTGAACAGCGGGGTCTGCTCGTCGCTGTAGTTGGGCTGAATGGAGACGTCCTGCGCACGCCACTCGATGTAGCGCTCGTCGGGGCGCGATTCCGAGGCGCGGGCAATGCTCCCGGACCACGTGAGGGTGGCGCGGCCGCCCAGCAGGTGTTCACCGCTCAGCTGATGGCTCTGTGTGCGCTGATCTTCCAGGCGGGCATCCTTGTTGCGGCTTTCCGGTCCGCCGCCCTTGGTCTGGCGGCGAATCTCGGCCACCTGCACGCCGTTGCTCTCAGGATCGTCGAAAATGTACCGCGTCCGGTAGCGGTTTTCCCAGTCGTCGCGCGAGTTGTAGAGCGAGCGAAACGTCAGCGTGTTGCTTTTATTGAAGCGATAGTCGAACGAGCCGGAAATCGAGCGGCGCGTGCGCTGCACGTCGTAGCGGCGCACGTCAAACTCGTTCATGAATGCCGAGCCGGAGCCCGTCTTGTCCCAGGTGCCCTCCTTGTTGTCCGACCCGAACTGCTGATCGTAGTAGGAGGCGCTGGCGATCACACCGAACTTGTTGTCAAAGAAGCGGTTGCCGGCCACGAGGCCGCCGATCAGCACCGGCTGCTCGCGAATGAAGTTGTAGCCGCTGCCTGCGGTGGCCGACACGCGCATGCCGGCCGGTGCGGCGCGCGTGACCACGTTCACCGAACCGCCGATGGCATCGGCGTCCATGTCCGGCGTGAGCGTCTTGTTGACTTCGATGGCCTGCACCATGTCGGCCGGGATCAGGTCCAGCTGCACCTGACGCACCTCCGCCTCGGCGCTCGGCACCCGCTCGCCGTTCACCATCACCGAGTTGAAGCGGGGCTCCGTGCCGCGAATGGATCCGAAGCGGGCCTCGCCCTGGTCGAGCGCCACCGTCACGCCCGGCACGCGCTTGAGCGCATCGCCGAGGTTGGCATCAGGGAAGCGACCGATCTGGTCAGCAGCGATCACGTTTGTGACGTTGGCCGCGTTCTTCTGCTGGTTGAGCGCGGAGGCCTGACCCGTGCGGGTCGCCGTCACCGTCACCGAGCCGAGGACGTTTTCCGTGGACTTGATTCGGAAGGTGACCGTGGCCGTGGCGCCGCTGGTCACGGTGACCGTCTCGGTGACCGGCTGGTAGCCGATATAGCGGGTGGTGAGCGTCTGGGCGCCCGCGGCTACCCCAGTCATAAGGAAGCGGCCGCTGCGATCGGTGATCGCTTCGCGGTTGAGCGAGGGAAGGCGAACGGAGGCGCCCGTAATAGCGAGTCCGGTGCCCTCGTCGAGCACGAGTCCGGAAATGACCCCCTGCGCGGCGGCCGGCGTGGCAATGGCGAGCAGGAGACCGACCAACAGCGCCGGCATCGTGCGGAAGGACAAGGAATGAGGCATATGACAGGCGTGGCGAGGAGAGTGGACCGGGCGCCCGTAACGGGCTGCCGTGCTCAGCCGTGCAAACTGTTTGCCGTATGTCACCGAACGGCCAGACCTTTGTCACGAACGTGTCTCGGTGACGCTGATCACGATGAGGCGAACCGGAGGGCGCGCTGCTGCGTTTTCCCCGCAGAACGCCACCGTACGCTGCCTCAACCCCCCGTTCATGACCGACCAGACCCGTCCCACCGCCCTCATCACCGGCGCCTCGCGTGGCATTGGCCGCGCGATCGCCTTGGCCATGGCCCCAACGCACGACCTGATCCTGACCGCCCGGGACACGAATGCGCTCGCGGAGGTGGCTGTCGCGGCGTCGGCGCTGGACGCGCAGTGCCAGACGGTGCCGCTCGACCTGCGTGACCCGGCCGCGACTGCGTCGGCGCTGGGCGCCTTTGTGCCGGACGTCCTGGTGAACAACGCCGGCCTGGCGGTGATGAAGCCTTTCTTGTCACTCACGCCCGACGAGTGGCACGCGCAGGTGGACGTGAACGTGAACGCGCTCTTCCACGTGACGCGGGCGGTGCTGCCGGCCATGGTGGCACGCGGGAGCGGCCACGTGATCACGATCGGGTCGCTCGCGGGCCGCAACACCTTTGTGGGTGGCAGCTGCTACGCGGGCACCAAGCACTTCGTGATGGGCTTCTCTGAGAGTCTCATGCTCGAGGTACGCGATGCGGGCATCAAGGTATCAGTGGTGATGCCGGGCTCCGTGAGTACGGAGCTCTTTCCGCCCGAGGCTGATCGCTCGTGGATGCTCGAGCCGGAGGATGTGGCGGTGGTGGTGGCGCAGATGGCAGCAACGCCCGCGCACGCGCTCACGTATAAGGTGGAAGTCCGTCCCCTGTCTCCAAAGCGGCCCCGCCAGTAACATATAGGTATGCACCAGCAGAGCTCTCGTACGCTTCAGGATGTCCGCACCGTGATGCCTCCGGAGGCGGTGATTGCCGCCGCCACGAGTTTTTTTGCCGAGCGGAGCGGCATCTACTCCGCCTTCCTGGAAAAGGAAGGTCCGGGGTGGGCGTCGTATCGCGGACAGGGCGGCGAGGAGATCGCGCTCGGTGCTCATCGCACGGCCGATGGTGTCACCCGCGTATCGGGCTCGAGCTACATGTTCGACGCGCAGGTGGCCCGGTTTCTGTCCACGTTGCCGCCGGCGCCGCCGGAACCTGAGGTGGCGGCGCTTGCGAGTGGCGACGCCGCCAGCGAGGTGAGCGCATGATGACGGGAGCGCCTGCCGCTGACGACCTCTCCGCTGGTTCCGCCGAATCGTTTCTCATTCGGGCGCAGGTGTACGAGGCGTGGGACGCGGTGCGGTTGCGCGTCTCGGCGAATACACCGGTGGCGATGGTGAAGCGCGCTGCGCTACGGGCGCTGCTGGCATCCGACGCCGATGCCGACTCGTACATGAGCAAGGTGCACGGCCACGAAGTGCATGATGAAGGTCGGCCGCTGTCGGAGCATGGAGTGCGCGCCGGTACCACGGTGTTCGTGCACGCCCGTCGTCGCCGTCCCGTTCGCTGAGCATGAGCGCGCCCGGAAACGGCACTGCGCGTGCCGATGGTGAAACGCTGCTCTTGGGCGATCCCGCCGCGCTGGCGCCGGTGATCGAGGCCGTGCGTCGAGAGATTGCGCGGCGTGTGGTGGGGCAAGCGGAGGTGGTGGACCAGATCCTCATGGCGATCGCGGCGGGTGGACACGCGCTGCTCGTGGGCGTGCCGGGGCTCGCCAAGACGCTCATGATCCGCACGCTGTCCGACTCCATGCACCTCGCGTTTCGTCGCATCCAGTTCACGCCCGACCTCGTACCCAGCGACATCACGGGCACGGAACTGCTGGAAGAAGACGCGCACGGTCATCGCGCGTTCCGGTTCGTGCAGGGCCCGATCTTCGCGAACATCGTGCTCGCCGACGAGATCAACCGCGCCCCGCCGCGTACGCAGGCCGCGCTGCTCGAGGCCATGCAGGAGCACAGCGTCACGGCGGCGGGCGACACCATGCGTCTTCCTGAGCCGTTTTTCGTGCTGGCCACGCAGAACCCGATTGAGCAGGAGGGCACGTATCCGTTGCCTGAAGCGCAGCTTGACCGATTTCTGTTCGATATTCGCGTGGGCTATCCGTCGGCGGCAGAGGAAGTGGACATCCTGCGCGCCACTACCGGTCGCAGTTCGGCCGCACCCGTGCCTGTCATGGATGCGGAGGCGGTGCTTGCCTTGCAGCGCGGTGTGCGCGACGTGGTGGTAGCCGACACGGTGCTCCAGTATGCGGCCACGCTCGTGCGTGCAACGCGACCGGATACACCGGAAGCGCCACCGCTGGTGAAGCAGTACGTGCGGTGGGGCGCGGGCCCGCGGGCCGGGCAGGCGCTCATTCTGGGTGCGAAGGCCGCGGCGTTCCTGGACGGTCGCATGGCCGTGGCTCCGTCGGATGTGCGTCGTGTGGCGCATCCGGTGCTGCGCCATCGGGTGCTCCCCAACTTCGCGGCCGAGGCGGACGGCATGTCGTCGGAGCCGCTCATCGACGCGCTGCTCGCGCACGTTCCGGAGCCGTCGAGCCGACTGTCGTCGTAACCGCGATGACGGCTGTTCCCGCTCCGCTCGTGCTGGGACCACTGCTCGACGCGCTCCGCGGCGTGAAGTGGCCAACCCGCGAACGCGTGCGCGCCGGGCTGCCGGGCAGTCACCGCGCCAACCAGCGCGGCACCACCGGCGAGTTTACCGAGTTTCGCGCCTATCGGCAGGGTGATGACCCGCGGCGCATTGATTGGCGGCTGCTCGCGCGCAGTGATCGCGCGTTCGTGCGCATCACGGACGAGCGCGCGTGGTGGCCCACGTGGCTGCTGGTCGATGCCTCCGCGTCGATGGCGTTTCCCGAAGCCGCGGCCGCGCGGACGTCGTCGCGCGCCGACGGGGTGGGGAGCGCAGGGGCTGTGACGCTCGACAAGTGGACCATGGCGCGCGCGCTCGCCGTGGGATTGGCCGCCGTTGCGCACGCCACCGGTGATCCCGTTGGCCTGCTCGCGGCCACACGTCCGGAACCTCGGCGATTGCCGCCTCGCACACGACGTGGCACCGTGCAGGCCATCGCGCGCGCGCTCGATTCCATAACGCCCGATGGTTCGGCGCCGCTGGTGCACCTGTTGGCGCGTATTCCAAGTGGTGCGCGCATCGTGTTGTGCACTGACGCGTTGAGCGAGACGGAGGGGTTGCTTTCCGCAATGGCAGTAGCTGGCGCTGCTGGCAGCGAGGTCACGCTGGTGCATGTTGTGCACCCGCTCGAACTCACGCCGCCCGCCGGTGCGTGGCAGGCGATCGATCCAGAGCATCCGACCGACGCACGCCCACTCGCCGCCGGTTCGCGTGCCGCGTATCGCGCGGCCTTTGATCGCTGGCGCGCGGAGGTGGCCCGACGGTGCATCACCACCGGCGCGCGATACCACGAGGTGGTATGTGACGAGGCCCCGGCGCGCGCGGTGCGCCGACTCACCGCAGCGGCTCTCGGCCCGGTGTCCTCATGAACATGAGCATCGGATATCCGTGGGTGCTCTGGGCCACGGCGGTAGCCGTGGCCGGCGTGGTGATTGCGCACCTGCTCTCGGTCACGCGTCCACCCGCATTGCGACTGCCCACGGCGCGATTCGTGCCCGAGCAATCGGTGCGCGCGGTGTCGCGGGCCACGCGACCGAGCGACGTGTGGCTGCTGCTGGTGCGAGTGCTGGTGCTGCTGCTCGCGGGCATCGCGCTTTCTGCGGTCTCAATGAATGGGGCGCGCGAACCCGTGGCCACCCTGCTGGTGATCGACGCGCCTCGCGACGTCACCGACGCATTGGCTTGGCGTGCGGCCGTGCAGCGTGCGGTGAACCCGTCTGAAGGCGCGGGGATGAGCGTCATCGGCGCAGCGCCACTGGCCAGTGCTCCGCTACTGGCGATCGTGGCCGCGGACGGGGTGCACGCCATGGCGAGCGACGCGTCGCCCGCTGCGCTGGCGGCGGCGGGGACGGCGGTCATGGATTCACTGCCCAACTCGGCGCGCCGTGTGTCGCTTGCCTCACTGCTGCTGCGCGCGCGTCGCGCGGCGGCGGGGCTCACGCCGGCGCCGGACTCGCTCCAACTGGTGGTTGTGTCCGACTTCATGACCGACGAAGACGCGTCGGCGCTGGAAGCGGTGCGTGCGAGCTGGCCCGGCCGGATCGCGATGGTTCCCATAAATGCGCTTGGTGCGGGTGGCGCGGGGTCCAACGCACGAGAAGCAGAGGGCTTGGCGTCGGCTGGTGCGGCGCCGAGCGCTGAAGCCGAACGCGAACTCGCTCCCGTGGACGTGCGCGGTTCACCCGACGACGTGGTGCGGGCGGCCTACGCAATGTTCGGACGCGGAGCGCGCGGTGGCGCTGTGGGTGGTACCACAACAGGCTCATCGACCGACACACCAGTCCGCGTGCTTCGCAGCATACCCGCGGGGGAAGACTCCGCGTTCGCAGAGCAGGGCGGTGCGCTCGTGCTGTGGGACAGTGCCGGCTGGAGTGCGCCGGAGGGCGCAAGTGTGATCGCGAGTGGTGTCGCGTTGGTTGCGACGTTCGCGCGCAGGTCGCTCGCCTCATCCGAGGACGCACGTACCATTGCCTGGTGGAACGACGGTACCGTTGCCGCGGACGAACAGCCGCTGGGCCGTGGCTGTGTACGACGCGTGGGATTCGGCGCTCCCGCTGGTGACGTGCTGCTCGGGGACGAGGCGCGGGGCATCCTCGCCACGCTCGCGGCGCATTGTGACACCGAGGCAGCGCTGGGACGTGCTGAGCCACTGAGTGCCGATCGCGTACAGCGACTGGCGGGCGACGGAGCGCTCGCCACTGCGCGTGCGCTGCGCGCTTCCAGTGCAGCGACGGATCGTGAAGCAATTCCGGTGTCTCCATACACCCGCTGGCTGTTGCTCGCAGCGCTCGTGCTGCTCGGGGTGGAAACGTGGTTGCGTTCGCAGCGCTCGGCGTTGCGTGCGCGTGATCGCGTGACGACGGTTCCGCCGGCTCGTACCTCGGAGATGGTCGCGTGACGGCGCCGAGGCAGAACGAACCCGCAATGCGGACAGGATCGACGGCGTCGCCGTTGGCACCAGGGTCGGCTTCCGCGCACGACGTGCGCCATGGCATCGAGCGGCTGCGTGGTCGCCTGTCCCGCGTTCGTCTCGTTCGCGTGATGCTGGTCTCGCTCGCCGTCGGCTTTGCACTTGCGCTCGGTGTGCGTGTGCTCGCGATGCTGGTCGGTTCCTTTTCCACGTCTTCGAGTGCCGCGCTCGCTCGCGCGGTGGAAGCCGGGTTGGGGCTCTTGCCAGTCGCGATCGGCGCGCTGGTGGCGGTGTTGGCCGCTGCGTGGCAGATACGTGCCTGGCAGCCCATCACGCGCGTGCGCGCTGCGCTCTGGTACGAAGAACGACATCCGTCCGCACACGCCGTGGTCACCCTCGCCGACGCCGAGCCGGGCGCCATTCCGGAAGGTGTGGAGTCCTGGCTGGCCAGACAAGCGCGCTTTCCGCGCGGGGCGGCGGTGCCGGCCGAGCGTGATGTGCGTACCGCGTCGTGGAATGCGTGGCGCGGGCCGCTGCTTGGAGTGCTGGCGACCTCCATGGGATTGCTGGCGTTGGCGTTGCTCCCATTGAGCGCACCCCAGCGCGTGCTTGCCGCCACCAACGCCACCCGCGGTGCCGCCGACACCGGAAGCGCGACCGCACGGGTTCCGCGTTTGGCGCCCTGGCGCGTGGAGGTCATTCCGCCTGCGTATTCGGGGCAGGCGTCGCGCGTGCTCACCGACTCTACAAGTGTGGAGGCGCTGGTGGGCACGCGCGTTCGGGTGCTCGGACCGGGTAGCACCACCGGACTCTTGGCAGACTTTACGCAGCGCGGGGATAGTGCACGGGTGGACACACTGCCAGTGACGGTGCGCGACAACGGCTGGCAAGTCGCGGTCGTGATGCCCGAACGTCCTTCCGTACTGCGTGTCACCGACGAGCCCGACTCGCGACTGCTCGCGCTGGTGCCGCGTCCCGATTCGTTGCCGCTGGTGCGCCTGCTGTTGCCGCTGCGCGACTCGGTGTACCGGGATACCACGGGCACGCTCACGCTCAACGCCGAAGCGCGTGACGACATCGGACTGCGCTCCATCGCCTTCGAAGTGATCCTCACGAGTGGTGCGGGCGAGCAGTACACCGCGCGCACGCTCACGTTCGCTCGCAAGGAGCTTGCCAACGGCGCCACCGGCACCACCACGTACAGTTCGACATTCGCCGCGCTTGGCGTGTCGCCGGGCGACGTGATGCACGTACGTGCGGTGGCGCGTGACGGGCATCCGGCCGCCGACCGGGAGGCGGGCGTGAGCGAAACGCGTTCGCTCCGTTTCGCGCGCGCCGGTGAGTACGATTCCGTGGCCGTGGAGGCCGCGCCGCCACCGGCTGTGGATTCGTCCATGCTGTCGCAGCGCATGCTCCTGGACCTCACGCAGAAGCTCGACGCAAAACGCTCTCGGCTTGAGCGCGACGTGTTCGTGTCGGAGTCGCGCAAGCTGGCGGCAGAGCAGGTGCGCATTCGACGGGCGGTGAGTGCGATCGTGTTTCAACGCCTCTCCGGGGATGGTGAGGCGGAGCACGTGCACTATGCGGGCGACGGACATGATGTCGGTCTCACGGTGCAGGCGGGTCAGCTGGTACCCACCTTTGGCGGCTCGGCAGGCGCCGCGGGTGACGCGACCGCGGGCGTGCGGCCGGTTGGCGCTTCGGGTCAGCCGAACAACAACGTATCTGACGAATCGCCGATCATCGCGGTGAATCGTCCGCTGCTCGAAGCCTACAACGCCATGTGGGATGCAGGGACGGCGCTCGAACTGGCGGATACGAAGGCAGCGATTCCGGCCATGCTGCGCGCGCTGGAGGCAATCCAGCGGGCGCGCGCGGCAGAACGCATCTATCTGCGAGGCTCCACGCGCGCGGTAGTGGTGGACTTGGCGCGTGTGCGGTTGGCTGGGCGTGATACAGGGCAGGCGTCACGCCGCGCGGCTGGACGGCCGGTGCCCCAGGCGCAGGTGCTGCTCGAGGGGCGCCTGTTGAACGCGGCCGAGTTGCTGGAGCGCGACGCGGTGGCCGCGCGCGATTCCATGGTGGCGCTGCGGCTCGATGCGCTGGAGGCTGCGCCCGCGCTGTCCCGCGCGCTCGAACAGGTACTCAGCACGATGGCCGCGGGGAGCGATGTGACCGAGTCGCTCATCCGAGCGCGTCGGACGCTTGCCGCGCCCCGGGCGACCGCCGGTCTGCCGGCATGGAGCACGCCGTGAATCGTGACCCGGCGGCTGCCGCACCTTTCGTGTTCGCCACCGCGCAGTACGAGTCGGGGGACTGGGATTCTGCACCCACTCTGCCGGCCAATCTCATTGACTCCGTGGCGCGCTACACCTCGCTGCCGGTCGCGCCGCAGGGCGTCGCGGTGGCACTCGCGTCCGACGATGCGCTGCGCTATCCGCTGCTGTTTCTCACGGGGCATCTGCCGGTGCGCTTCACGCCCGCAGAAGGGCGCGTGTTGCAGCGGTACGTGGAACGCGGCGGGCTGCTGTTCATTGACGACCACAATCACGACGTGGACGGCGCCTTCCACAAGACGGTGACGGAGGAGGTCGCGCGACTGCTCTCCCCGCTCAAGCCGCTGCCCAACACGCATACGCTGTACACGTGCTTCTTCGAGTTCGACGACGGACCGCCCACCACCAGTCATGAACTCAATGGATGGGGCGACAACCTGATTCACGAACAGTTGCTGGCCGTGCAGCGCGATGATCGTATCCAAGTGCTGTACAGCAACAAGGACTACAGCTCCGAGTGGAACTTCCACCCGGACAACAAGCGGTTTCTCGGCAAGGATCCCACGCGCTTTGGCGTGAATCTCGTGGTGTATGCCCTCACGCGCTGACGCCGCGGCCGTCGCGCCTGCTGACGCATGGCGGCAACGCGCGGAGTGGGCGGCTCGCGCGGTGGCGCTGGTGGCGCTGGCACTCGCGTGGTGGCTCACGGGTCGTCCGTTCACACCCAATGCGCTGGCGGCAACGGACGCTGTGGCTGCACATGACGTGCAGGCACTCGCCGATGTGGTCAGCGATCCGCGGCGGGCTGCAGTCGATCTGCCGTTGGATTCCGTGCCCGATGCAGCGTCGCGTGCCGTGCTGCACGCGGCGCGGCAGGCAGGCGTCGCGGTGGTGTGGTGGGTTCCCACTCCATCCGGCAGTCTCCCCGCGCTCGCCATAAGCACCGCAGCACTCGCCGATCCTGCTGGCGGTACGCGCGTTCGTGTGACTGGTCGCGATTCCGCGCCGGCGGTGCTCGAAGATTCGCTCGGCTGGCTGGATAGCGCCACCGTCCTTGAGGGGGGCGTGCAATGGCCCGTCACGGGCGAGCTCCGCGCGTTTTCCGTAAACCAGCTCGGGACGCACGGCAGCGTTGGTGCACCGGCAAAACGTCAGGTGGGCCGCGTTCGACTGTACGCCGCGCCCGGCTGGGAGGCGCGCTTTGTCATGGACGCGCTCGAAGAGGCCGGTTGGGAGGTGGACGCCCAGTTCGGCATCGCGCCGCGCGTCACGCGAACGGCGGGTGCACCGGCCGCGCTTGACACGGCGCGCTACGCCGTTGTGATCGCGCTCGACAGCGTGGCCTGGTCCAGCGCCCCCGCAATCGCACGGTTCGTCGCTGACGGGGGCGGACTGCTCCTGTTCCCCGACGCCGCAGCCGGACGGGCATTCGCCTCGCTGCGAGTGGCGACACCGGGCGCGCTGCTCGCCGGCGTGCCGGGCGGGCTGCGCACCGACACGCCGCGCCGCGGTTTGCCACTCCAGCCGCTCACGGTACTCGGTGCCGAGGCAGTGGTGCTGGAGCGCAGCGATCGTGCGGAGCAACCGGTGAGCGTGGCCGCGGCCCGTGTGGGTGCGGGGCGCGTGGTGCAGGCTGGCTGGGCCAGCACGTGGGAATGGCGCATGCTCGGCGGAGACGACGCACCGGACGCACACCGCTCGTGGTGGCGCACGCTCGTGCAGCGGGCAGCCTACGCACCGGTGACTGACCGTGCGGACGCGTGGAGCCCCCTGCCCGGCGATGCTGCACCGCTGGCGGACCTTGTGGCGCGCCTGGGGCCCGCGCAGCCGATGGCAGCGACGGCGACACGCACTGGCCAAGAACGCCAGGCCGGAACGCCATCGCTCCCCGCGCCCGCACCCGCTTGGCTGTACGCGGTGGCGGCGCTGGCGCTGCTCGGCGAATGGTGGTCACGCCGCCTGCGAGGCGCGCGATGAGTGCGGACGCGTCCGGAGACTCCGTCAGCGCAGTAGCGGCCGCGAACCGTTCCCGCGTAACATCCAGCATGGACGTTGCCTTCATTTCGCATTCCGACTGCGGTTTGCACGACACCGGCTGGAAACACCCCGAGCATGTGGGCCGGCTGCGCGCGATCCCCAGCGCCCTCAAGTACCATCCCGAGCTGTTCGACGCGCTCGTGCATCACGAGGGCCGTCACGCCACGGCGGAGGAACTCGCGCTGGGCCACACGCCGGAGTACATCCAGCGCGTGCGCGCCATGGCGGCATCGGGCGGCGGTCATTTCGACCCGGACACCATCGTGAGCGAGGGGTCTTGGCTGGCTGGCACGGCCGGCGTCGGCTGCGCGCTCGATGCCGTCGATATGGTGCTGCAGGGACAGGTACGTCGCGCGTTCTGCGCCACGCGCCCGCCGGGACATCACGCCGTGCGGGATCGCGGCATGGGGTTCTGCCTGTTCGGCAACGTTGGCATCGCCGCCCTTTACGCGCGGCAGCGTCACGGACTCGATCGTGTGCTCGTGATTGACTGGGATGTACACCATGGCAACGGGACGCAGGCGTTGGTGGAAGCCGATTCGGGTATCCGCTTTGTGTCCATTCACCAGTGGCCGTGGTATCCGGGCACGGGTGCTGCAGCAGAACGTGGATTGCACCAGAACGTGTGGAACGTGCCCATGGCGGCCAGCCTTGCGCCCGCCGAGTACACCGAAGCCTTGTGGCGAGCCGTGGACGATGCAACGCGCGACTGGACGCCACAACTTGTGTTGCTGAGTGCGGGCTTCGACAGTTTGGCCGGTGATCCGCTCGGCGGGTTTACCTGGAGCCAGGATGACATGACACAGTTGGCGCGGGATCTCATTGAACGCAGCACGACGTGGTGTGACGGTCGTCTCGTGAGCGTGCTTGAAGGCGGATACGCGCCGGAGCCGACAGCGGCGGCCTGCATCGCCCATCTGCAGGCGCTGGTGGAGTCGTGAACGCTCCACGCGTGTCCATCATGTGCGGTGTCGCGATGCTCGCGCTCGCCGCGTGCGCCCGGGACGTGCCCCGCACCGACGCGGTGGTGCCTCGTACCGCAGTACGGGACAGCGCCGGAATCCGACTGGTCGCTGCCGGCTTCGCGCGTGATTCGCTGCAGCCGTCCGAACACCTGCGCATGCTCGACACGCTGCTCGACGGGGCCTCCACCGACGGCGAGCACGTCGTGGGGCTCGTGGCGCTGCAACCGCTGGCCGACTCATCGCTGGTGCTCTTCAGCGCCAGTGGGCCGTCGCTACTGCGGTTTCCCGTGCGCAATACGTCGCACCCGGACACGCTGGGGCGCGCCGGCGTGGGTGACGGCGCCTACAGCGCGCGCACCACGCTGTTGCCGTACAAAACCGACACGCTGTTGCTCTGGGATGCGGATTCCAAGCGCCTGTCGCATGTGACGTCGTCGGGTGTGAGCGCACCGCGCATGCTGCCGTATCCGGACTGGCAGGTCACGGTGGTTTCAGGGGCGCTGCACGACGGGCGCCCGATCGCGGTGGCCGGATCGGTACCCGGTGCCGACGACGCTGGCGTGTCACGCGCGCCGCTCACCATGCTCCGCTTCACGCCCGACGGCGCAACCGTTGACACCATCCTGACCATGCGCGGCCCGGAGCGCACCGTGCAGATCGGCCGTCGCGGAACGACTGGTGACAACGTGCCCGTGCGATCCGGTAGCGTGCCGTTCGGTCGCACGTCGCTCTGGACGGTAGGCACGAACAGTGTGCTCACGCTGGACACCGAAGGGTGTCACGTGGCTCGGCACGACGCCGATGGCGCGCTCAGCATGCGGCTTGACTTCCATTGCTCCATCGAGGCGGTGACCGAGCAGGATCGCCAACAGTTTCTGGGGGAAGTGTTGGCCTCGGCGCGCTCCCGCTCCGACTCGGCGGTACGGCAGCGATTTGTGGCCGAGGCGTCGTTTCCGCCCGCCAAATCCACCGCGAGTGGATTGCTCACCGACGCGTGGGATCGTATCTGGGTGCGCCTGCCGGTGAGCCGCCCCACCGACGACTGGACGTGGTGGGTGTTTGCCGCTGACGGCATGCCCATCGTGCGGCTGGGCATGGGGCAGCAGTGGCGCATCGCGGCCGTGCGGGAGCGCGATCTGATCGCCGTGCAGACCGATCGGGACGACGCGCCGCCGGTGGTGGTGCGCATGGCGCTGCCCGACGCGCTGCACCGGCTCCCCTGACGTACAGCGAGCCCTCACCGTTCATGTCCACTGCGCCTCGCGATCAACCGGTTCCCGCCGTGCTGCGACTGGTGCAATCCGTGGTGCTCGGACGCTGGCGCGCGTCGGTGGAGCCGCTCTATCGCGAGATTGCCTCACTGCTCGAAGCCGACGAGCACAAGGAACTGCTTGTGAGTGGTTGTGGCGACGGTCGGAATGCGGAGTGGCTGGCGCTGCGCTCGGGTGCGGCGTTGGTGGGTGTCGATCCGGACGGTGATCGCATCACGGCAGCCTCGGAGCGCGTGCGGGCCGCCGAGCGCGCGGGGAGTGTTGCGTTTCAGGCGTCACCACTCGACGATCTCCCATTCGACGATGCGGTGTTTGACGGCGCCGTTGGCGAGCCGGTCTTGGCCGCGGCCGCGGATCCGGCGCGAGCGATTGCCGAACTCGCGCGAGTGGTGAAGCCGTACGCGCCCGTGGTGCTTGTGCAACTCACGTGGAACGCCGAGTTCGATGCTGAGGAGCGAGCGGCGGTGGTGCAGCGACTCGGGCTGGGCTTGCGACACTTGGTGCAGTGGAAGCAGATGATGCGCGACGCTGGCCTCGTGGAGATCGAGGTACAGGACTGGACCGACCGCGGTGACCGCGGGCGCGCCGAGACGCTGGCGCCGTTTACGCTGCGCCAGAAGCTGCAGATTGCCAGCCGCGCGTGGCGACGGTGGGGGTGGCGTGCCGCTCGCGAGGCCGTGGATCGCGAGACGCAGCTGTTGCAGGACCTCGCGCAGGAACGGGCGGTGGGCTTTCACGTACTCCGCGGCGTGAAGTGGCCGCATGCGAAATCGCAGTGAACGCCGAACCGGAAATCAGCCTCTGGCGCGGGCCGGACGCCAATGAGACGGTCGTGTGCCATCCGCGCGACATCGCCGGATTGCTTGCGCAAAAGAGTGGTGCGCTCTGGGTACACATCGACTCGCGCAATCGCGGGCAGCACGCAATGCTCGAACATCTGTTCCGTTTCCATCCGCTGGCCATCGAGGACACGCTCAATCCGGTCACGCGCGTCAAGATTGAGGAATATGATGGCTACCTCTTCGTGGTGGTGCGCGCGGTCAGCTTCTGCGAGACCACCGATGACCCGTACGACCTCGAGACGAACGCACTTTGCGCCTTCCTGAGTGGCAATTCGCTGGTGACGGTGTCGGCCGGTCCCATTCCCGCAGTGGCCACGGTGGCCGAGCGATTGGAACGCAACCCGGAACTGATCTCGCGCGGCCTGGACCGGTTGCTGCACGCCCTGCTTGACGAGGTCGTGGACGCCTATTTCCCGATTCTCTCGCGGGTGGACGAGTTCGTGGACGGCCTCGAGGAGCGTGTGTTCGTGGACTTCGACGAGTCGGCGCTCCGCGATATCTTTCAGGTCAAGCGGCTGGTGCTCACGCTGCGCCGCCACCTCGCGCCACAGCGCGAGGTGCTGGCCGTGCTCACCACGCGACCCACGCCCCTGCTCACGCCGGCGGCACAGCTGTACTATCGGGACATCTACGATCATGTCCTGCGCATCAACGACTCGCTCGATTCGTACCGCGACCTGCTGGGCAGCACCATGGACAGCTACCTCACGCAGGTGTCCAATCGGCTGGGCGCCACCACCAAGGCCCTGTCGGTGCTGGCCACCATGAGCCTGCCGTTCGTGGTGGTGAGCGGCATGTGGGGCATGAACTTCTCGCGCATTCCGCTGTCGGAGAACGTGGGCGGATTCTGGATCATGCTCGTGTTGCAGCTCGCGATGGGCGGGCTGCTGTTGCTGTTCCTGCGTCGCCGGCGCATTCTGTGAGCATCGTCTCCCCTCGCCCCGCAGCCCATGTTCTGTCCTGAATGCGGCACCTGGAGTCGCGCCGCGGCAGCCCGTTGCACGCGGTGCGGCGTTCCGCTGCCGGACGTGTCCGCTCCACCGCTCGAAGCGCCGGATGAAGAACTCTCCGACCTTCGTCGCGTCACGGGCAACCGCTACACGGTGCTCAAGCGTCTGGGCAGCGGTGGTATGGCGCATGTGTACCTCGCGCGCCACGTTGCGCTCGCGCGCCCGGTCGTCATCAAGGTGTTGCACCGCACGCTGGCCCGCGAAGCGGAAATGCGGGAGCGCTTTCGCCGCGAGGCCGAAGCGGCCGCACGGTTGGTGCATCCGTATGTGTGTGCCATTCTCGATCAGGGCGCGGCCGGCGATCTGGTGTATCTCGTCATGCCGTACTACGCGGGTGGATCGCTCGCCGACATGCTCTCCCGCACCCGTCGTCTCTCCGCCGGCGCGGCGGCGCCGATTGGGGCACAGGTGGCCTGCGCGCTGGACTACGCGCACCGGCACGGTGTGGTGCATCGCGACGTGAAGCCGGACAACGTGCTGTTCGATGAAGACACCAACGCGGTGCTCACGGATTTTGGCATTGCCACGGCGCGTTTTCACGGTCGTCTCACGGCCACCGGGCGCGCGATGGGAACGCCACACTACATGTCGCCCGAACAGGCCATGGGGCGCCTGGTGGACGGCCGCAGCGATTTGTACGCCGTGGGGCTGCTGCTCTACGAAATGCTCACCGGACATCCGCCTTTTGACGGCGCCGACTCCTACGCCGTGGGCTACAAGCACGTGCACGAGGTGCCGGTGGCCCCCGATCAGGCCAACAGCAACGTCCCCACGGCGCTCTCATCCATCGTGATGAAGTGCCTCGCCAAGCAGCCCGCCGAGCGGTACGACCGTGGCTTTGAACTGGCAGACGCACTCTTGGGCTTTCAAGCCACGCACGGTACACCAGCCGAAGCCCGTGCCACCCGCGCCGCGCGCCTCGGCGGCTTCACGCCGTCCTGATCCTTTCCCATTTCTCCAGCTATCCGCTACCCACGCATGCAGCTCACCTACGACGTGCTTTCGGTGCACACTCTGCACCCATTCATCATCGCGCGCGGCGGCACCGACACGTGGCCGGTGGTCTGGGTGCGCATCACCGATCGCGACGGCGTGGAAGGGTGGGGCGAAGCGGCACCCAGCCGCTTCTACGGCGAAACCGCACAGACAGTGGTGGCCGCGCTCGATCGGTTTGCACCCATCATTGCCGGCGCCGACAGTTGGTCGCTCGAGGCGGTGGAGCGCGAGATCAACGCGTCCATACGCTGGAACGCCGCAGCCAAAGTGGCCGTGAGCGCCGCACTGCACGATCTGCAGGGCAAACGGCTGGGCGTGCCGCTCTGGAAGCTCTGGGGTCTCACGCCCTCAGAAGCGCCCAAGTCTTCGTTCACCATCGCGATCGCCCCCGACGAGGCCACCTTGCGCGCCCGCGTGCGCGACGCCGCCGGTTTTCCCATACTCAAGATCAAGCTCGGCTCTTCGCGCGATGAGGAGATCCTGCGCATTGTGCGCGAGGAGGCGCCCGACGCGGTGCTGCGCGTGGACGCGAACGCCGCGTGGACACCCAAGCGCGCCGTGGCCATGCTCGACACGCTCGTGGCCCACGGCGTGGAAATGCTGGAACAGCCGTTGCCGCCACACGATCTCGAGGGGCTGCGATTTGTGCGCGACCGCGCACCCATGCCGGTGTTTGCCGACGAAAGCTGTCTGGTGGCCACCGACATCCCGAGACTCTCCGAGTGCGTGGACGGTATCAACCTCAAGCTCATGAAGTGCGGGTCGCTGCGCGAGGCGCTGCGCATGATTGCCACGGCCCGTGCGCATGGGCTGCAGGTCATGTGCGGCTGCATGATCGAGAGCACGCTTGGCATCGCTGCGGCCGCGCACTTCGCGTCGTTGCTCGACTATGCCGACTTTGACGGCGCCGCGCTGCTCTCCGACGATCCATTCGACGGGCCCACGATCATCGCGCCCGGCGCGCTCGGCACCATCACCATGACCGATGCGCCCGGCCTTGGCGTCTCCCGTCGCGCCTGACGCCGACCGGTCGATCGCGGCTGCGGTGACCGACCACGCACCGGAAGCGCCAACGCACAAGTCGACAACGCGCTGTGTTGCGGTCGCGCTGCCGGTGCCGCTGTTTCGCACGTTCACGTATCTGGTACCGGACGCGATGGCCATGCCGCAGGCAGGGCAACGGGTCATCGTGCCGTTCCGGAACACGAAGGCCGTGGGCATCGTGTTGCGCGAGACCACGCCGCCTGCAGGCGTGAGGCTCAAGTCGCTCTCACACGTGCCCGACGAACCACCTGCGTTTCCTGCCGCGTTGCTCGCCACTGCCGAGTGGATTGCCGAGTACTACGCGGCGCCTCTTGGGATCACGCTGCGGGCGATGCTGCCGGCCGCGCTCACCACCGCAGCCACGCCAACGCCACGACAGCGCACGCAGCGCATCGCACAGGTGGTGCAGGGGGTGGACAGTCCGCTCACCTCGCTCCTCGCGCGAGAGACGCTGTTCGCACGCGCGCCCAAACAGCGCGAGCTGCTGGAGCTCTTGGAAGCACGCGGCGGTGAAGCCGAAGTGGCGTCATTGCTGCAGCAGGCAGCGTGCACGGCGTCGGTGCTGGACGGTCTCGTGAAGAAGGGCATCGTACGCATCGAACGCGCTGCGTGGGCACGCGATCCGTTTGCGCAGCGCGCCACCACACCACCCCCATCAACGCCCACGCAGGCACAAGCAGAAGCGGTGCAGGCCATTGTTTCTGGCGAGCCGGGCGAAACGTTCCTGCTGCACGGGATCACCGGCAGCGGCAAGACCCTGGTGTACATCGAGGTGCTGCGCCGCATCGTGCAGGAGCAGGGCCGTTCGGCCATTGTGCTGGTGCCGGAAATCGCGCTCACGCCGCAGGCGGTGGATCGCTTTCGCGGCGCGTTTGGAGACGACGTGGCCGTGCTGCATTCCGCGCTGAGTGATGGTGAACGCTACGACGCCTGGTGCGCGCTCCGCGACGGGCGCCGCCGCATTGCCGTGGGCGCCCGCTCGGCCCTCTTCGCGCCGCTCACGAATGTGGGAGTGGTGGTGGTGGACGAGGAGCACGACGCGAGCTACAAGCAGGCCGAGACGCCGCGCTATCACGCGCGCGAGGCAGCCATCGTTCGCGCGCGGCATGAAGGCGCCGTGGTCGTGCTGGGCAGCGCCACACCGGGGCTGGAAACGTGGGAACGCGCCGAGCGTGGACAGATCACGCGGCTCTCGCTGCCAGTGCGCGCAACGGGCGCGTCACTACCAACAGTGCGCGTGGTGGACCTGCGCGTGGTGGTGCGTGACGCGCTGGCCGGTCGCGCACCCAATGCACCGTACGACGAGACGATTGGCGTGCTGTCCCCCGAACTCGAAGCAGCGCTCGAGGAACGGTTGCAGCGCGACGAGCAGAGCGTGCTGCTGCTCAACCGTCGCGGCTTCGCGTCGTTTCTGGAATGTCGCGACTGCGGCGATGTGGCCACGTGCCCCAACTGCTCCATTGCGCTCACCTACCACCGCGTGCCCGAATCGCTGGTGTGTCATTACTGCCTGCATCGCGCCCCGGTGCACAGCACCTGTGCACTGTGCGGCGGGAAGGCCATTTCACGTCGCGGGGTCGGCACACAGCAAGTGGAGCGCGTGGTTGCCGAACGGTTTCCCGACGCGCGGCTGGCGCGCATGGATGTGGACACCACCAGCGGCAAGTGGGCACACGCCAGCATCCTCGATCGTGTTGCGCGTCGCGAGGTGGACATTCTGCTCGGCACCCAGATGATCGCGAAGGGGCTCGACTTTCCGGACGTCACGTTCGTGGGTGTGATCGACGCGGATACCGGGCTCAACCTGCCCGATTTTCGCGCCGCCGAGCGCACGTTCCAGCTGCTCAGCCAGGTGGCGGGGCGGTCGGGTCGCGCGGCGAAGGCCGGTGAGGTGCTCATTCAGACGCGTCGTCCGTCGCATCATGCGGTGCAGTGCGCGGTGCATCACGATGTACCGGGGTTCATTGCGGCCGAGCTGGCCGCGCGACGTGCGCCGGCGTATCCGCCGTTCGTGCGGCTGGCCAACATTGTCGTGAGTGGTGTGGACGAGGCGGAGACGTCAGCGGCGGCCATCGCGACGGCGGACTGGACGCGCGCGCTGCTGCGCACTCGCGGGATTCGCGACGTCGAGGTTGTGGGCCCCGCGCCGTGCGCCATTCATCGCATCAAGGAGCGCTGGCGCTGGCACTTCTTTCTGCGCACGCCACGCAGCGGACTGCTCACGCGCCTGGTTCGATTTGTGGCGGAACGGGCGCCAGCCGTGCGTCAGGACAACGTGCGCCTCGTGGTGGATCGCGATCCGGTGGCGCTGCTGTAGCCTGCGCGGCGGCACTTTCCGCGCGCTGCGGTGTATCCTTGAGTTCATTCTACCCGAGGAGCATGCATGCTGGGAACAGATGCCCTCGTGACGCTGGTGCGCGAGTCGCACGATGTCGTCACGCTCTCCGTATACGTCGATGGGCGCGTGACCGATCCGGCCATGCGCACCCGATGGCGGACCGAACTCCAAAATGCGCTCGACGTCACGCGCAGTGGCGTGCCCGATCTGGAGCGTCAAGCGTTTCTCGTGTGCGAAACGCGTCTCGAGCAGGCCCTCTCGCAATTTGACGGCGCCATTGGGGCGCCCGGCTTCGTTGCGTTCATCACGCCCGATCAGGTGCGGTTTGCCGAGCCGGTGGCCACGCCCATGCCCACCATCGCGTTCTGGTCGCGCGGGGCCCGTGTGGCGCCGTACGTGCGGGCGCTGGAACATGAGCGCCCGGTGGTGGCCGTGATCACGGGCAGCCGCGAGGCCCGCCTGTACGAATGGCACACGGGCACGCTCACGCGCCTCGATTCGGTGCTGTCCCGCGACTCCACCGAGGGCGAGGCGCCCGATCGCGCCCGCACCGCCAACGACAGTGATGGCGGCCACCGCAATGTGCGGGGCGCCACAGGGCGCGATGAGGCGCAGCGGCAGAAGGAGGCCGATCTGCATCGTCTCATCGGCGATACCGTTGACCGCGTTGCCCACCATGTGGGCAACAGCGGCTGGGTGGTGCTCGGTGGCGCCAAAGATGTAGTGCCGCGCCTGCTCACGGCGCTCCCTCAGTCACTCGCCGAGCGTACGCTGGTGCATCCCGGTATGCGCAGCAAGGCCACGCTGTCCGAAATCCGCGATGCCGTGCATGATGGCGCGGCCAGGTTGCGTCACGCGCGCGAACAGCGGCTGGTGTCCGAGCTGGTGGAGCGCATGCACAAGAACTCGCGCGCCACGGTGGGCCTGGCTCCCACACAGTCCGCCATCCGGCACGGCGCCGTGGAGGAGCTGCTGCTCACACAGGCCGCCTGGATCGCGCATCCGAAAGAGGTGGAGAACGTCGTCTCCGGGACGCTCCTGCAGGGCGGCATCGTGGAGCATGTGGACGGGGAGGCCGCCCGCACGCTCGATGCCCAGGGCGGGGGCATTGGCGCCCTGCTGCGTTTTCCCACGCCGGACGACGGCGTCTGACCAAACGGGCAGGGGCTCACCGTTCCGTGTGCGGGGTGGCTAGTTTTGCTTCATGCTGACCGCCACTCCGCGCCTGCCTGTGCAGCCGAATGCACTCATTCGCTCCATCCCCCAGTACGTTTTCTGGGAACTCGACGAACGCAAACGCCTCCACCGTGAGGCGGGGCGCACGCTGCTCGATCTTGGCATCGGGAGTCCCGACCAAGCGGTGCCCGCGCCCGCCCTCCAGGCCATCATTGACGCCACCCAGCGCGCCGAGTTGAGCCGCTACCCGTCGTTTCGCGGGCATCCGGAGTTTCTCCGGGCCGTGGCCGACTACATGCAGCAGCGCTTTGGCGTCGCCAGCGACCCAGCCACCAACTACATGTCGGTGGCCGGCAGCAAAGAGGGGCTCGCTGAGCTCGTGCTGGCCGTCTGCGAACCGGGCGACGTGGTGCTCATTCCGGAGATCTACTACCCGGTATATGTGCGCGCCACGCAGCTCGCGCTGGCCGAGCCGGTGCTCGTGCCCTTCGCCAGTGACGGCACGCTGGATGTGGGCGCCGTGGACCCCGCGCTTGTCGCTCGCGCGCGCGTCATGATTGTAAACTATCCGTGCAATCCCACCACCTGCACGATCGACCTCGCGGAAATGACGCGCCTGGTGGAATTTGCGCGCACGCACGGCATTCTCATGGCGAGCGATCTCGCGTACGCCGAAATCGCCTTTGACGGATATCGTCCGCCGAGCGCGCTGCAGGTGCCCGGTGCGATGGACTGTGTGGTGGAGCTGCACACCGCGTCCAAGACGTTCAACATGGCCGGCTTTCGCGTCGGGTTCGCCGTGGGCAATGCCGACGCGATCAAAACGCTCGACGCTTATCGCAGCAACACGGGCTATGGCGCCGCCTCGCTGCCGCAGATCGCGGCCGCTGCCGCTTTCAACGCGTGGCAGAGCGTGGTGCCGCCCATCGTGGCGGAGTATGCGGCCCGGCGCGACGCGCTCGTTGGCGCGTTCACCGAGTGCGGCTGGAACGTGAACACACCGCAGGCCACGATGTACCTTTGGCTCCCCGTCCCCGAGGGATTCGACGACTGGGGATGGACGGAGCATTGCATGTACGAACATCAGGTGGTGGTCACGCCGGGTCTCGCCTTTGGCGAGGCGGGTCGCGGCCGCTTCCGTATTTCGCTCGTGCAGCCCGGACCGGTGCTCGCGAAGGCCGCCCGGGCCATTGCTGGTGACGTCCGCTGAACGGCGCCACGCAAACCGGTGACACCAACGACATGACTGCCACTCCGCTGGATATCACGCGCGATCGTTCGGGCGACAGCCGCCGCCCCGTCACGGAATCCGCCGAGCGTTTTTTGCGGGCGATCGTGGACGACGTCACACGCGAGCGTCTGGCCGAACTGCACCTGTTCACGGCGCTGCGTCAGGGCGTCTACGAAACCGGCGTGGCCGTGGTGGCCGTCTGGCCGGCCGATGCCGTGTCGGCCGAGGAACGCCACGATCAGGTGCGTCACACGGTGCACACGGCGCGCTACCGACTCGTGGTCAAAGGCCCCGATCGCGGGCGGTGGGAGTTCGAGTGCGTGGCCGAAGCGGACGCGCCGCTCATCACCGTCGAAATGGTGGTGCGCGGTGTGCAGCGGCGGAGCGGCGACATGGACGATCCCGTGCGCTACGATGCCGCCGATCTGGTGCACGTGCTCCGGCTCAAGGACGCACCGGCCGAATGACCGGCGGCCCCGTGGTGGGCACCACGCGCACAGCGCAGCAGGGGCGGGATGCGTTTCAGACCTACCTGCGCGAGCACAACCTGCCGGTCACCGGGCAGCGTCTCGCCATTGCGGAGGTGCTCATCGGGTCTGCGCAGCACCTGTCCGCCGAAGAAATCGCGCACGAACTCGCGCAGCGCGGTGAAAAGGCCGGTACGGCCACAGTGTACCGCACGCTCGACCTGCTCGTGCGCAGCGGCCTCGTGGTGGAGCGCGATTTCGGCGAGGGCTTCCGTCGCTTCGAGGCCGCGCGCGACGTGCCGCACCACGAGCACCTGTTGTGCACGGTGTGCGGGTCGGTGACCGAGTTCCGCGACGAGCGACTGGAGCGCATGACCACCATCATCGCCGAGGCGCACGACTTCGCGCGGCAGCGACATCGGCTGGTGATTCAGGGGGTCTGCGGTGCGTGCCGTCGTGGTGGGCGCGCGGGCGGTTCCGGTTCTTCAACAGCCGGTACACGCTGAGCGCCTTTGAAGTCGCCGTGAACGGCATTCCGTCGCTCGGCACTGAGCGCGATTGGTCGAGGGCCTCTGGCCCACCCGACCAACCGCGCCCCAGAACCCTTCCCGCTACCCCAGAAACGGCGTCACGATCGCCGTCACCTGCTCCTTCGTGAGCGGTTCGTCAAACGCTTCGGTCGCAGCGGCCGAGCCCCCGAACATCGCCGCCATGGGCAGCCCTGGAACCGATACCCCACCCTGCATCGTGATCTCTTCACCGTCGTAGATGCCCTGCGTGAAGGCTGGCAGGTCGCCGCGGCTGTTGCCTTCCACCCAGCCCTTCTGGCCACGCATACGGCGCACCTGCGATGCGTGGCGCGCTTCCACGGAGTGAATGGTGAGCGCTGCGGTCAGCGCCGCCTTGTCGTTGATCAGGTTGGCAGCCTGTCCCTTGTAGGCACGCACGCCGGTGTCCTCGAACGCCATGGCAAGCGCCATGAAGGTCGCGTACTGCGTGGGCAGGAAATCAAAACCCGTCAGTGCGCCGCCGGCCGTGAAGTCAAAATCCGGCTTGGCGATCGGCGTGGCGTTCGCGCCGGTGATGAGCGCACGCAGCGTGTCAACGTGCACCTGCTCGTGCTGCTGGATCGCGCCGAACACGGCACGGTCGGCCGACGGAATGAGGCCGGTCGCGTTCATGCCGCGGTTGTAGAACTCCGATTCGAGATATTCAAGCAGCAGCGCGAACTGCAGCACGTCGAGCGTCGTGGATGTTTGCATGATGTGCTCCTTAGCCGTTGTTGTTGGGACCCTGCACGAACATCGTCGGGGCGTTCGCGAACATCAGTTCATCTTCAACGAAGCCCTGCGCAGCCGCGGCCACCTTGCCCGGGCTGAACGCATCGTCGAACGCCTTGGGCGCAAACGCCGAAGTGTTGGGCTCAAGCAGGTCACGAATTGCTGAGGCGTGTCGCGCCTCCACCGACACGATCTTGCCCGCGAGGAGCAGGGTGCCAGGGTCGCTGATGTACTGCGCGGCGCCGTTGTACGCGGCCACACCAAGATCCTCGAAGGCACGGGCGGCCTGCAGCACCGACGTACGATTCGCAAAGTCCACGCCGGGATAGGTGGGTGTGATCGTGAACCCGTTCGCCGTGCCAAGCGCCGCTTTGAACAGCTCGCGGTGCAGGACTTCGTGATTGCGCAGATCGGTGAGGATGGACTGCTCGTTGGCGCTGAATCCGGCGCTGCCAAAGCTGTTCACCACGCGGATATAGAAGTCCGCCTCCAACTGCTCGAGCGCATAGGCGAACTGCAGGATGGCGACGTCGCCCTTTGAGAAGTCGATGGTCAGCGGATCGCCGGTGCCGGGCTCGGGCGGGCCGGTCATGGTGCTGTCGTCGCTGCAGCCAGCGAGCATGGTCGGCAGGAACACGGCGAGGCCACCAGCAGCCATGATCTTGAGCATGTCACGTCGCGTTCGGGACGACGCGAGCATACCGCTGTTGCCGAGGGAAAGCGTGGGACGGTCGGGCATGAAGTACTCCGGACGTTGAAGGGAATTGCGCACGCCCCCCGGACAGCTGCGGGGCCTGCGACCCGTCACGTACGAACGGAGAGCGCCAATCGGATTCCTGCCCGCCGCACTTTTTCCTACGCGGCCTCCACTTCCTCCAGCAGCTGCTGCCGACGGAGCAGCTGTGTGTAACGCCCGTCACGTTCCATGAGCTCGTGGTGTTGTCCCTGCTCCACAACTCGGCCCTCGTGCAGAACCAGAATCCAGTCGGCGTCGCGCACCGCACTCACGCGATGCGAGGCAATGAGCGCCGTGCGATCCGCCAGCGCCGATCGCAGTCCGTGCAGGATGGCGGCCTCCGTGGCGGTGTCCACGGCCGAGAGCGCGTCGTCAAGCATCACGATGTGTGGCCGTCGCGCGAGCGCACGGGCGAGTGCCGTGCGCTGCTTCTGTCCACCTGAGAGATTGATGCCGCGTTCGCCCAAGCGCGTATCAAGGCCGTCGGCGAGCGCGGCGAGTGTGTCGGCGAGCTGCGCCACCTGTGTGGCCTCCACCACCTCGGGCACCACGGCTTCGCCGCGTGGCACCGGATGCTCCAGCGTGGCGTGTGGGTCAAACGGCACGGCGTCGGGCAGCGGTGCCTGCGACACACCATACGCGACGTTGGCGCCGATCGTCTCCGAGAACAGCAGCGATTCCTGAGGCACGTAGCCAATCTCCTGTCGCAGCGTTCGCAACGGAATGGAGGCAATCGGTACGCCGTCCAGGAGAATCTCACCACGCTGCGGTTCGAACACGCGCGGAATCAGGTCGAGCAAGGCGCTCTTGCCGCTTCCCGTGGCGCCGACGATGGCGAGTGTACTGCCCGCCGGCACGGTGAACGACACGTCGCGCAGTACCCAGCGTGGTTCGGTCTCCGCGGCCGTCGATTCTTCACTCTGCGGATAGGCAAACCACACGCCGCGGAACTCCACCGCACGCCCTTCGGTGGACGGCGGCAACGCCGCTGTGCCCGTGTCGCGCACGCGTTCCGGTTCGGCGTCCAGCAACTGCAGCACGCGTCCCATCGACGCGGCGCCACGCTGGAACAGGTTGATGGTCCAACCGAGCGCGATGAGCGGCCAGGTGAGCAGCGCGAGATAGATGCCAAAGGCCACAAACCCGCCCACCGACAGCGTGCCCTCGATCATCTGCCGACCGCCCACGCCCAAGGTGATCGCCGCACCGAGTCCGGCCAGCAATCCGAAACCCGGATTCATGATGCCGTTCAGCCGTGCGAGCTCCATGTTGCGGTCGAGATACTCGTTGGCCGCCTGCGCAAATCGCGCCACTTCGGACTGCTCCTGCTGATACGCGCGCACGATGCGCACGCCCGCGAGGTTTTCCTGCGCGCGCGTGGTGAGTGTGCTGAACTGCGTCTGCACGGCTTCAAACCGCTCATGCACAGCGCGCCCGAGTCGGATCATGAGAAAGGGCAGGCCGAGCATGGGCAGCAGTGCCCACAAAGTGAGCGACGGACTGATGCGCACCATCATGATGAGCGCGAACAGTGTCCCGAAGATGGTGTTCACGAAGTACATGATCGCGGGCCCGCAGGCCATGCGCACGGCCTGCACATCATTGGTGAGACGTGCCATCAGGTCGCCGGTGCGCATGCGGGTGTACCAGGCGCCATCCAGCTGCAACAGGCTGTCGAGCACGTCACGACGCAGGTCCGTTTCGATACGCCGGCTGATGCTGTTCATGAGCTCGCGCATGCCGAACCGGAGCACCCCGGTAATCGCAGCGGTGATGAGCATCACGGCGGCAATGGGCCACAGGTCACTACTGTTACCTGCACCCTCCAGCGTGTCGATTGCCCGACGGAGCAGCGTCGGGATCACGTTTGCCGCGGCAGACGACGACACCACAAGTGCCAGCCCGAGGGAAACCCCTCGGCGGTACGGTTGGAAATAGGGGAGCAGGCGCCGCAAAGCGACGCGGGACGGCACTGATTTCACGTCTTGCGTGTAGAATACGCCCGGGATCGGTCAACGGTGATCCCACCGGGACCGGGCAGTTGCGCCGCGTCCAAACCACAGCGAAGGAGAATCTGATATGCGGGAATATATGCGCGGTACTCGAAGTGTTCGGACGTTCGTAGGGTTGACCGCGCTCGTCTTTGCGGCGGCCTGCGGTGGCGACAAGTCGGCCGACGCGCTGGGTGAAGACTCCGCGCTCGGCCGAGATCTGGCCATGGCCGGTTCTGACTCTGCCACTCCGGCACTGCAGGACGTGCCCGCCGTCGAGGTCCCGGCGCCGGCACCGGTGACAACGCAGCCGGCCCCGACGCCCACGCGTCAGCCCACGCGGCCCACGCCGCGGCCGACGCCGCCGCCGGTGGCCACGAACACGGCGCCCGCACCCACGCCGGAGCCGGTTGCACCGGCCGCGGCCACTGAGGGCGTGATCGCGTCCGGCACCACGCTCCGATTTGCGTCCAACACCAAAGTGTGCACGGGTGAGCAGAACGTGGGCGACAAGTTCACGGCTCGCCTGAACAGTGAAGTGAACGGCACCAACGGCGCGTCACTGCCGGCTGGTAGCGTCGGAACGTTTGAAGTCGTGAGCTCCAAGCGCGCACAGAACCAGAACGACACCACCTACATGTCGGTGCGTCTCGTCTCGGTCACGGTGGATGGCAACGTCTATCCGGTCCAGGCCAACACCGAGTCGGCGGCCACCACGAGGGTGCGTGCAGCCAGCAAGGGCACAGATGCCAAGAAGGTTGCCGGTGGCGCGATCCTTGGTGCCATCGCCGGTCAGATTCTCGGCAAGGACACCAAGAGCACGGTGGTTGGTGCAGCCGCTGGTGCCGCGGCCGGTACGGCGGCCGCGGTGGGCACGGCGGACTTCGACACCTGCATCAACGGTGGCGGCATTGTGGTGGTGGAGTTGAACGCTCCGGTCACGGTCAAGATCGGCTGAGTCCGTCGCAACACACCGCACCACGTTGCAGACGCGCCCGGTCCCGACATGTTCGGGGCCGGGCGCTGGCAATTCAGGGAACGTCCAGACGTTCGCGGCAGCTACCGCCGATACGAACCGATGCCATACCGCACCGTGACTCGCGAGTTGCGCGTGTTGTACGTGCGCTTGACGCCGTCCGGCAAGCCATCGCCGCTGTGCCACGCAATGCCGAAGTCCTGTACGAACGCCACGTGAAACGACGACGACAGCGCGAAGCCAATGCCGTATCCGATGGAGCCGTTCAGGTCGACGGCATTCTTCACTGGCAATAGCGCGCCGTCCGACTTGGCTTTCATGTTGCGGAAACCGTTTACACCGCCTGACACCTCAACCACCTGATACAGGCCGTCGTTGCCACCACCGCCGCGCACAATGCCCTGCACGCCCCACGCCTCCACGGTGGCCGTGCAGCCAAGAAACACGCAGGTCTGCACACTGGTCAGCTCGCCGGTGGGAGGCAGGTCGAGCACGGGGGCGCCCGCAAGCCGACTATAACCCAGGTCCACCGTGCCGTAGCGTACGGCGATGCCCAGCGTGGTCGTGGGCTGCATGGTCTTCTCCAGCGTGCCCTGCACCAGCCAGCGAGGGTCTCCCGAAAAGTCCCACTGGGAACTGGACGCACCGTCGTGCACCTCGCCCAGCCCGATCACGCCCGCGCCGCCGCTCAGCCACCAGCTCGGTGTCCCGGTGGAGCGGCGAGCCTGCTGCCCGCCACCACGGAGCTGCGCACCCAGCGACGCACCAACGGGTGCGGCGAGCGTTGCAACGACCAGCAGCAGGAGAACGAGCGAACGAAGCGGGGAAATGGAGCGCATGCCAAGTTGTGAAGTGCCGTGCGGGTCGGTTACCCTGACCTCAAGGTACCCTCGGAAGCCGTGTGCCACCGATCTCCCCGCGATTGACCCTCTGTGAAAGAACAGACGCCCGACCCACGTGTAACGGAACGTACCAACCCGCGAACGGTCAATATCGATCTCGCCAGCCCGGCGGAAATCGTGGCCCTCATGGCGGCGGAAGACCGCACGGTGGCCGACGCGGTCGTCGGCCAGGCGCCCGCGATCGCCGACCTCATCGATCAGGTGGCCCTCGCCTTCCGCACCGGCGGGCGCCTGCTCTACGTGGGCGCTGGCACCTCGGGCCGCCTGGGGGTGCTCGACGCGAGCGAGTGCCCGCCCACCTTTGGCGCCGAGCCCGGGCTCGTGGTGGGGATTATCGCTGGTGGGGACCACGCGCTCCGGAACGCCGTGGAGGGTGCCGAAGACTCGCCCGAACAGGGCGCGCAGGCCATGGACGCGCACAGCGTCACGCAGCGGGACGTGGTGGTGGGTATTGCCGCCTCCGGCACCACACCGTTCGTGCACGGCGCACTCGCCCGGGCGGCACAACTGGGCGCCTGCACGGCCTTCGTGGCCTGCTCGCCACCGCCCGCCCACGTGCTCGAGACGGTGCAAATCCCCATCGTGGCCATCACCGGCCCCGAGGTGGTCACGGGCTCCACGCGACTCAAGGCGGGCACGGCCACCAAGCTCATTCTCAACATGGTCACCACCGGCGCGTTCATTCGCACCGGCAAGACGTACGGCAATCGCATGGTGGACCTGCGCGCCAGCAACGCGAAACTGATTGACCGCAGTGAGCGGCTGGTGATGGAAGTGTGTGACCTGTCACGGGACGACGCACGCACGCTGCTCGCCGCCGCCGGCGGCCGCGTGAAGTACGCGATCGTGATGCACGCGCTGCGCATTGACCACGACACCGCCATCGCACGACTCGATGCCGAGGGCGGCGTGATCCGGCGCGTGCTGGATCCATGAGCGACAGCGCCAGCAGAGCGTCCACCGCATCGCGCGGCGTGGAGACGCGCGAGGTCTACGTCGGGCTCATGTCCGGCACATCGCTCGACGGCATCAGCGCTGCCGCCGCCACGTTTGCGGAAGATGGCGCTCGCGTCACGCCCGCACTGCTCGCGCAGGCACATCGCCCGTTTTCGCCAGTCGAGCGTGAACGGCTGCTGGCCGCCATGCGCGGCGGCACCGCGCAGGAATACTGCCGCCTCGCGGTCGATCTGGGGCACTGGCTCGCGGACGCCGCCGAACTCGCGATCACTGCCGCCGGCGTCTCGCGCGCGGATATTCGGGCCGTGGTGTCGCACGGACAGACACTCTGGCACGAGCCCGGCCACAGCACGTGGCAACTTGGCCAGCCCGCCGTGATCGCCGAGCGGCTGCAGGTGGACGTGATCAGCGACCTGCGCGCGCGCGATGTAGCTGCCGGAGGGCAGGGCGCTCCGCTCGTGAGTGTGGCCGACGTGCTCTGCTTTGCGCACCACGAGCACTGGCGCGTGCTGCAGAATCTGGGTGGCATTGGCAACCTCACCGCCGTACCCCCGCTCGGCAGCCACGAATCGCCAATCGCCTTTGACACCGGGCCTGGCGTGGTGCTCATGGACGGCATCGTGCGGACCATGGTCCCCCACCTGCTCTATGACGTGGACGGCGTGCTCGCCCGGCAGGGGCGCGTGCTCGAGCCGGTGGTGGCGTCCATGCTCGAACAGCCCTACTTCACCGCGCCGCCGCCCAAGACCACCGGTCGCGAGCTTTTCTCATCCGATTACATTGCACAATTCATCGACGCGTGCCGAGTGGTGCAATCGGATGCGTCCGTGGCTGACCTCATCGCCACCGCCGTGCAGTGCACGGCCGCATCCATAGCAGATCAGATGTCCCGATTCATACCCACACCACCCGCTGATCTCCTGCTCGCAGGGGGCGGCGCCGACAATCCGTCGCTCGTGCACGCCATTGATCGTGCCCTCGCCGCACGCCTGGGCGAACGCGCCCCCACGGTGCGCCGCTTCAGCGACGTGTTCTTTGACGGCAGCGCCAAAGAGAGCGTCGCGTTCGCACTGCTCGGCTGGCTGCACGTGCGATCACGTGCCGGCAACAGTCCCGCCGCCACCGGCGCACGAGCGCCGCGCGTGCTCGGTACGCTCACGCCCGCCGGAGTTGCGCTGTGACCGCGCCCGCCAGCACGTCAACCAGCACGAAGCCCGCCGCACGCGAACTCGCGCAGCTCGTGATTCCCGCCCTCACGTGGCGTTCGCCCGGTGGGTTTGATCACGAAAAGGAGCGCATTGAGGAATACCTTGCGCTCGGCGTGGGCGGGTTCCTGCTCATCGGTGGCGAACAGGACGTGGTGCGCACGCTCGCCAAGCGTTTGCAGCGCGAAAGCCGCAATCCGTTGCTCATTGCGGCCGATCTCGAACGCGGCGCTGGACAGCAGTTCGGCAGCGCCACCGGCCTGCCGCCGCTCGCCGCCGTGGCCGCGCTCGACGACATGGAAGCGCTCAAGCGCGCTGCGCGTCTCACCGCGCGTGAAGCACGCACCATGGGCGTGAACTGGAATCTCGCCCCCGTGTGCGACGTGGACACCGAGCCACACAACCAGGTGCTCGGCACCCGGTCGTTCGGCAGTGAGTTCCTGCACGTGGGCAAACTCGCCGCGGCCTGGATTGAAGCGTGTCAGAGTGAAGGCGTGCTCTCGTGCGCCAAGCACTTTCCCGGGCACGGTCGTACGCGCGAAGATTCGCACCTCACGCTGCCCGTGGTGGACGCGCCGCTCGACGTGCTCAAGGAGCAGGACATTGCGCCGTTCCGCGCCGCCATTGCGGCCGGTGTGGCGTCCATCATGACCGCGCACGTCGCGTACCCGGCGCTCGATCCGTCCGGATTGCCGGCAACGCTCTCGCGCGAAATGCTGCAGTGGTTGTTGCGTCAGCAGCTCAAGTTCGAGAATCTGATTGTCGCCGACGCGCTCATCATGCGCGGTGTGCTCGACGGGCGCGACGAAACGGACGCGGCAGTGATGGCGATCCAGGCGGGTTGTGACGTACTGTTGCAGCCCGACGATGTGGTGGCCGTGGTGGACGCACTCGAAAAAGCCCGCAGTGATGGCCGTATTGACCCGGAGCGTGCGCGTCTCGCCATGCGTCGCCGTCTCAAGTGGGCGCAGTGGGCCTCGCCGCCCAACGATTGGCGCCGTCCGTCCGGCGCCGACACCGCGTGGGGTGCGCTGCTGGCCGAGCGGTGTGTGCGCGTGGAGCACGGTCCGTTGCCGGAGCTCGCGAGCATCACCGAAGTGGTGATTGTGGACGACGACGTGCACGTACCCGGCACACACGCCACACGCAATGCATTTCTCGATGCACTGCGCGCCGGTGGCATCGACGCACGTCGTGCCGATGGTCCGTCTGCCGTGAGCGGCGGGCCGTTGCTGGTGGCGGTGTTCGGCGATCGCCTGCCCAGCAAGGGACGGGCGGGGCTGAGTGCAGACACAGTTGCGCGTGTGCAGCACGTGCTGTCGCTCGCGCACGCTGCGGAGCGCGAGGTGATTCTGTGTGCGTTTGGCGATCCGCGGTTGGTGCAGGCGCTGGCGATCGACAAACCCACGCTGCACGCGTGGAGCGGTGATGTGGTGATGCAGAATGCGGCGGCGCGGACGCTGGTGAAAGGGCGGTAAGCGACCGCCCACGAGCGGGTGTCGGGTTGCGATGTCCGAGGCAGGGGGCAGTTTACGTATGTGGGGCTGACCGGTCGTGAGTTCTTGACCGGTCATCATTCATTTTCCTTCCCTCAGGCGGTCTCATGTACAAGAGAATTTCGCTTCTCGTCTCCGCACTCGTCCTCACTCTGGGCGCCCGGCAGGCGCACGCGCAGAACCTGCTGCAGGACGGCAGCTTCGACGCCGCCACCCCCGGCAGCCAAACCAGCAACAGTGCCTGGTCGCTAACGGTCGATTTCCTGACAGATGCCGCCTACGCATCCGCGCAGTTCCAATCGGGCTCCTACACGTCGACGGACGCCGCAGCTCCGCGGCATGGCGTGTGGTTCAAGTCCTACCTGGGCGACCCGGTCAACACCGCGAACGCCACGCTGACCCAGTGGCTCGCAGTCGCGGCAGGAGGCGACTACCGCCTCACTTTCGATGCCAAGCGCGAGGCCAACTTCGCGGCCGCCGTGTGGGGCGTGTCGTTGGGCTCCAGCGGCAGCGGGGGGAGCGACTGGATCGACCTGCTGGCCTTCGCGCCGGCGGATGGAAGCTGGAACAGCTTCAGCCTGTTGCTCTCGGGCGTCGCTCCCGGGGATATTCTCACCGTCACCGCCCAGATGACCGATGGGGTGCTCAGCCCGATGAACCCGCAGTCGGCGTTCGTGGACAACTTCGAACTCGTCGCCCAGTCGGTGCCCGAGCCGGGAGCA
>JBBSPE010000028.1:0-37595 GCA_038259155.1 Gemmatimonadales bacterium
ACAAGGCCCTGTTGCGACGCGACGGCCAAAGGCGAGCCGGCGAGCAGGCAGGCGACCAGCGCGGTGAGGGTCGTGCGCCGCGCGGCCGGCCAGTACTCTGGGACGGCGGCGACGCGCACTGCTCTGAGCGACCCGGCCTCGTCTGCAGTTGATGCCCCGAAGGCGAGCTCTTCCGTAGTTCGTTCGGGCGAGACGGAGGGCATCGTGGCGGGTGCACCGGGCGGTGCATAGCGGGAGGACAAGCAGGTTCGAATGCTTCAACTCGGAGCCTACGGCGCGCCCGCGGCAGTCGCTAGTGAGTAGTTCGTAACGAAACCGATCCTCCCCCCCTCGCGCCAGCGTTTCACACACCACACATTCGCGTCAACCCCTGCTCGGCGTCGCGCCGAGGGAGCGTATCCCAGTGCCTGCCCAGAACTCCGCTGGTTCCACCCGTCGATTTACGGATGGTGTCTCGTTGCCCGAACTTGTGCGCTTCCTGCGCGAGGGCCTGTACATCATGGACGCTGATGGCGTGATCCTCGACGCGAATCCCGTCGCACTTGACCTGCTCGGGTTTGCCGCTGGAGCGGATCCCGCGGCGCCGGTGATCGATGCCGCCCGGGAGCCGGCCGAGTGGCGCCATGAACTCGATGCCCTGGCGCGGGATGGCGCCGTGCGCGAGTTCACCCGAGAGGTCCGGCAGCCCGACGGGACCACGCGCACAGTGCTCGACACCTGCTATGCCCGCGTGGACGATGGCGTTGTGACCTATCACGGCATCGTGATTGATGTGTCCGTAGTGCCGGCGCGCGACCCGGGTGTGGCCGCTGATGCGCACGCGAGAGACCCGGGCACCGGCGCGTATACCGCCGATTATCTCAACCTGCTCGACACGCAGCGTCTGCACGCGGATCTCGGCGTGAGTGTGATCCGCGTGCTGGAAACCACGGGCGTGCCCGCCGGCTCGCGCGGAGTGGTGGCCGGCAGCATTGACCAGCGACTCGAGCGCATGACGCGCTTCCTCCTGCGCCACATCCGCTCCACCGAGTTCGTGGTGCGCGCGGACGACGATACGCTGGTGATCGTGCTGCCCGACGCCGATGAGCGCGCGACGGAAATCGTGGGGCGGCGGCTGCAGCTGGCCGCGCTGCGCAGTGCGCCGTCGCCGTTCGAGCTGGGCTGGGCGACGCGAACGGCCGGTGAATCGGTGCGCGCCACCGTGGCCCGCGCCGTGGCGCACGCGGTACCCGTGCGGGTGGTTGAGCGCAATTTCGAACCGGCGCGCAAGGGCTAGAAGCAGCGCCGCTGGTTGGCGGTCACAAAGGCGGTGGGCCGCGATTGGGCAGTCGATGTGCAAGCGCGCCGAGTTGGGGCGTCTCCCGGGCAGTCATTCATCTGATTGCCTCCACCGGGAGTTCTCATGCCCCACGTTGCCTGCACCCGCACCGATCGTGCCGCGCTACGCGCCACGTCACCAACCGTGCGACCTGTCGTACGACTCGGACTGCTCGTCGTCGCCTCTGCCCTCCTCGGCTCCACGCTGTACGCACAGGGACGTGTGCTCACAGTCTGTCAGGGCGCGAGCATGGAGCGCGCCCGGACGGACGGCTGCCAGTCTCGCGTGTATCGCGTGGCCACTTCCACGCTGGTGGAAGTCACCGACCGCATCGCTCGCACCACCATCACCGAAACGTTTGAAAACCGTGGCGGTCGGTTGGGTCAGGCGGATTTTCTCTTCCCGATGCCGCGCGGCGCCGCGTTCGAGGACCTGCGGCTCGAGATCGACGGCAAGCTCGTCGCGGGTGAAGTCCTGGACGCGTCGAGCGCCCGCGAAACGTACGAACGCATCGTGCGCGAGAAGCGCGATCCCGCGCTCGTGGAATGGGCCGGTCTTGGCCTGTTGCGCACGCGCATTTTCCCCTTTGACGCGGGCGCCCGTCGCACCGTGGTGGTGCGCTATCGCGAGGTGCTCACGCGGGACGGCGACGCATTGCGCGTAGGCGGACGGCTCGCGGGTGTGGAAGACGTGACGGACGAACGCGGCAGTGGCACGTTCCGCGTGCGGTGGAGTGACGACGCCGTGGGCACGCCGTGGTCACCGACCCATGCCGTCCGCCTGCGCGCAGGCCCCATGGCCGGCGGCACGCGCGAGGCGACGCTCTCCGGCAGCACGGGCGACGTACTCGTGTACCTGCCCGTGCGCAGCGATGTGCGCACGCCCACCGTCACCGTGCTCACGCACGTGGACCGCGATGGTGATCGGTCCACGAACGCGCGCGATGAGCGTCACGCGCTGGTGATCGTCACGCCACCGCGCCAGGCACCGACCGCGATGCCGCGCGATATCACCATGGCGATCGATGTCTCCGGCAGCATGAAGGGCACGAAGCTCTCGCAGGCAGTAGCGGCAGGCCACGCATTGCTCGCCACGCTCACAGCGGAGGACCGATTCCAGCTCGTCGCATTCGCCGATGACGTCGAGCGGCACGCCCCCGCACTCGTGCGCGCCACCCCGGACGCCCGGCGCAGCGCGGGTCGCTGGCTCGACGGACTCGAAGCGCGCGGCGGCACGAACATTGGTGATGCCATGCGCTCCACGCTCGGCATATTGCGCGCGGCGTCGCGCGACGATTCGCGCCTTCCGCTTTCGCTCCTGCTCACGGACGGGCAGCCAACAATCGGCATGCGCGGCGATGAGATCCTGGACAGCACGGTTGTCTGGCGCGGTGATGCGCGCGTGTTCACTTTCGGCGTTGGCGAAGATGTGGACGCCACCTTGGTGGAGCAGCTCGCGCTTGGCGGTCGCGGCTCCGCGCAGTTCGTGCGCCCCGAAGAATCGGTGGAACGCGCCGTATCACTTGTGGCCCAGCGCCTCGCCGCACCACTGCTCGCCAACGTACAGGTCACGATGGACGGTGGCACGCTGCGGCAGCTCTACGCTCCCAATGGTGTGGACCTCATGGCTGGCCAGGAACTCGTGTTTCTGGCACGGTACACAGGCGCGTCCACCGGTCGTGTGCGCGTGACCGGCACCAATGCCGGTGCGAGCGGCACACGGACACGTGCATCGACAACGTCGTACACCTTCGCCACGCGTGAGGACAAAAATGGCTTCGTGCCACGCCTGTGGGCGGTGCAGCGTGTCGCCGCGCTCGATGCTGAACGTCGGCGTCGCGGCCCATCGTCCGAACTCGATGACGAAATGCGGACGCTCGGCAATCGCTACGGCGTGCCAACACCGCTCACCTCGTATCTGGTGCTCGAGCCCGACGCCCGCGTTGCAGATCGCCACGCCGTGCCCACTCGCGTCATGTCACCCGGACCGACCGGTCGAGGTGGGGTGAGCAGCAAGGCCGCGGGTGGTGGTGCGTCTGCTCTGGTCGCACCAGCGTCAGCCGCACCGCCAGCCGCCGTGGCCTTTGAGCAGGCACGCATGGCCTCGGCGCAACGTGCGGTTGCCAACATGTCCGCTGCAGACGCAGCGCTGGGCTCGCGCGAGGCGGAAGCCGTGGCTTCGGGCAGGACGCGTGTGGTTGGCGGCTTGGTGTTTGATCGTGTGGGCTCCACGTGGGTGGACCGGCGCCTGACTTCAGAGCCGACGTGGAAGCCGACACAACGCGTGCGGGTGCAGCCATTCAGTCCGGCCTGGTTGGCGCTTGGGCAGGCGATCCCGGAACTCCGTGACGCGCTCGCGCTGGGCGAAGCGGTGCGCGTGCGTGGCCGCACCGTACTGGTGGAAGTGGCCGCCGACGGCGTGACCTCGCTCGACACGGCGGCGTTGCGTGCGCTCGCGAGCGGATGGTAGGCGCCGCGGCGCGCCGTCGCGGGTAGCATTCAGTCATGGATGACCTGGACCGACTCTTTCGCGAATATCACCAGCCGCTCGTGCGTTATCTCACGCGGCGGCTCGGTGATCGCGACTGGGCCGAGGAGATCGCGCAGGAAACGTTCCTTCGGGCCTTGCGGCAGGACGTGATCACCAGCGAACGCTCCTGGTTGTTTGCCGTGGCGACCAATCTCGTGCGGGATGACGCGCGCCGTGCGTCGCGCCAGCGTGCGCGGCTGGAGCTGCTGGCCGCCGAGGTCCGCGATCAGGTGGTGGAGCCGGCAGTAACCTCGCTCGAACGGGATGAAGAGCGCGCGTTTGCGCGTCGCGCCGTGGACGGGCTGGCGGAGCGCGACCGGCTGGCGCTGTTGATGCGCGAAGAGGGATTGGACTACGACGAAATCGCCGCTGCGCTCGATATTGCGCGCAGCTCCGTTGGCACGACGCTTTCACGGGCGCGTCGCCGACTGGCCGAGCACTACGAAGCGCTGCAGCGCGGCGAAGAAGGAGCGCACCATGGGACCGCATGATCGCAGTTCACCGGACGCCGCGCGCGGCGACGGACAGCTCCCGGACGAGGGACTCATTCACGAGTGGCTGGATGGGCAGCTCGACACGGCCTCGTCAGCAGAGATGGAGGCGTTGGTGGCACGCTCGCCGGAGTTCGCGGCACGCGTGGCCGAGGCGCGTGGGCTGGTGGCGGCGGCAGCGCGCATTCTCACAGCGTTGGATTCCGTACCGGGCGGTGTGGTGCCGGGTGCCGGGGAGCTGGGTGCCCTGCCGTCGCGTGTGGCGGCGTCGGGCGGCGCGGGGGGGCATTCTGACGTCGCGGCGGGCGGCGCGGCACGACGCGGCATTCCGTGGCGGCGCCTGAGCTCGATCGCCGCCGTGCTCATGGTGGCGGCGACGGGCGTGGTGCTCGTGCAGCGTGCGCCCGACTCCTCCTCGGCCCTTGGGGCATCGGCCGAGCAGGCCGCGACGGAGGAGGCGCCGCGGGCTGCGCCGAGTGCGCCGAGTGCCTCGAGCGCGCCGAATGCCTCGCGAATGAGGCCGGCAGGGCCGGGCGCAGCAAGCATGGCGCCGTCCGCGATGGCGGCACCGCGTCCGATGTCATCCGCACCGCAGCGCAGCGCCACCGCCGCCAAGTCCTCGGCAAGCGAGCCCGCGGTGGAACGCCGCCAACTGGCGGTAGAACCACCGGCCGTCTCGGCCGCGGTGTCGCCGCAGATTGCGGCCCTCACTCGAGTGGCCCCCCCGGATTCCGCGGCACGGGCGGCGAGCGCGGCGGACGCCACGGGGCAACGTACCGCCGCCGAACCCGCTGCACGCGCGCGGCTACTCGGGTTTGCCGGATCCGAAGCGGCCAATCGTGCCGCCGCACGAGCGGCCCCTGGATTCGCCTCGGCAGACACGTCGGCTGCCATCACGTCCTTTGCGGACGTCACCTCCGACATTGTGCCGGGCGATCGGCTGCTCGCTGTGCAGCGGGTGTCCTGTACGCCGCGGTGCCGGCAGGTGCGCGTGGAGCTGGCGCGCGACGGACGACTGCGACGGTGGGTGCAATCCGGCCTTGTGTCGGCAAGCCCGGACACGGCGCACGTTACCAGCGCGGACGTGGCGCGGGTCGAGCGGGCGGTGGGCGACCTGGTCCGGGCGGACCTGCCCGCGAACGTACGCGTGAACGGGGCGCAGTGCCGGTCGGTGGGATCGCTGCGGGAGTCGTTACGTGTGGAGTTCGAGCAGGACGGGGCGCAGCGCGCCGTACTCGGCCTGCCGTGGTGCTCCGACGGCACCCATCCCATGGAGCGGGCGGCCGACGTGCTAGAGGCGGTCGCGACGGGGTTGTTTGGGCAACCCTGACGCGACCGCTTGATCACTCAGCCGGATGTGAGCTGGCGCGTGTCGTTGTGGAACAGCACCCAGAGCGAGTAGCCGCTGAGCGCGGTACCCACCGGAAACTCGAACAGCCCGAACAGCGACGTGAGGCCCAGGACGTACCGTGCCCAGTTGCGCTTGGCGAGCAGGCCGATACCACCGATGATGCGCGGCAGCGAGATCGCGGCGCCAACGACGCCCGCAATGAGACCAAACGAACCGAGCATGAGGCCGCCCATCAGGTCGCCGCTGGCGAGACCGGCCACACTGAAGCCGAGCATGACGGCCACGCTGACGAGGAGCAGGAACCCGCCCCACAGAATGTTGCCGACGCCAACCACCTTGAGATGGGTCTCCATCGCCGTTCCTTTGCTGAAGGCCAAGAGCACTACGCGGTCATTTACCCCTACGAAGCAAGCGCCACCCAGGTTTCGGCGCCAGCGACACCAGCGCGACACCGCCGAGAATGATGGTCATCGCCAGGACCGCCCGTGGCGGCACGGTTTCACCGGCCAGCAGTACACCCAACATGACGGCCACGGCCGGATTGACGTAGGCGTACGTGCCCACGGCACTCGGACTCGCCTTCTTGAGCAGCCACATGTACGTGCTGAATCCGACCAGCGACCCGAAGATCACGAGATAGACCACCGACAGCGTGGAGCGCGTGCTGACCGTGTCCATGGAGAGGCGCGCGGGTTCGCCGGTCGCAATTCCGAGTAGCAACAGCATTGCGCCACCACAGAGCATCTGCATGCCCGACGCCATGGGCGCATATCGCGCCTGCTCGGCCTCGCGCGAGAAGAGGGAGCCGGCGGTCCAAGCGAACGAACCCATCACCAACACCACGGCGCCCACCGGATCGACCGGCGCGTTGCGCCAGGACCCGTCAGCCGGCAGCACCAGCAGGCTGACACCCACGAGGCCGATGGCGACGCCGACGAGTTGTGGTACCGTGGCGCGCCTTCCGCGGGCGCCCTCGAGCAGCACCATCCACAGCGGTACGGTGGCCACCAAGAGTGACATGAGCCCCGAGGGGACACGCTGCGCGGCCCAGGCCACCGACCCGTTGCCCCAGAACAGCAGCATGCCACCGACAATCGCCGCGTTGCGCCAGGCGAGCCGAGAGGCCGCCGCTTGACCGCGGGCGGCGCTCCAAGCCACGAGCAGCGCACCCGCAATCAGGAATCGAGTCGCACCCATGAGAAAGGGCGGGATCGTGGCCACCGCAAACCGCATGGCGAGGTAGGTGGACCCCCACACGATGTAGATGCACAGGAACGCGAGAACGAGCTGCCACCGCTGCGGGGACACCCGATCCGGCGCGTCCTCGCCGATCACTCGCGTTCGTCGGGGAAAGCGGTCGGGACGGTGCGCGCGGCCCCGATGAGTGCGGTGGCCGCCTTGGTGTGCATGAGCAGCGTCCCGAGTGGGCCGGTGAACTTGATACGGCCCTGCGTGACGGCGCCGATGGGATCGAGGTTGTGGGTGACCACTTCCTTCCAGGTGTCGTAGTCGGCGCGCAGCACGAATGTGGCATCCACCGTGTGCGGCGGCTTGATCACGGCGGCGGAGCAGTTCCCGCGATCAAGCGCGAACTGCACGGCGACTGGCTGCGCGTAGCCGTAGGCGGGCGTGGCGTCCAGCACAAGCGCGACCGGCCACGTCCAGCTTTTGGCCAACGCCTGGTACTCAGCGTCGGCGTTGATGGCGTCACGAAAGGCGTCGGCCCACTCGGTCGAGAACGGTCGAAACATGCGAGTTCCAAAAGGAAGACTTCGGCTGGAGGTAGCGCAGGAAAGGTAGTCGGTCGCACATTCGACACGGAGCGACTGACGTCACGTCGTGCGAAATCCCGAGTCTCCCGCTTCTGCCTGAGGTCGCCTGCATGCCGGGTCCGCAGTTGCTGTTCGTCTACGGTTCACTCCGACAGGGGTCAGGAAACCTCATGTCGGAGCGGTTGGCCAGTGAGGCCACCTTTGTCGGAGACGCCTCGGTACCGGGCGCACTCTACGACACAGGCCGCTTTCCGGCCTATCTGCCGCACAGCGACCCGGACGCCCGCGTTTACGGAGAGCTCTGGGCGCTGCGTCAGGAGTCTGCCGACTCCCTGCTCTCCATGTTGGACCAGTACGAGGGCTTTGCCCCCGACGCCCGCTTCGGTTCGTTGTTCCTGCGGGTCCGCGTGGTGGTGCAGTTTGGCGACGGCAGCGAGCGCGAGGCGTGGATGTACCGCTACAATCACCACACCGAGCCAGAATCGCGGGTGCTCTCCGGCGACTGGATGCGGCGCTGACTGGCCAACGGACGGCAGATCAGCGGCGCGTGGTGCGTCGGGTGGCCACCGCCGTGAGCGGGTCGTCGGGCCAGGGATGCCGTGGGTACCGCCCGCGCAGCTCCTTTCGCACCGCGAAGTAGCCCTCGCGCCAGAATCCGGCCAGGTCGCGCGTGACCTGCACCGGCCGCTGCGCCGGTGACAGCAGATGTAGCGTGAGCGGCACCCGACCATCGAGCACGGTTGGCGTTTCCGTCCAGCCGAACACCTCCTGCAGCTTCACCGCCAGGCTCGGTGCGAGCGGCTGCGCGTAGTCAATCGCAATCCGCGAGCCGCTCGGCACGGTGACGTGCGTGGGCGCCAGTCGGTCGAGCGCGGCACGCTGCGTCCAGGTAAGCAGTGACAGCAGACCTTCGCGCAGTGCGTCGTCACCCATCGCGCTGAACTGGCGCACGCCGGTCAACGGCGGCGCCAGCCACAATTCGCGCGTGGCGATGAGCGCGTCATCACTCACATCAGGCCACGACGCGTCGGCGGCGTGCACGAACGCGAGACGCTCCCGCACTCCCTGAGCGCCGCCGGACCATGGCAACAGCTGCAATCCGCGCTGCTCCACGAGCGCGAGCAGCACGGCGGTCACCTCTGCGTCGCGCAGGTCGCGCAGCGGCGCATCGCTCAGCACCAGGGCGCCCAGTCGCTGTCGGCGACGCGCCACCACGCGTGACGCCTGCTCGTCCCACTGTACGAGTCGTTCCTCGCGCACGTCGGCGACGAAGCCGTCGCGCACGGCCTGCTCACTCATGGGCGCGGCACGTGCAATCGTGAACTCCGGCGCTGTGCCCTCGAGTTCGGCGATGGCCAGCCACTCGTGTGACGTGAGCGGATCGCCCGCGCGCAACGCACCACCGGTGCCGTTGCGCAACAGGAAACGCGCGCGCTGTCCTGGTCGGCCGCGCGCCACGCGATCGGGAAACGCGAGTGCAACAAGCTCGCCCGCGTCGTCCACACTGTCGGGCATTGCTGGCGCGTGCGTCGCCGCGGAACGGTTCGAGCGCCCGCTCGCATCACCAGTTGCGCCGAACCACAACACGCCAAGCCGCTGCGCTAGTTCGCGCGCCGCGTCACGCGTGCGGCGGAGGGCATCGTGGTCCACACGGGCACCAGCGAGATCATGGCCAAGCGCGCCTGCCGAGACGCCGCGCACGAGTTCCACACGCAATCGCAGGTCGGCAGGCGGTGGACCGCCGTCTCCGCGCAGGAAGTCGCGTTCCTCGAGACACGCCGCAACCGCAGACCCAAGCGCACCGATGCCGCGCTCCTTGGCGCGGAGCAGCATGTGCGCCAGCCGTGGGTGCACCGGCAGCCCCAGCATGGCCCGCCCATGCGCGGTGATACGCCGCTCGGCGTCGAGTGCGCCGAGTAGTTGCAACAGGTCGCGGGCGGCCGACAGCGCGACCTCGGACGGTACATCCATCCAGCGCAGCGCATCTGCACGCTCCACACCCGCGTCTGCCAACTCCAGCGCCAGCGGCGCGAGATCGGCGTCAAGAATCTCCGGGCGTGAGCGTGGCAACAGCATCGCGTCCTCGTGCTGGTCCCACAACCGATAGCAGGTGCCGGCGGCCACACGTCCCGCGCGTCCCCGCCGCTGGTCGGCGGCGGCCTGGCTCACGCGCACCGTGTCCAGCCGTGTGAGCCCAACGCGCGCGTCAAAACGCGGAATGCGGGCGCGGCCGGCGTCCACCACCACACGGACGCCTTCAATGGTGAGGCTCGTCTCGGCGATCGCCGTCGCAAGCACAATCTTGCGCTCGCCGTTCGGCGCGGCGGCAATCGCGGCGTCCTGCGCAGAAAGCGAGAGCATACCGAAGAGCTCGTGCACGCGCACGCGCGACGATTCGACGGCTGTTTCAAGGGAAGCAAGTGACTCGCCCACGCGGCGAATCTCGCGCGCGCCCGGCAGGAACACCAACAGGTCGCCGTCGTGCGCGGCCACGGCCTCGCGCACCACGCGGCTCACGTGCGCCTCGAGTCGCTCCTGCGGTCGCGGCGGACGGTGGTGCGTGTGCACCGGAAACATGCGACCCGTGCTGCGAACAATCGGCGCGTCGCCCGCACTGTCCGCCAGCAGGCGTGCCACAGCGTCGCCATCGAGCGTGGCCGACATCACAAGCACACGCAACGCCGGCCTCAGCAGCGACTGGGTCTGCAGTGTGAGCGCGAGCCCGAGGTCGGCAGCAAGTGATCGTTCATGAAACTCGTCAAAGAGCACCGCGCCCACGCCGTCGAGCGTGGGATCGTGCGCGAGCTGTCGCGTGAGGATGCCCTCGGTGATCACTTCGATGCGCGTGCCTGGACTCACCCGCGACTCACCGCGCACGCGATATCCCACGGTGCCGCCGACCGATTCGCCAAGCGTTCGCGCCATGAACTGTGCGGCGGCGCGCGCGGCGAGCCGTCGCGGTTCGAGCAGGAGCACGCGCTGCCCGTCCAACCATGGCGCAGGGAGGAGCGACGGCGGAACGCGGGTGGTCTTGCCAGCGCCCGGTGGCGCTTCGAGCACCGCAACAGAACGTGCGGCCAAAGCGAGGTGCAATGCCGGCAGCACCTCGTCGATTGGCAACATGGTCATCGCCGGCGAGCGGGTGGCGGCGGTGCCAACTGTCGTGCGATCCAGCGCTGCGCGGCCTCCAGCACTTCGTCACGACCGGCGCGAATGCCGGCCACCGTGGGCGTGGCCATGATGTCCGGCGGTACGCCAAGTCGCTGGATAAGGCGCCCGTCGGGCCGCCGCGTGTCGCTCACCGGAAACTGTACGAGCACACCGCCGGCGAGCGGCACCGAGGCCACCCGACCGACTGCACCGGCGGTGGTGGAACCGATCAGCATGCGATTGCCGTCCCCGCCGGCGAGGCGCAGCGCGAGCACTTCACCCTCGCCGATGGTGGTCGCATCAATGAGAATCGCCATGGGTCCGGCAAAAACATCGCCGGTGGCCGGCGGCGCCGACCGCTCCGTCCACGTGACCTGACGCGCCGGATCGAGCTCCGGTGTGCGCAGTCCGCCTCGCGGTGGCGCGGTGACTTCGATGCGCGCATCGCGCACGTAGGGCCGGCCGCCAGCGTCGAGCGCCGTGCCCGCGAGCCACCGCAGCGCAAGGTCGCTCCGCACGCCGCGCAGGTCCACGATCACTGCCTGCGACTGCGCGACAAAATCCGGCAGCGGCACACGAGGCGCGCGGTCCGCAGAATCACGTTGCGCGCCAATGGCATCATCCACGCGAACGCGCACACTGCCACCGCTCAGCGAATCAACCTGACGCGCCAACACCGGCGCCCGCGTGGCCGCCAGTGCCTCGCTGTACGAGAACTCCACATCGCGAGAGTCGGTGGTGCTGCTGCGTACGCGGTACGTGGCCTTCACGAGTGCCGGCCCCGATTCGAGCCAGCGTTCCAGCCGTTGCTCACGCGACCAGTTGTTGGACGCAGCAATCAGGTCGCGGAGGCGGCCGAGGCGGTTCTCGATCGGTTCGCCGCCAATGGCGAGCATCTCGTCGCCCACGTGCACGCCACTGCGTTCCGTGGCCGAATCCTGAATGCTGGTGACGATCGCGCGGCGCTCCACGAGTGTGATATGGAACGGCACCGCTCCCCGGCGGCGACCGAACTCCGGGTGGTCGGGCGCCATCACGTCCACCTGCGAGGCGTCGAGTGCCGCGGCAAATCGTGTCAACGCAGCGGCGTGCGTGCGCGACGACGTCGCCGTTTCTGCCTCCTGCAGCGCGCGGCCGAACTTCTCGTCCCACGATTCGTCTGCCACCGGCACGTAGGGGTCGAACGTGCGGATGACCGCCCACAGCGCAGTGACGGCGTGCAGGCGCTCGGGCAGTGACGGGAACAGCGCAATGGACGCCGAATCGGGGATGCTGACCGGGGCGTCGGCGACCGTGAGCCGAGACGCCGTGGACTCGCCTGCCGGAGGGGGCGGTGCGTTGCGACGATACTCGCGCGCGATGGACAGCGCAGCCTGTATCGCGACGTCCACGGTGTCCGGCACCAGCGCGTCCGCAAGTCGTGTGGCAGCAACGGTCGTGTCCGCCCGTGTGGGCACGGGGTGCCCGTTGGCCAGCAACAGCTCCGCGGTCCGCACCCGCGCCTCCACGCCACCAATCAGCGGCACGCGCACGGCCGCCGCGTCCGACTGCAGCACACCCGTGCCGGACGACACGAACAGCACGCGCCCGCTCGCATGCACCGTAAAGAGCTCGGGCGGCACAACCGTGGCGTCGTTCACGATCACGACCAGCGTGGCCGGCAAGTCTTCCGGCTCGGCCGCGGACGGCGAGGCCGCATCGATCCGTGGCCCCGTGCCGAGCGTCCACTGCGTGCAGCACGCCGACTGCGCATCCTCGATCACCGGCGGGCCCGATCGGCGCACTCGGCGGCGTGCCGGCGCCTCCAGTGTGCCACGCACGGCCAGCTCGGCAGCGGCGGGCGGGCGCGTCCACCAGGCGTCGTTGCCGCTCCCACCGGAATCAGCGCGCAGGTCAAGCACGCCCACGGTGGCCGGCGCGCGATCCAGCAGCGTGGCGGGCAAGCGTCGCTGCTGCAGCGCGAACTCGCGCGCTGTCGCAAACGCGACGGGCCGCGCGAGCAGCACGCTATCGGCGGTGTGCCACACCACGCTCGCACGCACACCATCGCGACGCGCGTCGCGCGTGGAGAGTGCCTGTGCGGGCACCACGCGCGTGTCGGGATCGTGCAGTTCGCCCAGCAACGCGTGCACCGCGGCGACAAACTGTTCGTTGTTGGCGGCGTCTCGTGCGTCGTCCACATGACGCAGGTAGGCCGTGTCCCAGGCCGACGCGCGTCCCACAACATCGGGGTGAAACCAGCGCACCGTCTGCCACACGTCGCCAAACTGCACCAGCCGCGTGATCCCCTCCGCGTCACTCGCGTTGGCCGCCGCGGCCACCGGGGCCTCCCACGCGGGCGGTGCCGGTACGACCACACGCTCGGGCTCCGGCTCCGGAGCGCGCGCGCCAAACGAAAGCGGAGCGCACGCCACGGCGAGCAGGCCCATGGTGGCGCCGACGAGGGGCGAGAGTGCAGAGTACGAGCGACGCGTCATGCGAGGCGATTCACGGTGAGCGTGCAATACACGTGGCACACGAAGACGCATCGCACCGCGTTTCCCTGTGCCACTGTCCACGAACGATGTCCGGTCCTTTTCCGCACCCCTCGTGACTGACCGACTGTACTATACCGATGCGACCCTGACCACGTTCACCGGCACGGTGGTGCGGGCCAACGCACAGCGCACCGAGGTGGTGCTCGACCGCTCGGCCTTTTACCCCACGTCGGGCGGGCAGCCGCACGATATGGGCACGCTGCACGGCATTGTGGTGCACAACGTCACCGAGGACGGCGAGACTGTCGTGCACCACCTCACCGAACCACTGCCCGCGGGTGTAGAGACAGTGCGGGGCGTGCTGGACTGGGACCGCCGCCACGATCTCATGCAGCAGCACAGCGGCCAGCACCTGCTCTCGGCCGTGTTCGAGGACGGCTACGGCTGGCCTACGGTGAGCGTGCACCTCGGGCGCGATGGTTGCTCGCTCGACCTCGCCACCGAGCAGCTGGACCTTGCGGTGCTGCCCGAAGTGGAGCAGCGGGTGAACGCGCTCGTGGCCGAGCAGCGGCCGTTTTCGGTCTCGTTCGAGGACGCCACCACGGCCATTGGCCTGCGCAAGGCGAGTGATCGCTCCGGAACACTCCGCATCGTGAGCATCGCGGGCATTGACCGGAATGCCTGCGGCGGAACCCACGTGGCGCACACCGGCGCGATTGGCCCGGTGTTTCTGCGCCGGGTGGAGCGTACCCGCGGCGTCACGCGCGTTGAGTTCCGATGCGGCGCGCGCGCTATTGCGCGCGCCCGGACGGACGCCGAGCTGCTGCAGCAGACGGCGGCCCAACTCTCCGCGTCCCCGGACGACGTTCCGGGCTTGGTGGCCGAACTCCAGGCCGCTGCCCGCTCTGCCGAGAAGGAACGCCTGCGACTCGAGGAGGCGCTAGTGGCGCACGAGGCGCGGGCGCTGTACGACGCCACGCCGCCCGATGCCAACGGGCGCCGGCTGTGTCTCCGTACCCTCTTGGATGCCCCGGTGAAGTCCGTCCAGACGCTCGCGCAGCAGTTCACGCGCAACGAGGCTGCCGTGTTTTTGGCCATGAGTACTTCGCCGGCCGCGATTCTGCTGGCAGCGCATACCGACAGTGGCATTCCCTGCGGCCGCCTGCTGCGCGAGGCCCTCCAAGCGGTGGGCGGGCGCGGAGGTGGCGCCGACCATCTGGCGCAGGGCAGCGCACCCTCCGCCGAGGCGGCCGAAGCCGGCCGCGAGCACCTCCTGCGCGCGCTCTCCGAGGGGGCGCCCGGACGTTAGGTTTTTGGGCATGTCCATTCAAAAGCCCGCCACCGACGAGCACCTGCCGTACCTCGGCAACTATATCAATGCCGCAGAGGCAGCGCTCCAGCAGCACAACCTCACCAGTCTGCACGAGCTTCTGGCACGTCAGCCAGCAGATCTCGTGGCGCTGCTCGACGGGGTACCGGACGATGCGGGGCAGCGCGCCTACGCGCCCGGCAAGTGGACCCTGATCGAGTCGCTGCTGCACACCATCGATTCCGAGCGGGTTTTCGCCTACCGCCTGCTCCGTGCGGCCCGTGGCGACCAGACGCCGCTCCCGGGCTATGAGCAGGATGACTGGGTGCCGCTGAGTGGGGCGGCGGGGCGACGGCTCACAGATATCGTGGCCGAGTTCGGGACGGTGCGCGCGGCGACGCTCAGTCTGCTCGCGCCGCTTGATCAGGCGGCCCTTGCGCGCCGCACGGTGGCCAGCGGGCACGACATCTCGGCTCGCGCGCTCGCCTGGGTCATTGCCGGTCACGTCGAGCATCACCTACGGCTCACCCGCGACCGGTATCTCGCCGAACCGTCGGTCGGCTAGTTTTCAGGTTTGGCCCGGATCGCTCGTCGCATCCGGTTCACATTCGCCGCCTATTTCGACCCTCTGGAGTCTTTGTCGTGTCCCTGACCGCTACTGCGTCCCCCGCCACGATGCGCCTCGCCATCGACACCGTGCGTACGCTCTCCATGGACGCCGTCCAGCAGGCCGAATCGGGGCACCCGGGCACGCCCATGGCGCTGGCGCCGCTCGCCTACGCCCTGTTCACGCGGCATCTGCGGCATGACCCCGCGCATCCGGACTGGCCCGATCGCGACCGCTTCGTGCTGTCGGTGGGACACGCGTCCATGCTGCTGTACTCGTCGCTGCACCTGTCCGGCTACGAGCTGTCGCTCGACGACATCAAGGCGTTCCGCCAGTGGGGCTCCAAGACGCCGGGGCACCCGGAGTTTGGACACACCGAGGGCGTGGAGACGACCACCGGCCCGCTCGGCCAGGGCGTGGCCAACGCCGTGGGCTTCGCGCTCGCGGAACGACACCTCGCCGCGCGGTTCAATGCGGCCGGCCATGACGTGGTGGACCACTACACGTATTTCATTGCCGGCGACGGCTGCCTCATGGAAGGCATCTCGCACGAAGCGGCCTCGTTCGCAGGCCACTTCAAGCTCGGCAAGCTGATCGGCTTCTTTGACGACAACCGCATCACGATCGACGGCCGCACGGATCTCACATGCAGCGATGACGTAGAAGCGCGCTTCACGGCCTACGGCTGGCAGGTGCTGCACATCACCGATGTGAACGACCAGGACGCCATCGATCGCGCCATCGCCGAGGCAAAAGCGGACCAGCATCGCCCCACGCTTGTCATCACGCGCACGATCATTGGTTTCGGTTCGCCCAACCGTGAAGACACCGCCAAGGCGCACGGCGAGCCACTGGGCGTGAAGGAGATCGAGCTCACCAAGGACGGCTACGGCTGGCCCTCGCTGGAGCCGTTCCATGTACCGGTGGAGGCGAGTACGCATTGGCGGCAGGCGGTCGCCGCGCGCGCCGAGACGCGCGTGGACTGGCTGGGACGATGGAATGCGTTTGTCACGCAGCAGCCCGCGCAGGCCGCCGAACTCGAGCGCCGCATGCGCGGTGACCTGCCCGAAGGCTGGGCGGAATCACTGCCGCGCTTTGATGCGGCCACCGGCACAATGGCCAGCCGCGCCGCCAGCGGTGCCGTCCTTGCCGCCATCACCGCTACGCTGCCGGAACTGCTTGGCGGTTCCGCAGACCTTACGGGGTCCAACCTCACGCAGCTCAAGGGTGAGGCGATGTTCAGCGCGGACGTGCCGTCGGGGCGCTACGTGCACTACGGCATTCGTGAACACGCGATGGGCGCGATCATGAACGGTGTGGCGCTGCACGGCGGCAATATTCCGTACGGCGGCACGTTCCTGATCTTCTCCGACTACATGCGGCCCGCCATCCGGCTGGCAGCGCTCATGAAGCAGCGCGTGATCTACGTGTTCACGCACGACTCCATCGGGCTTGGCGAAGACGGTCCCACGCACCAACCCGTCGAGTCGCTGACGGCGCTGCGCTGCATTCCCGGACTCACGGTGATGCGACCAGCCGACTCCGCCGAAGTGGTGGACGCGTGGCGCATGGCGCTCAACCACCGGCACGGTCCCGTGGCGCTTGTGCTCTCGCGCCAGAAACTCCCGTGGCTTGGCATTGCCGAGAAGGCCCGCGTAGGCGTATCTCGGGGCATGTACCTGGTGCAGCAGTCGGAGGGAGGCGCTCCACAGGTGGTGCTCATGGCCAGCGGCAGCGAGGTGTCGGTGGCAATCAACGCTGCGTCCACGTTGGAGAGCCGCGGCGTGCGCGTGCGTGTACTGAGCGCGCCCAGCCTCGAATTGTTTGCCCAGCAGGACGAGACATATCGCGCACACCTGCTGCCGGCTGGCGTGCCGCGCGTGGCGGTGGAGGCAGCACATCCCATGTCGTGGTACCGCTGGGTGGGCGACAACGGCGCCGTGGTGGGCATTGACCAGTTCGGCGCGAGTGCGCCTGCCAACGTGCTGTTCCGCGAATACGGCATCACGGCCGAGCATGTGGTGGACGTGGCGCAGGGTCTGCTCACGACCTGATCAGTCCGCGCGTCTCGAATGCTGACGCACTGCCAGCAGCATCACGCCCACGCCGGCCACAGCCAAGCCGAGTAGCGTCGGGCCGATGTCGGCCAGGCCCCCGCCGCGCACCAGTACGGTGCGCATGATGAACACGAAGTGCTTGACTGGGCTCGCCTGCGCGATCCACTGCGCCCAGCGTGGTGCCGACTCCAGCGGCGTGAAGATGCCGCTGAGCAGGAGGTACAGCAGCAACAGGAAGAACGCGACGAACATCACCTGCTGCTGCGTGCGGGCAATCGTGGAAATCAAAAGCCCGATGCCCAGCGCGACAATCAGATAGACACCCGCGGACAGGAACACCAGCGGCACGCTGCCCACGGTGGGAATGCCGAACACGAACACGCCCACGGTCATTCCAATGGTGAAGGTGGTCATGGCCAGCAGCCAGAACGGCAGGAGTTTGCCCACGAGAAACTGACCGCGCGAAATCGGCGACACGTTCAACTGCTCCAGCGTCCCGAGCTCCTTCTCGCGCACGATGTTCTGCGACGTGACGAGCAGCCCGATGATCGTGGTGAGCGAAACGAGCAGCCCCGGCACCATGAAGTGCTTGTAGTTCGCAGACGGGTTGAACCAGTTGCTTGATCGCACGTCGAGCGGCGGGCCCGCACGCACAGTGCCCTGCATTTCACGTGAGCTACCGGGATGCGCGGCTGCAAGGTCGCGCGACACATCGACCATGATGGCCGTGGCTGCCGCCTGCAGGATGCCGGCCGACGCACCGTCTTCGGCATCGAGCGACAGCAACACCGGCGCGCTCCCCGTGCGCACGAGGTCCCGTTCGAAATCGTGAGGGATGCGCAGGATCACGCGCGCGTCACGGTCGAGCAGCGCGGCCTCCACCCCCGTTTCATTGGGGCGCACGTCCACCACACGAAAGCGTTCGCTCCCGTCGAGCCGCTGGATCAGCTGCGCCGAGACCGACGAGTGATCTTCGTCCACCACGAGCATCGCGGCACGGGGAACATCGAAGGTGGCCGCGTTTGAGAGAATCAGCAGCTGGAAGATCGGGATGACGAGAATCTGGAACGCGGTGGCCGGATCCCTGAACACCTGCAGGAACTCCTTCCAGACGAGCAGTCTGATGATGCGCATGTCAGTGCACCTGGCGCGTATTGGCGTTGCGTGTCATGTCAGTCGAGCCGCACGGACAGGCGCCGGATGCCAACGGCCAGCAGCGCCGTGGTGAGACCGAGCAGGACGAGCGTCTCCTGCCAGAGCGTACCCAGTCCGGCGCCTTTGAGCATGATCCCGCGCACAATCACCAGGAACCAGCGCGCGGGCACGATATTCGAAAACACACGCAACGGCGTGGGCATGGACGCAATCGGGAAGATGAACCCCGAGAGCATGATCGTGGGCAGCAGCAATCCGCCGAGCGCCATGAGCATTGCCGTACGTTGGGTGCGCGCGGCTGTGGAAATCACGATACCGATCGCCAACGTGGTGAACACGTACAACAGACACTCGGCGAGCAGAAGCGCGAGGCTGCCGCGTACCGGTACATGAAAAACCGCTGCCGCGGCGGACAGCACAATGAAGACATTCAGCAGGCCAAGCGCGGCGTACGGAAGCACCTTGCCCAGGACAATTGCCGAGGGCCGCAGTGGCGATACCAACAACATCTCCATGGTGCCCATTTCGGTCTCGCGTGTGATCGCGATGGCCGTCATCATGGCGGACACGATGGTGACCACGAGCGCAATGAGTCCGGGTACAAAGAGATTGGCGCTTTCGAGGGTTGGGTTGTAGCGCATGCGCGACTCCACGCGGATGCCGCGTGCACCCCCCAGAGTGTTCGTGCTGGCCTCGGAGTACCAGCGCCGCAGGATCGCCTCGGCGTACGAGCGCATGGCGCTGCCGGCGTTCGGATCGCTGCCATCGGTGACGATCAGTACGGAGATTGGTTCGCCACGTCCCAAGCGCCGCTCCACGTCGGTGGGCAGCACAATGGCTTGCCGCAGCGCACCGGATGCAAAGCCGCGTTCGATGGCGAAGTCCGTGGGTACGACTTCGCGCACGTCGTAGCGATCCGACGCCTCAAAGCGCGCGAGGAGCGAACGCGTGGCGATATCCGGCGTCGGGTCCACAATGACCGTGCGGATACCGCTGACATCCGTCCGAATGGCATATCCGTAGAGCAGCACCTGCACCAGTGGCATGAGCAGGAGAATCACGAGTGTCTGGCGATCGCGCAGCACGTGGCGTGACTCCTTCACCACCAGGCCGCGCAGGGCCGCCCAGCGACGGCCCATTGCGCTGCGTGGTGTGGCAGATACGGGGCCCACACTCACGCTGTCACCTGCGGTCGCGTGAGGCGCAGAAATACTTCGTCCAATGAGGAGGCGCCAAACTCGGACTTCACCGCACCAGGCGAACCGGCCGCCGCAATCGCTCCATCCACCATGATGGTGAGCCGATCGCAGTACTCCGCCTCGTCGAGGTAGTGCGTGGTCACGAGTACGGTGGTGCCGGTGTTCGCGGTGTCATAGATCAGCTCCCAGAACTGTCGGCGGGTGATGGGGTCCACACCGCCGGTCGGCTCGTCCAGGAACAGGACCTGCGGCTCATGCAGCAGCGCCACGGAGAAGGCCAACTGCTGTCGCCAGCCCAGCGGCAGTCGGCGCACGAGATTGCGCCGTGCATGGTGCAACCCGATGCGTTCGATCAGCGCGTCGCCCCGTTCGCGAATGGTGTGATCATCCAGGCCATACAGACCGCCGAACAATCGGATGTTCTCCTGCACCGTGAGATCGTCATAGAGCGAGAAGCGCTGACTCATGTACCCAATACGGCGACGCACGCCTTCCGAGTCGCGCTCGACGTCGAGTCCCGCGACGGTGGCCGAGCCACTGGTGGGCGCCAGCAGGCCAATCAGCATGCGCATGGCGGTGGTCTTGCCGGCACCGTTGGCACCGAGAAAGCCGAACACCTCACCGCGCTGCACGGAGAACGTAATCGCGTTGACCGCCGTGAATGTGCCGAAGCGTCGCGTCAACTCGCGTGCATCAATGGCAACGGGAGCGTTGGGTGTGCGCATCACGCTGCCTGCGGTACGGCAGTCGCCAACTGCATGAACACGTCCTCCACCGACGCCACAATAGGACGCATCTGCACATCGGAGAAACCGTGCTGCGCCAACCAGGCGCTCGCTTCGGAGAGCACAACCGACGGCGAGAGGCCCGCACGCCGGTCGGTATAGTGCAAGTCCTCGCCGAACGGCCACACCGAGGCCGCATGTGGAAACTCGCGCAGCGTGCGCAACAGATGCAGTCGTTCGCCGCCACTGCGCAACGCGAACAGCGGCAACGGATAGCTCTGCGCCAAGGCTGCCGGCGTGTCCACACGCAGCACGCGGCCGCCCTGCATGAGCGCCACGCGATCACATCGCGCGGCTTCGTCCATATACGGTGTGGACACCATGATCGTGAGCCCGCCGTCGCGCAGTCGGCCCAGCAGTTCCCAGAACTCCACGCGCGACACGGCGTCCACTCCAGTGGTCGGCTCGTCGAGCACCAGCAGGTCTGGGGCGTGCACGAGCGCACAACACAACGCGAGCTTCTGCTTCATGCCACCGGACAGCGCACCCGCTCGCCGGTCGCTGAACTCCGAGAGTTGCCGCCAGATGGGTTCAATGATGCGCATGCCGTCGGCTACCGTGGTACCGAACACGGTCGCGTAGAACGACAGGTTCTCGCGCACGCTCAGGTCGGGATAGAGCGCAAAGCGTCCGGGCATGTACCCAAGTCGATTCCGCAGCGCGCGATAGTCACGTACCGTGTCCAGCCCCAGCACAGTGGTGGTGCCCTCGTCGGGCGCGAGCAGTGTGACCACCGTGCGAAAGAGCGTGGTCTTGCCTGCGCCGTCGGGGCCGATCACGCCGTACAGTTCGCCCGGCTGGACCGTGAGCGTGAGCGATTGCACGGCGGTCACCTGGTCAAAGCGTTTGGTGACGCCCTGCAGGGACACCGCGGGTGCGGTCGCGGGGGCGGTCTGTACCGAGGAGGCAGTGGACACGGCTGAATGCTCAGTTGATGGGCGCAGCGGCCGTTTGCGCCGTGATGAGCAGCTCTCCGGGCATGCCAATGCGCAGCCGTCCGTCCGAGTTGGCCACGACCACCTTCACCGCGTACACCTGCGACACCCGCTCTTCCCGCGTCTGAATGGGTGTGGGCGTGAACTCCGCGGCTTGCGCAATCCAGGTGATGCGCCCGGGGATCGTGCGCAAGCCACCGGCGCCGTCGTCCACCTGCACCGTGACCGCCTGCCCAATTGACACGCTGCTCAACTGGGCATCAGCGACGTACGCGCGCAGCACCAGCGAGTCGAGCGCCGCCACCTTGAGCACTGGCGTTCCGGCCTGCACGAGCTCGCCCGGTTCCGCATATCGCGCCAGGACGACACCGTCAATCGGACTGTACACCACCGTGTTCTCCAGGCGTTCGAGCAGCTGCTCGCGTTGCGATGCGATCGCATCCTGCTGATGCTCGAGCGCACGACCGGCGGCTAACGTGGCCTCTCGCTGATCGGCAATTGTGGCGACGTCGCGCTGATCGCGCTCGAGCTGCTGCGCGGTCGCTGCGCCCGCCGCCACGAGCCGCTGCGTACGGGCGAGCGTCGTGCGGGCTGCCTCGGCCTGCGCGGATTGCGCGCGAGCCTGCGCCGCCACTTCCTGCTGCTGCGCCGCCAGAGCGGCCGCGCGGGCATCGAGCTCTTGCCGTTGCATGCTCAGCGTGATTGTATCGACACGGCCAACCACGCCGTGCGCGGTGACCGCGTCGCCTTCGCCGACGGTCAACATGAGCAGCGTTCCGCTCGCCTCGGCACTGATCGTGACCTCGGTGGCCTCGAAGCGGCCGTTCGCATCAGCCGGTGGCGGCTCGCAGGCGGAGAGTGCGACGCACGCAAGGGAAGCAAGCGTGATGGATCGAAGCATGGGTCGAGTTCCAGGGAGAGCGACGCGTGTGCGGACGGTGCGGCCGCCGGCTGCGGGGATCACGAGGCGTGTCATCGGACGGGGAGACCGAGGGTGGTGAGCAGCCGGGCGCGGGCGTATTCGAGTTCCACCGCGTGCCGGCGCAGCTGCAGTTGGGCGTCGAGCAGGTCTGCGCGCGCGCTGACCCACGCCGTGGCGGTGGTGGCGCCTTCGTCGTACTGCACGCGGGCAACACGTTCCACGTCGGCGCGCGCAGCTTCGAGTGCCTCATCACGGGTGCGGGCCTCCACGAGCCGAGTGATCTCCGTACGGTCGGCCTCGGTGGCCCGCTCCACGTTCTCGGCGAAGACGTGCTCCTGAAGATCGGTGAGGCGCTGTTGCACGCGGACTTGTTCCTCACGTCTCGCAACCTTGCCGCGTTCGAACGGATGCCAGGTGGCGCGCACACCCGCGATGTAGAACGGATCGGTGTCGCGCGTGAGCTGGTTGAGGCCGGGCCGCCCAACACCGCCCTGCACAAAGGCGCTGACGCGCGGACGGGTGGCGACGCCCAGCGCGGCCGCCTCTTCGTCCAGACGGACGCGAGTAGCGTCAAAGGCGGCGAACTCGGGCCGCGCGCGATCCTGCAGGGCCTGCGCACGGAGTGTTTCCGGATCACGCAGCAATGCATCGGTTGCCGTCTCCGGAATCGATAGCGCGGCAACGCGCAGCGCGACCGTTTGATCGAAGGAACGGCCGGTCAGCGCACCCAAGCTGATGAGCGCCGCGCGACGGTTCGCCTCCAGCTCGGCACGCGACTCCTCCACGCGATATTGCTCGGCGCGAATCGCGCTCGTATCACGGCTCACCGCACTGCCCTCGATCACGCGCGATCGTACTTCGCGCAGGCGTTCCGTGAGGTCGGCGAGGGCGACATCCAACGCAGCGACGCGCTCCTGCATCAGCAGGACGGTGAAGAGCGCGGTGTTCACCTCCTGCGTACGCCGGTAGAGCTGGGTGGCCACGTCGGTGGTCGCTTCGCCCAGTCGGGCACGTTCAACGGCTCGCTGTGCGGACACCGCGCCGGCATCGTAGATGGGTTGTTCCAGATCCAGCGTCAGCTGAAAGCGCGCGTACGGAGGTTCGGGCACAGCGGAGCCCGGCAGGCTGATGGGAAGCGCCGTCACGTCCGACTGATAGGTGGCCTGCCCATTGACGCCCGATTGCAGCCGGCGGGCCGTTGCGATGTCCTGTTCCCGAAGGATCGACGCGCGGCGCAGGAGCGCGGGCATGTCAGCGCGCGGATCGTGTGCCACAGCCGCCGCATGGAGCTCACCGAGTGTGAGAGAGTCTTGGGCTGACAGGCATGCGGGCGACAGCGTAGACGCGAACAGGGCGCAGCTGGTGGCGACGAGCGAGAGCAGGTGGCGCCTCATGGACGGAGCCCTGCGAGAATGAACGCTGGCAGCACGCGCCGGCGCTCGGCCAGAAATTCCTGCATGCGCTCACCCTCAAGGCCGAGAAACAGCGTCATGATGGGCCGCATGACGAAGGGAATCACGACGGCGCCAATGAGTGTGGCGACGAACTGCTGCACCGAGATGGGACGAATGAGCCCCGCCTCAGCGTCCACGGCCAGCTGACGTGCCAGTACGTCGAGGGGCGGACCGCCGTGCGCACCAACGAGTCTCGTGAGGCGCTCGGGTTCGGCGTGCAGCTCGGCGGCGAGGTAGCCGGCCACGTAGGGATGGGCGCAGTGAAAGTCCATCTGCTCGCGGACCACGTCGTGCACTTTGTCCTCGAGATAGCGATCCGGGTCGCCGAGAATGGCGAAGAGGCGCGGGAGGAAGGTGCGGACGTGGTGTGCGAAGACGGCGTCGGCGAGGGCGCTCTTGGTGCCGTAGTAGTAGTGAATGAGCGCTTTGTTGACGCCAGCTTCGTCCGCGATGTGCTGGGTGCGTGCGGCGGCCGTTCCGCGGGTCAGGAACACGCGATGGGCAGCATCCAGGATGCGCTGGCGGGTTTGCGACTCGTCGAGCTCGGAGGGAGGCGTGGGCACGGTGGAGCGGTTGAAGGTGCGGCGTGTTCGGTGATTTGACCAAATGATTCAATCGTACGCTTTAACTGTATGGTTAAGACTTGGCGACGTCAAGAGCCTGCTGCTCTTGGACCGTTGACCCTGATGCCCTATCGTTGCGCCACGCCTGCTCGCCGCCATCAGCCGGGCGCTTCGTCCACACACGGCCGCCTGCAAACCGCACCCAAACCGCCCCCATGTCCTCCGACAAGTCGCAATCCTTCGCCAACCACGCCAAGATGGTGACCGGTTACCACTACGTGACCGGGTTACTCGTCATCGCGTACTTCGGTTGGAGCGCCTACCGCGCCATGACCATGCGCGACGTCGAAACGCACTACGACCTCGTGGGCGCCTGCGCGCTGCTCGGCGTGTACGCCTACGTGCGCATCTTCCCGCTCCAGGCCCAGAACCGCGTCATCCGCCTCGAAGAACAGCTCCGGCTTGCACGCGTACTGCCGGCAGACCTGGCCACGCGGGTGCACGAGATTGCTCCGCGCCATCTCATTGCGCTACGGTTCGCCAGCGACGACGAACTCGCACCGCTTGTACGCGACGTGCTGGCTGGCACCCTCACCGAATCCAAGGCCATCAAGCAGCGCATCACCCACTGGCGCGCCGATCACTACCGGTTGTAGTCGCGTCCGCTCAGTCCGGTCGCTCGATGGCAATCACGTCGCCGTACCACTGCACCCGGCCCGCACGAAACTCGCTGATCGTGCGCTCCATGGGCGCAATCAGCTGCGTCATCAGCGGCGCGGGATACACGTTCCGCAACCACCGGTTGGTCACGGACCGGATGAAGGTGCTCGTGCTGTCGAGCGGCAGCGCACCCACGTTGCCGTAGAATCGAGGCCAGATGTTGTTGTCCTGAAACAGGTACTGCTCCACGTTGGACAAGTAGAACGTGCCCACCGTGCTGTCGTGCTCGCGCAACCAGCGCCCCACTGCCTGCAGGGCGTGCGCACCGGCAAAGTCACCCGTCACCGGCACCACCAGATTGCGCAGCTGCAGCGATCGCACCCGACGATACGCAGCCTCGCTGCCCAGAAAGCTGCGATTGAGACCGGCGCCATCGTCCTGCCGCATGAGCGCGGAGAAGGTGGGCATGCTGCGCAACCGGGATGAGAATCCGCCCATGCCCGGCACAAACGAGTAGTCGATCGCCGGACCGGCCATCACGAACGCTGTGTCCACGCGCCTCATCAACGCGCGATCGCCCGCATCCAACGCAAAGCCATGCGTCATCGTGAGGTGCGCGTCCACGCGTCGCCACGTCTCACGAAACAGGGTGGAATCGGGCACGGTGCGCTCGAACGCGTCGAGCAGCGCCTCGGCACTCGTGAGCGTATCCAGCCCCGTCGGCCTGGGCCGAGCGAACAACAGACTCAGGAACTCGGCGCGTGTTTCCGCCAGCTCGAAGTACGCCTTGTACAACAGGTGCAACGCGAGATTTTGTCGCCGAATGTCCACGATGAACGCGATGGACGGGTCCAACGTCGCGAGGTAGGTGAAGTTCTGCTCGGGTCCCACCCCCAGATACGCGCGACCGGCCGGCACTACCGTTTGCACCGGCGCGATCACGCGCTGCCACTCGGTTTCATTGCTCACGAAGTTCTCGCTGCGAAACCAACCGGCCTGCTCGGACAGCTCGGATACGAGGCGCCAGAACGTGGTGTCGGCGAGCTGCGTGGGCATGCGACGAGCAAACGCCGCTGCCGTCGAAGGAGACGTCGCAACCGCCGCCTGCGCCCGAACCGACGAACGGGGAGCGCCAAGTACCACGCCGACCGCCAACAGAAGTCCCGACAGTCGCACGATCATCGACAAATGCGCGAACACCGACGACCGCCTGGGCAGGCGGTGCATCCAATCGGCCTGCACGGATGGCAGCGAACGCCGCACGCGGGAGCACATGCGCTCACTCTGCCGCTCGGCGCGCTCCTCGGCAAGACCGGCGGCGGCAGCGGTGGCAGATGCGAAGCCCCAGGGTCCCCGACAACCCTTGGCCGCGGCGCGCGATCCGGACGAGCGGGAACGAGCGCTGGTCAACGTATCGTTCCCCCTGCATGACCGGCCTCACCCTCGCGTTCGTCGCCCCCTGGGAATGCTCACGCGCCGTCGCGCCCATCCCCACGTCGCCTCGTGACGACGTGATCGTGGTGCTGCTGGAGTCCGTGGCCAAGGGCGCGTCCCTGCCCTGGCACCGTCAGAAGCTCGTACTCCTGCTCTCGGCCATGCGCCACTTCGCCCGGGAGCTGGAAGCGGATGGCTACGCCGTGCGCCTTGAGCGCGCAGCCAGCTACGCCGAGGGATTGGTGCGGCTCGCTGAGGAAACGGGTGCGAGCCGAGTGGTGGCAACCGAAGCGCGCGAATGGGACATGCAGGAGGAGCTGGAGCGGGCCGAGGCGGAGCTGGAGACCCGCGGCGTGCGCCTGGAGCGTCGTCCCGATCGCGGCTTTTTGGCCACGCGCGAGGAGTTTGCGGAGTGGGCGAATGGTCGCAAGGAGCATCGCATGGAGTGGTTCTACCGCGACATGCGCCGCAAGTGGAACGTGCTCATGGCCGGCGATGGCACGCCCGAAGGCGGGCAGTGGAATTTCGACGCGGAGAATCGCAAACCGTGGCCGAAGGGCCAGCCGGTGCCGGCGCCCTTTCACGTGGTCCCGGATGACATCACGCGCGCGCAGATGGAGCGCGTGGCGTCATGGCGTGGTCGATGGGGTTCTGTGCACTCATTTGGGCTGCCGGTTACACGGCGGGACGCACTGGCATGGCTCGAACGATTTGTCACCGAGCGGCTGGGGACGTTCGGGCCGTACGAGGACGCCATGGTGCAGGGCGAACACGAGTTGCTGCACTCGTCGCTGTCTTCGATCATCAACGTGGGGCTGTTGCATCCGCTTGAGGTGGTGCAGCGCGCCGAACGTGCGTACCGCGCCGGTGCCGTTCCCATTGCCAGCGCCGAAGGCTTCATTCGGCAGATCCTCGGTTGGCGCGAGTTCATGCGCGGCATGTACTGGCATCTCATGCCCGGACTGCGCACGAGCAATGCGCTCGAGGCGCCGCATGCGCTGCCGCGCTGGTTCTGGGCGCCCGACGGTGAAGAGTACGACGGCGCCACGAGCGCTCCCTGCGAGATGCGCTGCCTGGCGGATTCTGTGCGGCAGGTGCGTGACCATGGGCGCACCCACCACATCAACCGGCTCATGGTGCAGGGCAACTTCGCCACGTTGCTCGGCGTGCAACCGGCCGCGTTGTCGCGCTGGTTCTGGGCCGCATTTACCGATGCGTACGAGTGGGTGGAGCTCCCCAACGTTGTGGGCATGGCCACGTTCGGCGACGGCGGTGCGATTGCGTCCAAGCCGTACGTGAGCACCGGCGCGTACATCAAGCGGATGGGCAATCTCTGTACGGCGTGTCGCTACGATCCCAAGCTGAAGACGGGTGAGAACGCCTGTCCCTTCACGCTCTTGTACTGGGATTTCCTGGCGCAGCACCGTGAGCGCTTCGCACGGCACCCACGTATGGCGCTCATGGTGCGACACCTCGATCGTCTGACGGAACCGGAACTCGTGCAGATCCGTCGGGAGGCGGCCGCGTTTCGGGACACGGTCCCGTGGGAAACCGACGCGAGTGCTTGTGCGCCGTCGCCGCGAGACGGAGCTTAGAGGGACCGTCGACCGTGTCGTCCGTGGTCGTACCCGCCTCCAATCGCAGAACGATGACTGCTGTCCGTCGCCTTGCCCCGATCGCTGCTGCTCTTCTGCTGATTGCCTGTGCAGCACCCGACGTGACTCTGGAGGCAATCGACGCCACGCAGCTTTCACAGACCGTGAAGGTGCTCGCCAGCGACGAGTTCGAGGGGCGGGCACCGGGCGGACCGGGCGAGGCCAAGACCGTGGCCTACCTCATTGAACGCTTCTCGGCCCTTGGCCTCGAGCCCGGTGGTGAGAATGGCACGTGGACCCAGGCGGTGCCCCTCTACCACACGCAGCTGCAGGAACCGAGCACGATCACGCTCTCCGTGCGCAGCAGCGAACAGGCGCTGGTGCAGGAACGCGACCTCGAGATCAGCAGCGTGACACCGCTCGACACCATCACGGTGGAGAACGCTCCGGTAGTGTTCGTGGGGTTTGGTGTGAACGCGCCCGAACGCGAGTGGGACGATTTTGGCGACCTGGATCTCACGGGCAAGGTGGCCGTGTTTCTGGTGAACGATCCCGATTTTGCCGCTGCACCCGATGAACCGGTGGCCGGTCGATTCGGCAACAAGCGCATGACCTACTATGGCCGCTGGACCTACAAGTTCGAAGAGGCGGGCCGTCGCGGCGCGGTGGCGGCGCTCGTGATTCACGAAGACAAAGCCGCCGGCTATGGCTGGAACGTGGCGTCGTCGTCGCCCGGCGAACAGTTCGCGATCGTGCGCGGACCCAACGATCCACAACCCGTCACCCTGCAGGGCTGGATGCACGGCGATGCGGCCGCCGCGATGTTCGCGAGCGCCGGCCTCGATCTCGACGAGCAGCGTGTCCGCGCGCGTCGCGACGACTTCACCGCGTTCGAACTGCCGGGCGTCACGTTCAGCGCGAACCTTGTCAATCACGTGGAGCAGATCCAGAGCCAGAACGTGCTGGCGCGGTTGCCGGGCACCTCACGCCCCGACGAGGTGCTCATGGTCTCTTCGCACTGGGATGCGTACGGCCAGGGCGCACCCGATGCGCAGGGTCGCACCGTTCGGCCGGGTGCAAACGACGACGCGCTGGGAACGGCTGGTGTGCTGGAGCTCGCGCGCGTGCTGAAGGCCGAATCGCCGCTCGAGCGCAGTGTGGTGTTCGCGGTGTGGACCGCAGAGGAAAGTGGTCTGCTCGGTTCGGCGGCGTATGCCGCGGCGCCGCTGTATCCCCTCGAGCACACGGTGGCCAACTTCACGCTCGACATCCTGCAGACTGCCGGACCGGCACACGACGTGATTCTGGTGGGTGAGGGACAGAGCGATCTCGAAGACGACCTCACGCGAGCGGCTGCCACGCAGCAGCGCGTGGTCACACCGGAAAATCTGCCGGAGAACGGATTGTTCTTTCGCGCCGATCACTTCTCGCTCGCGCGACGCGGCGTGCCCGTGCTGCTGATCATGGGCATTGCTGGCGGCGCCGATCTTGTTGAAGGCGGGCGCGCGGCCGGTGACCAGTGGATTGCCGACTACACCGGCACATGCTACCACCAGACCTGCGACGAGTGGAGTGCGGAGTGGGACCTGGGCGGCGCCGTACAGGACATCGAACTTTTTCACACCATTCTGCGCGACCTGGGCACGTCCACGCGGTGGCCGCAGTGGAAGGACGGGTCGGAGTTCAAGGCCATTCGCGACGCGACAAGTTCGGCGCGCGCGCCGTGACCGAACAATCACCCTTTCGATTTTCACTGAGCCCGCAAATGTCCGACATCAGTATCAGTTCACACGCAGCGCTCCTGCCTCGGCATTCCGTACCCGGGCTTGACCTTCCGCTTGTCGGAGGCGGTCGCTTTGTCCTTGGCGCGTCGCCCCCCGACTACCTCGACCTGCTGGTGTTCTATCGCGGTCTGCACTGCCCCATCTGTGCGAAGTACCTGATGGAGCTTGAGCGCCTGACGGCGGACTTCGCGGAGCGCGGCGTGCGCGCGATGGCGGTCAGCACTGACGACGCAGCGCGTGCGCAGGGTATGGCGCGAAAGATCAAGGCGGCTGATCTCCCGTTTGCCTACGACCTGTCGATGCAGCAGGCACGCGATTGGGGGCTCTACATCAGCACCTCTCGCGGCACCACCTCGATTGGCATCGAGGAACCGGCACTGTTCAGCGAGCCGGCCGTATACCTCGTGCGCCCTGACGGCACGCTGTTCTACGGTACGGCGCAGACCATGCCATTCGCTCGACCCTCGTTCGCCGAGCTGCTGGGGGCGGTGGATTATGCCAAGGCCAATGACTATCCGGCGCGCGGGGAGTACATCGGATCAGTGTAGGAGGGAGCACAGCACCGGACTGCAGAACCGGACGCGGTCAGCACTCGTATTCTGTGTAGATCGGGCGTTGCCAGCCAGCGCAGCGATGCGTCGCGCCACATGATGATTCTCCCCACCTTCCCGCTGTGTTCACTGCCACACGTTCCGCTCGTCTTGCTCTCGTGCCGGTGCTGGCGCTCCTCGCAACAGGCAGCGCACCGCCGCGTGCACCGGCGATTGACTTGCTCGGTATTTCCAGCGGCACGGTCGGGCGCGCTGTGCCGTCCGGATGGAGGACGCGAGCCGTTCGCGGGCAAGCGGCGCCGCTGTCGGCGGTTGTGGACTCCGGTGGCGAGCAGTTCCTGCGGGTGAGCGGCCAAGACCGGGCGGGGTGGCTGGTGCGCGCAGTGGAACCTCGGCTCGAGACGGGATCGGGCAAAATGGCGTGGAGTTGGCGCGCCCTGCAGGCCCCCGCTCGCGCGGATCTTCGCGAAGCGGACACGGACGACGCGGCACTTCGCGTGTTTGTCGCATTCGGTCCGCTGCGTGCGTTTGGTCGTGCGCCGCGCACCATTTTCTATTCCTTTGGCGGACCGGAGCCGGACGGCTATGCCCGTGCGGGCTTCGGATCGCGCGATATTCACGTCATTCGCGTCGCGAGCGCCGCCGGCAGCACCGACTGGCGCGACGTGGTGGTGGACCCGGGCGCCGACTACGCGCGCGTTTGGGGCGGACCGGCACCGGCGATTGCCGTGGTTGGACTGCTGCAGGACACCGACCAGACGCAGCAAAATGCGGTGGCAGACCTGCGTTCCCTTCATTGGATTTCACACGATGCTCGCGAACAGCAGCCCTGACCGACGCGTGGCGCATGCTCAGCAGCACGCGAGCGATTCAACGTTCAACCGCTCGGTGCGACGCTCGCGCTTCGCGACCTATGTGTTGTTCGCCGCCACGCTGCTCGCCTGCAGCTCGGCGGTGCCGCCTACGGCCCCGGACGCGGTGCCGGTGACGCCCAACACACCGATCCCAGCCGCAGGAGCGGTCACCGGCGCCTTCACGCGCACCGGATACGCGGTGACGGGTGCCGCAACGCTGGCCATCGAGAACGGGGTGGCACAGCTGGATTTCTCGGCCGATTTCACGATCGGACAAACACCGGGCCCTGTGGTGTATCTCAACACGACCAAGAATCCCAACACGGGACAGCCGCTTCGCATAGGTGCGCTGCGAAGTCGAACCGGGGCACAGCGCTACACGTTTCAGGTGCCATCGGACACACGCTATTCGTGGGTGATCATCTGGTGCGATCCGTTCAACGTGGCGATGGCCCAGGCCGCGTTGCCCGGCGCGCCGTAGCGGCTCGGATCAACCCGGCGCCAACACCTCGCCGAGCGCCCCGGTCGCCCGATCGTACGTCACGATGTGCGCCCACTCCGTGGCATCAGAGCGCGACACCACTGCCACCACCGGTTCCGTGTCGCTCAGGTTGAACACTTCGTGCGGCACACCGGGCTCAATGAAGATGAAATCGCCCGGACCGTTTTCCACCGACTGCGTGAGCAGGTGCCCGTACTCGTGGCGCACGCGACCCGACAGGATGTAGAGCATGACCTCGAAGTCCACGTGCACGTGGGCGAACGCCACGGCGCCCGGCGGAACCGTTGCAATGTTCATCGAGAGCTGTTTCGCGTTTGTGTTCTTGCCCGACAGGCCGGCCTGATACTGAATCCCGTTCCACGCGCGCACGGTCTCTCCGCTGCGAATGACGGAGATGCCGTCGTGATGCTCCACAAACTGCGTGAGGTCGAGGGAAGGCTGCTCTGGCATTCGGCGCGCTCGGCGATAGGTGGACGTGGGTCTACTCGCCTGATGCTACGACGGGTCCGGACCGCCCGCAATCCTGACACTCCGGGCGTGCACGAGGGTACAATCACGGTATGACCAACCGACGTGTGATCCTGACCTTCAGCGCCGTGCTGGCGATTGGTATGGCGTCCACGAGCGCCGCGGCCCAGACCGCACGCGACTGCCAATCACTGGACGCGGCCGACGTCGCGCCGCTGCGGTGGTATCCGGCGTCACCGCGAGCTGGTGCGCTTTTTCACGTCGTACTGCCCGGATCACGCATCGCGGCCGCGCCTGACGTACGGGTTTCCGGCGAGCCACTCCACTTTCATGTCCACGGCGACTCCATGGTCGCACTCGCGGCCGTGCCGGTGGATTCCACCAGTGGCGTCACCCTCGCCTGGCGGTGTGGCCGTGAGGAACCGCACACGCTGCGCGTGGTGACGGAGGCCGGCGACTACGCACTGGAAAAGCTCAGCGTCGCGCCTCGATTCGGTGCGGCACCGTCAGCCGCAGTTGCGGCTCGCCAGCGACGTGAGTCTGCACAGGCACTCGCGGTCTCGGAGGGATCACATCGTACGCCTCGGCTCTGGGAGGCACCGTTCACCGTGCCTCGCGAGTCGCGCATCACCAGTCCCTTCGGCGGCGGGCGTGTGTTCAATGGCGCGGTGTCCAGCCGACACATGGGCACTGATTTTGCCGGCGCAATCGGCGCACCCGTGCGCTCCGTCAACCGCGGTGTGGTGCGGCTCCGCGACAGCTTCTATCTGGGCGGCAACGTGCTCTACATCGACCACGGCGAAGGCATCGTCACGGCGTATCTGCACTTGAGCAAACAATTGGTGGCCGTCGGCGACACGGTGACGCAGGGGCAGGTGATCGGCCACGTAGGCAATACCGGTCGCGTGACCGGCCCTCATCTGCATTTGATTGCGCGATTCGGTCAGATCACGATTGATCCGACCAGTCTGCTCGCTCAGCCGTAGAGGGGGTTCACGGCCGGGGTTCGTAGCAACAGTCTGCAACTGTTCGCACCAGCGCGCGGAGGTTGGCTACACCGTCCCCACCACGCCCAGCACGTCCGTAAGCAGCCACCACACCGCAACCGCCAGGATCACACTTGGAATCGCGTAGCGAATCCAGAGAACAAGCGCCTGGCGCGTGCCTCCCGCGGGCCCAAGCTGTTCCAGGAGCGCGGCGCGATTGAGGCACCACCCCACGGTGATCGCCGACAGCATGGCGCCGAACGCCTGCATGCCCGATCCGAACGTGAGATCCCACACCACGAAAATCTTCAGGTTGAGCATGGGGATGATCGAGACCACACCCACCAGTGCGGCCATGCGTCGCACGGCCTGCGAGCGCGTGAGTCCCGTCTTGTCCAGCAACCCGGCCACCAGCACCTCGAACGCCGCCACGTCGCTCAGAAAGGCCGCGCAGAACAGGCTTGCAAAGAAGAGCGTGCCGAACACATTGCCCGCGGGCATCTGCGCGAACACGCGGGGAATCGTGTCAAACAACAGCCCGGGTCCACTACTTGGCGTGAGTCCGAACGCAAACACGGCGGGAAAGATCACGAGCCCCGCCATGAGTCCGGCCGTGCTGTCGCCGATCACCGTCCACACGGCGCTGCCGAGCAGCTGGGCATCGTCCGCCAGATACGAGCCGTAGGTCACCATGAACGTCCCGCCGAGCGACAGCGAGAAAATCGCTTGCCCCATGGCGGCCGCCATCACGGTGGGTGTGAGGTCGGCCCAGGCGAACTTGCCCAGATACCACTGCAGGCCGGCACCGGCGCCTTCGAGCGTGACGGAGCGCACGATCAGCACCAGCAGTATGCCGAACACCGTTGGCATGATGAGGGTGCTCGCGCGCTCAATGCCCTGGCGCAGTCCGCGCTCGAGAATGGTTACACAGGCGAGAATCACCACAGCGGTGCACGCGAGTTGCAACAGGAACGACGTGCGGTTGAAGCCGTCTTCTGGTGGAAGGATGGCGCCTGCATTCACGGTCACGCGCGCGATGGACAGCACCTCCGACACCGCGAAGTACAACACCCACCCCACCACGTTGGTGTAGTACGCGGTGGCGGCCACGATCACGCCGAAGAACAGCTTGCCCGCCAGTCGTCCACCTGGCAGTCCGCCGCGTGCAAATGCACCGAGCGTCGCCTGCCGCGTGTGACGGCCGAGCGTCCACTCGGCGACCAACGCCGGCACGCCGATCAACAGCGACGCGAGCAGGTAGAACACCACGAAGGCCGCGCCACCAAACTTCCCCACGAGATACGGAAACCGCCACACGTTGCCCAGCCCCACCGACACGCCGATCATGGTGAGGATCATGCCGAATCGGGAGGAAAACGTCGCCCGCGCTGCGCCCGCGAGCGGACCGGTCATGCAGTCAACACGTCGGCCAGCGTATCGAGGGCGTGGTCAATCTCGGCCACGGTGTTGTAGAAATGTGGCGCAAGGCGAATCACCGGTCCGCGAGCGGAGGCAATGATGCCCCGCTCCCGCATGGCATGCTCCACACCGTGCGCATCCTCGCAGACGATCGCCGTGCTCGGCGTCTTGGGCTGGGAAAGCCCCGGGCCGTGCACCACCAGCCCACGCGTCAGCGCACCCTCCACCAGATGGCGCGTGAGCGCCTGTGTGTAGTCGTGAATGGCATCGATGCCGAAACCGGCCAGCCACTCCATGGACGCTCGGCTGATGTACGCCGGCAAGAGTGGTGGTGTGCCGGAATCGAAGCGAGCCGCGGTGGGCGCCCAGTCGAGATGCGCGCTGTCGAACGCAAACGGATTCACACGACCAAACCAGCCGGTGATGAGCGGCTCCACGCGCTCCACGATCTGTGGACGTACGTACAGGAAGGCAATGCCGGGCGTGCCCATCAGGTACTTGAGCGTGCCGGAGGCGAGGAAATCCACGGGCACGGCTTGCACGTCCACGGGCACCACGCCGAGCGACTGGTACGCATCCACGAAGGCCAGCGCGCCCTGTTCGTGCGCCAGTCGCGTGATCGCCGCGATGTCCTGCACCGTTCCATTCTGGTAGTACGCGTGTGCTGCGGAGACAATGGCCGTGCGCTCGGAGATGGCGGGCGAGTAGGCGGCGAGCGGGACGGCGCCGTCCACCACGTCAACCCAGCGCACCTTCGCCCCCCGGCGCTCCTGCGCCAGCCACACATGTCCCACGGTCGGAAACTCGGCCCCGCTGGCCACCACCACGTCGCGGCCGTTGTGGAACTGGATCGCGGTGGCCAACGCGCTCGTCGCGTGCGAGACCGAAGCCATCACGGCGACGGAACTCGGGTGTGCGTTGATCAGCCGGGCGAACGCGGTGCGCGAGGCCTCCACTTCGGCAATCCACGCATCCCAATCCATCCCGTGCCGGTTCCACTCGTCGAGAAAATGGTCGGCCGCAGCCCGTGTCACGGTGGTGAGCGGCGCCTGTGAACAGTTGTTGAGCGGAATCGTGTGAGTCAGCAGCGGGATCTGGGCCCGCACGGCGTCGAGGTCGTAGGAGGGAGCAACCACAGATTTCGTGTTGAACGTAGAGGGAGGCCGCACAGGCGGAGTTCGCCGCCGCCACAAACGCGCGCGAGACACGGCGCCTTGGTGTCCGTCGAATCACCGCGCTATAGTAGGCATCCCGCACCGCGTGGTGTCCAGCCCCCGCAGTTCGCAAACGGAAGGGAAGCGTTACCTTCTGGGGCCTTCGATTGTTTTGTCCGCCCCGTCCCTCTCGCGACTTACCCGCGCTCCGCATGCCCGTCTCGCTCGACGCGTCCCGTTCGATCTTCGCCGCCCTGAAGGCCAGTGGCGTGACCATCATGTCCGCCCTGCCAGAGACCTGGCTCGTCCACCTGATCCGGATGGCCGAAGACGATGATGCCATGACGCTCGTGCGCCTGGCCAAGGAGGAGGAGGGTGTGGGGATCTCCACAGGCGCCCACCTCGCCGGCGCACGATCGGTCATGCTCATGCAGAATCACGGATTTCTGCAGAGCGTCAACGGTATTGTGTCCTGTGCGCAGCTGTACCGCATTCCTCTCGTCATGCTCATCTCGCATCGCGGCTGGTTTGGCGAACGCGATCCCTGGCAGACGGAAGGAGGTCTCGTCACCATCCCGGTGCTCGACGCCCTGCGCATTCCGTACGACACGCTCGACGCGCCGGACCAGGTGGCGCCTCGCATTGCCAAGGCGTTCACGCTCGCCTACGCCGCCAACCGTCCCGTTGCGCTCCTGCTCGGGCGTGATCTCATGTGGGAGGAAACATGAAGCGTCTCGACGCGATGGCGGCCGTGTACGACCGGCTCGCCGATTGCGCGGTGGTCACGATCATGGGTGCGGTCGCTGCGGAGCTGCAGTCGCTGGGCCATCGCGACAATTTTTTCTACCTGCAGCACGCCATGGGACTCGCGTCGTCCGTGGGGCTGGGCATCGCACTCGCCCAGCCGGCCACGCGGGTTGTGGTGTTCGATGGTGACGGATCGGTCCTCATGAACATGGGCGGGCTCACCACGCTCGCACGCTATGCGCCCGCCAACCTCACGCATGTGATCTTTGACAATGAATCACTGCTGTCGGTGGGTGGATTTCCCACCGCCACGGCTACCGGCACTGACCTTGCCGGCATCGCCGACGCCGCCGGCATCCCGCGTACAGGCACGGTGCGCACGCTGGACGAGTTTGTTGCCGCCTTTGATAGCGCGCTGGCCGCACCGGCGCTCACCTCGTTGGTGGCCAAGGTGGAAGCGGTTGGGCCAGCAGGCTTCGTGACGGACTTGGCCCTGCTGGAGAATCGCTTTCAATTCGCGCGACACCTGCGCACGCAGCAGTCGCAGGCCGTCGAATCGCCGCTGCCGTCCCACTCCTCCCACCCGGGTACTCGCTGATGTCCGACACGCTCCTGCAGCTCACCGCCGACCTTGTGCACGGGCGCGTGCGCGTGGTCGACCTCTCCATCCCGCTCGGCCCACACACGCAGGTCATCGCGCTGCCGCCCATGTTCGCGCCGTCACCGGGGCTGAGCATGGACGTGATCTCGCGCTATGACGACAAGGGGCCCGGCTGGTACTGGAACACCATCACGCTCGGCGAGCACACCGGCACGCACTTTGACGCACCCGTGCACTGGGTCACAGGCAAGGACCTGCCCCACAACACCACCGACACCATCCCGCCCGCGCAGTTCGTGGGCCCCGCGTGCGTATTCGACATTTCGCACGAGTGCGCCATCGATCCGGATTTTCTCTTCACGCCCGATCATCTCGCCAGCTGGGAAGCAGTGCATGGCCGAGTGCCCGCAGGCGCCTGGGCGCTGCTGCGCACGGACTGGAGCAAGCGGTCAGGCGACGCGTTCATCAATGCCGACAACACGGGTCCGCACACCCCGGGCTTCCATCAGGACACATCGCACCTGCTGGCGCACGATCGGAATGTCGTGGGGGTGGGCGTGGAGACCATCGGCACCGATGCAGGGCAGGCCGGCGGATTCACACCGCCCTTCCCCAACCACACCATCATGCACGGCGCCGGCAAGCTCGGACTCGCCTCGCTGTGCAATCTCGATCAGTTGCCCGCCACCGGCAGCGTGCTCATTGCGGCCCCGCTCAAGCTCGTGAACGGCAGTGGCAGTCCGCTGCGCGTGCTCGCGCTCGTGGG
>JBBSPE010000029.1:0-37511 GCA_038259155.1 Gemmatimonadales bacterium
ACGGCGGAGGAATGGGCGCCAGCGGGTCCTGATCGATGTCGAGCGCGCTCACCGTGGGCACCACGCACGTGAGCGGCTCCTGCACGGAGACGGTTCCGCACGCGAGCGCCTGCGCAATCAGGCCGGCGGCAGCGGTGTAGCCTGCCTGGCCACCGGGCGCGCCCTCCCACGAGACGGGAGACGACATGCGGAGACTCGAGCCCACGTCGCCAGGTAGCAGCGGACATACCCCCTCGGCCACCACAGCTGCATCGCTCTCGAGCGATGCTGCACCGGCCAATGCTGTGTGCGCCGGCGTCGCACAGAGCGTCGCCTCCACGAACGGCGATCCGGTCCACGACATGAGCGTCGCCCCGGGCGCGATGCGCGACCCGCCGTTGCCACGGCCACTGGCAACGGCAATCCGCCGCAGCTGCTGCGGATAGCCGCCGAGATCTCGCAGTTGCTGCATGAACCCGGTGCGCGACGCACTCACGCTCACCTGGTCGCGGTTCACGTAGTCAACGAGAAACTCTTGATTGGCCGGCGTCGCGAGCAGATCGGCCGCGTCGGCGGCGAGCGGTGACGCGTTGCGGAAGCAGTGCGTGAACCACTGCACTGCGGGCGAGGTGCACGACCCGCGATGCGGCGTGTCCACCGAAAAGTAGAGGTGCGTCTGGTGCGACAAGCCGCGCTGCTCCATCCACGCCAGCGCATAGCGGGTGCACAGCCCGCCCATGCTCACCCCACCCGTGGCGATCGGGTTGGACGTGCGCTGCGCGATGGCGTTCAGGCACGCCACGACCACCTGCGCGTTTCGCTCCATCAGGTCCGCGCCGTTGGAATACGCCAACAGGATCACGTCGTGTCCAGCGGCCCGAAGTTGCTGGAGCAGTCCATGCTGATTCCACATATCGTGCAGGTATTCGCACGAGTAGCCGCCGGGAAAGCCCTCCGCCACGAGCACTGGGTTGCTGACGCTGTCATGGTCCACCGCGCGAAACACCCACGCGGTGCCGGTATTGCCGTTGCTCGCACGCAGCGGCCACGTTTCATCGGGCAGCGGCGGTGCCGGAAAGCTGCCCATGTCCACCGTGCCTCGTGCCGTGCGCACGACGTCGCCCCATCGGCAACGCACGGCAAACGTCACGACGTCGCCGGTGGGATGCTGCGAGACCAGCGTATCGCCGAAAGCGAGCCGCCGCCAGCCACCACCATCACCGGGATCGAACTCGATCGCATCGGGCCGTGCATCCAGCGCCGGCGCGAAGTAGAAGCGCTCGTCGAGCACCCAGCGAATCACCCGACTGCGAAAACGCGGCGAAGCCTGCGCCCACTGCGCGGCCATGGGCGTGCCGGCGAAAAAAATCGTCTGCGACTCGATGACATTCGCCAGCGGCGGCACCACGCCGGGAATGATCGTTCCGGCTTCCACCGCCGACATGACACGCGCGTTGAATGCGTCCGTTGGCCGAGACGCGTTGAAACTCGTGATGCTGATCGGCAGTGGTCCGTCGGAACGCATGTTGTACGTGAGCGCGGCGAGGTCAAGCTGCGTGGGCACCATGCCAGCGACCAGTTGCGCTTGTCGCAGCGCACTCATGCACCCTTGCCACATGCCCAGCGAGATGGCCGGTGCATGCTGCGCGCCATCCGGCAGCGGCAGCCGCCCCCACCAGTTGAACAAACCGGTGGGAATGGTCTGTGCGTCCGCCTGCTCACGCAGCGTGGAAAGCTGCGCAACGAGCGCCGCGTTGATCACGCGGGCGCCGTCGTGGATAGAAAGCGCAGTCCGCCAATTCCCGGGAGCATGCAGTACACGCTGCCGCGCGTTTCCACGAGGCGCGGGACGTCGCTGATCACGACGGGATCCCGCGAGTCTGGTGTGCGAATCACGAACTGTCCCCCACTCGCGGGATTCGCACCCAGGATTGGATCCCGGGTGCCGCGCATACCCACGGCGGAGAGGTCCATGTTGGCCCACGTACCGAGCAGGAACTCGTACTGCATGGAGAGGTCGCCGCAAATGAAGAAGCCAACGAGACCACGCTCCACGCCGTCGTCGCCGGTTGCCGGATCGTACGCCGCGCCGTACGCGATGGCGCGACGGATGATACGGCGGCTGTACGGCTTGCCCATCACGCGCGCACTGCGCGGATTCATGCGCCGCGCGTGCGCACCCACCGGGCAGCGCTGGCCCTCGGCGTCGTCAAAAAAGGTGTTGTGTTCCTTGCTCGGCGCGTAATCGAACCGGTCGATGTGCGCGCTGTTCACGTGGTCGGCGGGAGCATCGGGCGCCAAGGTGAGCGGTGTGCCGTCCCGCCAGCGCCCCATGAGCTTTGCCGCCACCATTTCGGGGTCCATGCGAAACCGCTCACCCGACCGCTCGATGAGCGATTCGAATGCCACCACATCCTGCTTGAGCACGCGAAACGCGCCGTACGTCGCATTGTCGCACAGAGCCGGCGGCAGATCGCCAATGAAGTTGCCGTTGTACTGGTTCACGTACCCGCGCCCGAGCAAAAACTCGCCCGGGGAACACTCGGGTTGCATATCGGCGCGCTGGCGTCCGGGCACGCCCTGAATGCGCGGCTGCCCAATGCCGTCCTTGTAACCAAAATGCACCTTGCCGTCTGGCAGCGCGTTCGCGTCGAGCTGCTCGTGCACGGTCACGCCGTGCTCGGAAAACAGTACGCCGAGTGAGGCGGACAACGCCTCAACAGGGCCCAGGGCATGCCCGTGCGTGTACAGCGACACGATCGCGTGAACGGTCGGGGTGTCCGGCCCGCCCAGCATCCAGTGTTCCGGCGCACTGTCTCCAGTGTCGCCGAGAATCGCCACTTTGTCTGCCGGTGCCGCGGGGCCCTGCTGGAAGGCGGCCGGAAACAGGGCCAGTAACGAATCCGGCAGCCCGAACGCGTGCAGACCCGCCCACGTGAAACCGATTGTCATGCAGTAGGGAGGTTTCTCGTCCCAATGCTCGGCCGTGGACACCTTGGGGCCGGTGCCCGGCGCCTCCGGCAGCACCGCGCGCACAAAGGCCGCAGCCCCAGCAGCGGACGCGAAACCCAGCGCGAAGTGCCGAGCACGTCCGGCGGAATAGCCTCGCACGACATTCGCCTGAACGTCCGCGAGGTCGATGGGCGCGGTGGCGTCAGCGCTCGCGCTCGAGTGGGCGCTCACGCTATCGGTGGCTGTCGGCATGCTGGATCTCGAGGACGGTCATGTCGGGATAGGCGGACCACGGTTGCACAGCCTCCATGTTGTTTGCGTCCACGAACGCCACGAAGTCTTCCGGGTAGCGCTCCACGGGCAGTCGGGGCGCTCCCTGCACGAACATGAGCATGGCGTTGAACGCCGGGCCCAGCACCGCCACGAAGTCCATGAGGTATGAGCGCAGGTCGCCATCGTACGACGTGATCACCATGAGCGTGCTGAAGTCCTGCGAGGGCAGAAACCGCGCGAAGTGCACGTAGTGGAGCGACCGCAGCGCCTCATCGATGCTCGGCTGGATGGCCTTGATGCTCGCCAGCAGGGCCGGCATCTGCGCGGGCGATTTGAGCCGGAGGAACAGGTTCAACCCGCGCTGCACGGTGTGTTCGAGGGACGAGCTGGCTGGAGCGGACGATGGACTGGTCACCGCGCCGAGCGACGGCGCGGGATGGTGACGGTGCAGGGAGTGCATGACCGCTGCCAGCGAGAGAAGGTTCAGGGCACACCTCCTCGCGTGCCGGTTCCGCTACGTTACGCCGCGCCTATGTTAATCGCAAGCAATCCACGTTTGACCCACGGAGACCCCACGAGTGCCAATCGCGACGCGGTCGCTCGAGTGCTATCTGCCCCGCATGCTGCAGGAACAGCTCGCCCACAACGCCGTGAAGGCGGGTGCGCTGCTCACCAACGTACACGCGGCCGTGCTGCTCTCCGACCTGCAGGGCTTCACCGCGCTGGTGGAGCGCTACTCGCGCGGTGGACGCACCGGACTCGAAGAACTCACCTGGCGACTCAATCAGTACTTCGCGGATCTCGTCACGGTGGTGTCGGAACATGGTGGCGACATTGTCTCAATCGCCGGCGACGCGTTTCTCTGTGTCTGGCGCACTGACTCGGAAGCGTTGCTGGAGCAATGCGTCGCGTCAGCCGCCGCCGCCGGCCTCGCGATTCAGGCGCATCGGGCCTCGCAGCAGGACCCGTCCATGATTGCCCTCGAAACGCGCATCGGGATTGGCGCCGGACCCACCAGCGTGGCCACCGTGGGAGGGATGCAGGGCAAGTGGGAGCTCTTGGTGAGCGGACGGGCCCTGATGGACGCCGTCGAGAGCGAGTCCCTCGCCAGAGCGGGCGAGGTGGTACTGGCGCCAACCGCGTGGAATCGCGTGGAGACCCGCGGACACGCCCGTCGCTCGGCAACCGGCGCCCTCGTTCTCGAGCGTCTGGACGCGGCCGCACCAAGCGCGGCAGCGCCAACGGCCGCACCCTCCGTATCGGCTCCCCCCCGCACCGAACTGCCGCTTGCCGTTCTTCACGCACACGTGCCAGCCGCCGTCCTCGACCGCCTGCACTCCCCCTCGGAGACGTGGCTGGCCGAGAGCCGTGGCGTGACCGTGCTGTTCACCGCGATACCTCCCGTCACGCACGACGCCGACGCCGACGCCGACGCAGCCGCTGACTCACTGATGCGCACGCAGGACGCGGTCGCCACCTTTCAGGACATCACGGCCCGATTCGAGGGCACCGCGAAAGTGGACGTTGACGGCAAAGGCATCCTGCTCCTGGCCACGTGGGGCCTGCCCCCGCGCTCGCACGAGGATGACGCCACGCGTGCCGTCCGGGCCGCCATGGAGCTGCGCCGCGAGCTCGCCAAACAGGGACGCCCGGTCACGATCGGTGTCGCGACCGGGCGCGTGATCTGCGGATCGTTCGGATCGGATGTGCGTCGAGACTACATGGTGCGCGGCGACGCGATCAACCTCGCCGCCCGCCTCATGGGCGTTGCCGCGAACGAACCAGCCAGCGAAGGCATTGCGTGCGACGACGCCACCATCATCGCCACGCGCGGCGCGATCAGCTTTCAGCAGCTCCCGACCGTGACCGTGAAGGGCCGCGAGGCGCCGGTGGTGATCGGACGCCCTGTTGCGCGGCGCGACCGGATGGCCGCCACCGCCGATGCCACCGTGACCGCAAGCTCGACCGCCACCGCGATTGGCCGCGCCCCCGAGCGCGAACAACTGCGCGCCGCTTGGCATGCACTGCGCGAGAGCGGCACAAGCAGCGTGCGCGTGATCGAGGGCGATGCTGGTCTGGGCAAATCCATGCTGGTGGATGAACTGGCACAGATCGCTGACACTGAGGGGGCGCAGGTGCTGCGCGTGGCGGCCGACGCCATCGACCGCGCCACACCCTACTTCGCGTGGCGACCGCTCTTCAGCGAGCTGCTCGGTGTCTCGCAGGACATTGATGCCGACCTGCTCAACGCGCGAAAGGCCAGCCTCACCACGGGCAGTCGCAAGAAGGCCAGCTACCTGCTCGGGCGACTGGACGTCCCGGACGATCTCAAGCGCCTCCGACCGCTGCTGTCGAGCGTGCTGCCGGTACCGTTCGCGGACAACGACCTCACCATCGAGATGACGGGCGATGTGCGCGCCGACAACACGCGGCGGTTGCTCGTGTCCCTCCTGCAGCGGGCCGTGCGCGATCAGCCCACCGTACTCGTGGCCGAAGATCTGCACTGGCTCGATTCAGCGTCTGCCGCACTCCTGCACGACGTGGCGCGGGACGTGCAGCCACTGCTGATCGTCGCCACCTCGCGTCCCGCCTCCGCAACCGACACGGCCGCGCTCCCCACGATGTCCCGTTTGCTCGCACTGCCGAGTACCGCCGTGTCGCGTCTGGACCTGCTGGGTGACGAGGAGACCGATCGACTGATTGCGCGGCGCCTGGGCATCGACCGCGCGCCCGTCGCACTCTGCGAATACGTGCGAGACCGCGTCGCCGGTCATCCGTTTTTCTGCGAAGAGCTGCTCTACGCCATGCTCGGCAGCGGCGCCATCACGGTGCGCGACGGACGCTGCGTCGTGGGTGATCTCCAGTCACTCGACCTCCCCACCACGGTCGAGGGCGTGATCGTGAGCCGGCTCGACCGCCTCTCGGCGTCGCAGCAGATGTGTCTCAAGATTGCGTCTGTTGTCGGTCGCGCGTTCCGCGAGCGCATCGTGCGCGAGACACACCCGGTCAAGGACGAGGGCCCGCGCGTCCGGGAGCATCTCGCGCAACTCACCGCTCTCGATCTCACCTCGCTGCAGGCGCCGGAACCGGAGTTGTCATACCTGTTCCGTCACGTCACCACGCGCGACGTGACGTACGACCTCATGACCCGCGCGCAACGGCAGCCCCTGCACCGCTCGGTGGCCGAGTGGATGGAGCGCGTATACGCGGCCGAGCTCGATCCGGTGGCCGCGTTGCTGGCCTATCACTGGTCGCAGGCCGGCGATGCCGCGAAGTCGCTCGACTTTCTCGAACGCGCCGGTGCGCAGGCCGTGCGCGTTGGCTCATTCCGCGAAGCAGCGGCATTCTTCGAACAGGCGCTGGCGACGAGCGACGAAGCCACCTCGCAAGCCGATCCACTGCGCCGGGCGCGGTGGCGGCGTGGTCTGGGCACAGCGCGCTACTTTCTGGGAGACCTCAAGGGCAGCCGGGAGCAACTGGAGCTCGCGGTGCAGGCGCTCGACCGACCCGTGCCCACCAGTCCCCTCGGCGCTGGTGTGGCGCTACTGCGTGCCGCGGCGCAACAAGCGGCCATCCGCCAGTTCCCCAACACGTTTCAGGGGAGGCGCCGATGGGAACGCGCGCGCATCGACGACGCCACCTACTGCTACCGCACGCTCGGCCAGATCTACTTTCTGCAGGGTGAGCCGGCCGCCACACTCGGATACCTCACCCTACGCGGACTCAACGTCGCCGAGGCAGCCGGGCCGTCACCGGAACACGCGCGCATTCTGGCGAACATGGGCACGCTCACGAGCCTCATTGGCCAGAAGACGTGGTCCGACTGGTACGGCGCGCGCGCCGTGGCCATGGCAGAACGTGAAGGACAGTACGCCGCGGCCGCGTACGTTTGGCATATTGACGCGCTGCGTGAGATCACGAACGGACATATTGAGCGCGCGCTGCGTGCGAACGACGCCGCGCAGCGACTCATCACGCAGCTGGGCGACTTCAATCTCGAAATGGAGGCCTGGAGCGTTCGCGCCATGGTGCTGGCCACCGCCATGGATTGCCTCACCGGGCCCGAGGTCGCGGAGCGCTGCATCAAGCGCGCCCGCATCGCGGACGGCGCCGCCATCGGCTGCTGGGCACAGCTCAACCTGGTGGACTTTGCGCTCGGCCGTGGCGACACCGCCGCGGCCACCGCCGCACTCGACGCGGCACTCGCGTGGCACACGCGCCCTGGCGATCACGGCAGTGCACTGCTCAAGCAGCGCGGCATCGCAGTGCTGCGCGCCGCCCAGCAAGGCTGGCCGAAGGCAATCGAAGCGGCTCGACAGGTGATCACGCTCGTGCAGCGCACGCCTCCCACCGCCTACTTCGCAGCCGACGCGTGTGCGCGGGCGGTTGAAGTGCTCGCCGAGGCGCGCCGGATTGATGCGCCCGTCGCGGACGGACCCACCACGATCGAGCTCACGCGCGCGATTAAGCTGGTGCGTGCGCATGAGCGCAACTTCTGGCACCTGCGGGCGCGCGTGCCGTTCCTCGAGGGTCTGCTCGCTGAGGGGAACCGGGAGATCGATGCCGCGGTGGCCGCGTACACCAGAGCCGCCGAGCTCGCTCGGCGCGGCGAGATGCCGTACGAGCGCGCGCGTGCGCTGGGCGCGCTGGTCACTCTGCAGGGACAGGCAGCGCCCCCTACGGCCAAGGCCGAACTTGTGGTCATCTGCGCATCGCTCGGCGTCACGGCGCTGCGCGGACTCTAGACCCCACGCCCCTACATCGGTCCCGGCGTGGGCAACACCACCTGCGGTGCCACTCGCCGGAGCACCGCGAAGAACCGCTCCTCGTCGTCCGGCGAAATCAGCACCGACTTGCCCGTGGCGTACTGGATGTCGAGTCGCTGCAACGACAGCGCGGGCGCAGAAATCAGGCTGTTGGAGCGGCGAATGCGCTTGATCTGCGCAAGCGGCACGGTCACCCGCAGCGGCCCCGAACGCGCATGCAACTCAGTCGACGTGACCCGGTACGACGTGTCCACGTAGATCCACACCACAAATGCGAGCGACAGGCCGAGCACGCCGAACGCGAGCCACGACGGTGACCGGCTCTGCATCATCGTGGATCGCACGACAATTCCGGATACGAGGAGCAGCGGCACGAGAAGGAGCGCCGCCAGCCAGACATCGATGCGGGACCGGAAGACTTCGGGGGTCATGCGCGTTGTTACCGCGCCGCCGCAGGAAACGCGGGCAGCTTGCTCACGTCCCGGGCGTCGTGCTGGATGATGACGGTGGCCTTCAAGTTGTCCGCGATCTGCTTGAACCGGTCGAGGGAGGCGAGCGTGGCCGCGCGATCGGTGTTGAAGGTGGGTACGCCGTTGCTGTCGTAGTTCTCGTGAAAGTGGGCGAGGTCGCCGGTCAGCAGGACGTTACCCATCTCCGGCAGACGCACGAGCAGGCTGCGATGCCCCGGCGTGTGACCCGGCATGTCCAGAATCACCACGCTGCCGTCTCCAAACACGTCCTTGTCCCCCGTAAGCGCCTCCACCTTGGCGCCAGCCGCGAGCCACGGTGCGACGGCCGACTGATCGCGTGTACGCGTGGCATCGGACAGCACATCCCAATCGCCTTGGCCAATCAGCAACGTCGCCTGCGGAAACAGGCGCGCCTGTCCCATGTGATCGCCGTGCATATGGCTGATGCCCACGTGCGTGACGCGTGTGGCGGGGACCTTGAGCTCGCCAAGCAGCTCGATCAGGCTCTGCGCAGGTGCCGTGGCGCCCGCCCCCTTGGCGAACCCGGTGTCCCAGATCAGGTAGTCGTCGCCATGCCGAATCAGGTAGCAACTGTACACGAGCTGCACCATGAGTCCGTTGAACGCGTACGTGTCCGAGAAACGCTGGCCAACATTGGTGGGCGGCGCGTTCGTGCCGCACGACATCCGAGTGAGGGTGACCGGTGGCGCCTGCTGCGCGGACGCGCGTGTGCCGAACAGCAGGGTGGGAACGAGCAGTGCTGTGGCAAACACCGCGGGAACGACGGAACGCGTGAAACGAGCTGACATGTGCGACACTCGTGAAGGTTGACGTTGTTGATGTTGTTGATGTTGTTGATGTTGCGGTTGCGCCTCGGGGGACATCCTATCGTGCGCCGCGCGCTGACGACGCACCAACGACAGCAAGACACTCCACCTCCACGCGGGCGCCGAGTGCAAGTCCGTTTACACCCATGGCGCTGCGCGCGGGATACGGCGGCGCAAAATACGTGGCGTAGATCTCGTTGAACGCGCCCCACTCCGTCATGTCGGCGAGCATGACCGTGCACTTCACCACATCGTTCATGGTGAGGCCGTGCTGCTCGAGTGTGGCACGGATGTTGTCCATGGTCTGCCGGGCCTCCGCCTCCATGCCACCGGGCACCACCGTGAGCTCTCCGGGCTTGGCACCGAGTTGTCCGGACAGCTGCACCAGATTGCCAATGCGGACGGCTTCGGAGAACGGTACCGTTGGCGGCAGCTTGCCGGAATTGAGGAAGGCCACGGTGACGTCCGCTGGCCGTTCACTCGATGCCTCAGGCGGTGTGCACGCGGCGGTCGTGAACAGGAGCAAGAGGAACGTCGCCCACCTGCCCACCGAAGAGCAGCTGGGCATCACGCCCGATCCAACCGCACAGTGGCCAGCAACATCTCCTCCTCGTTGCCCTCGGCCTTGCACACCACCTTGTCGTGCGGGTGCGTGATCTGCGAACGACCGCTCAGCACCGCGTCGAACCCCTCACTCACCAGCTCGCCGGCCGCGTTGCAGTAGGCAAAAATGATGTTGTTCTCGAACGCGCGCGCCGTGCACAGCGAGTCGATGAGCAGGATCTCATCGTCAATCACCTCGTCCACATCCTCGGCCGGTTTGGTGAATGACCAGAAGCTTGGCGAGATGACCAACTCGGCGCCCTGCGCCACCATCGCGGTGAACAGCGGCGGAAACGCCAGGTCCCAGCAGATCAGCAGGCCGACCATGCCGTGCGCGGTCGGGAATACCGAAACAACGCTACCCGGCGTGATGTGCGGGCGTTCCGTGTCCCACAGGTTGATCTTGCGATAGCTGCCGGCCACGCTGCCATCGCTGTTGATGTAGTACGCCGTGTTGTAGGCGGCGACCCCATCGCTCACGGCCCAACTGCCCGGAACGAGATCGACACCGTACTGGAGCGCCAACGCCTGGAAGCGCGCCAGAAAGCCCGGGGCACTGGCCAGAAATGCGATTTGACCGCTCAGCGGGCCGGCGACGGCGTCTTCCGGAAACACAACGAGCTGTGCACCCGCCGCTGCGGCCTTCCGAATGTGCGCTTCCATGCGCTGAAGATTGTCTTCTGGATCGGACGGCGCAACGCGGAACTGTATGAGCGCAAGGGTGAGCTGCATGACGTGTGCTGAGGGAAAGGTCGAGGGGTGATCGGGCACTAGCTGCCGGGGTTGTCCGGCGGCGTGATGTCGTGTTGCACGCCATCACCACCTTCACCCTCTTCGACGAGCTCTTCATCATCACTACCGCCGCGGAACCCGTCTGCGAGGTGGTCCCCCGACGCGTTCTCGAACAGCGAGACGAGATCGTCGTCGGTGCCGCTCGCGCGCCCCGTCAGCTCCTCGGGCAGCGGTACGCGCCCTTCGAGCGACGGGGTCTCCGGCCGGCGCGTTCCGCCATCAGCGTGCTGCTTCTCGATTGGCTCGACTTTGTGCGATTTATCACGTGAACTGGTCATGCGGCCTCCTGTGCCGGCAACTAGCGAACGAACATCCACCGATCTTCAAGTACCTGCACTGTCTTGGAATGTTCAGTGCCATTCATGATGAGCGTCACGATATAGCTTCCGGGTTCGGCGGTCGAACCGCCGCCACCGCGTCCACCGGTCGCCGCTGGTGCGCAGTCAGTGTTGCGCGCGGGAGTGGCCGGCCGGGCCACCGCTGCACTCGTGTCTGCCCGCGCGGGACGACGGGCAACGCTGCTGTCTCTTGTCGCAGCCGGTGTCGCAGCCGGCGCAGCAGCCAGCATGGGCGTCACCAACGCCCACTGCAACCGGTTCAGCCCCGCGCTCGCCTCGAGCGTGGACTCGCATACCGCGCGACCCGCTGCGTTGGCAATGCGCACCGTGACCTCGCCGGCCTTCTTGGTATAAAACTGAATGGCCGTGCCACGCGCCGGATTCTCACCTTCGAACTCCTGCTCACCGCCGGTATAGATGTCCAGCCGCACGTCGTTCTTGTAGGCGACGGCAGGCCGCACGTCAAACAACGTCGCATCCGCCGCCGCCACGGCCGGTGACCACTGCTGCAGTGGCGTGATGTCATCAGCAATCCACAGGCTGCGGCCGTGAGACGCCACGATCAGGTCGCCGTCGCGCGGATGAATGAGGATGTCGTCCGTTCGCACAGTGGGATAGCCGTTCATGAACCGCTCCCACGTGGTCCCACCATTGAGCGACACGAACAGCCCGAACTCTGTGCCAGCGTACAGCAGCTGCGGATTGCGCGGGTCCTCGCGCACCACCTGCACGTTTCCTCGGGCCGGCAGGTTCCCGCTCACGCTCTTCCATGTTGCGCCATAGTCGCGCGTCACGAAGATGTACGGCGTCAGGTCGTCACTCCGGTGACCATCCACCGCCACATACGCGGTGCCCGCCTCCGCGTGCGACGTCTCGATGCGCGAAATCCAGTACGGATTGTCGCCGCTCAGCGCACCCTTGGGCAATCCGGACAGGTTGCGCCCCACCTCGGTAAACGTGACGCCGTGGTCGCGGCTCACCTGCAGGTTGCCGTCGTCCGTTCCCGCCCACACAATGCCGGCGCGCACCGGTGATTCGCTGACGGCCGTAATCGTGCTGTAGCTCGACACACCATCGTTCTCGGAAATCAACGGCGTCGAGATACGCACACCCATCACCGTGACGTCGCAGCGATCGACGGCCTTGGTGAGATCCGCGCTTGCCACCCAGAGATCACCCTGGTCGGTGGAACGGAACAGTCGGTTGCCGCCAAGCCACACGATGTTGGGGTCGTGCGGGGAGAGCATGTACGGTGTGTTCCAGTTGAAGCGATACCGCTCCCCCGCCACACCATTTACCACGTTCGCCGTCCCCCCACCGCGACCACCAAAACCACCGCCGCCGCCACCGCCACCGCGCGCGGCAGCACTGGTATCTGCCGGCGGAGTGATCCGGCCGTCCACGCACGTACCTGGCGCAGGCGTTGGTGCGTCGCGCGGCGCCGGCGGGGCAACCGGACGAATGCTCTTGGCCTCGCCCGTTCGCAGATCGCGTCGCTGCGTGTTGCCGTCCTGCGCCTCACTGAAGAGCACCGCGGAGTTCGTGGGGTCCACCGCCGTCTGGAAGCCGTCACCGCCGCCGTAGCGGAACCAGTTGTGATTGCGGATGCCATTCCGGCTGCGCAGCGCACTCGGGCCACTCCACGTATCGTTGTCCTGCAGACCCGCGAACACGTTGTACGGGCGCTCCATATCGGCGCTCACCCAGTACGCGAGGCCCGTGGCCATCGTCTTCACGTACTCCCAGGTGACGCCCTGATCCCATGAGATCGCCAAACCGGCGTCGGACCCACGGATGATATGGTCCGCATTGGCGGGATCGATCCAGTACGCGTGCTGGTCCACAGTCTCATTGCCGTAGCCGAGCCCCTCGTCCATTGGTGCAAAGGTACGACCGCCGTCGAGCGACTTGGCCGCTCGCGTGTTGGACAGGTACACACGCTGGTCACTCGTGGGGTCTACGCGAATATTGCTGAAGTACATCGGCCGACCGTTGCAGTTGCTCACGAGCGTCCATGTGCGCCCCTTGTTGTCCGACCGGTACAAGCCTGAGCGGTACATGCTGAGCGGCGGCGGCGTGCGCGTGGAATCAGCGCTCGAATCGGCAGCAGCGCCGGAAAATCCCTTGTTCGGGCCGGCGTTGCTGCACCAGTCGTAGCCGCCGCGACCTCCCGTTGCACTCGCGAAGGTCGCGGCAGAATCCGCGCCGTTGGTCTCGATCTGCGCGTACACCACATCAGCGTTGGAACGCGCCACGTCCACGGCGATGCGCCCGTACTGGCCTGGCGGCAATCCGCCGCTGGCGAGCTTTGTCCACGTGGCGCCTCCGTCCTCGGTCTTCCAGAGCGCGCTGCCCGGACCACCGCCGTTGAAGCAGCAGCCGGTGCGTCGCCGCTGATAGCTCGCCGCATACAACACATTCGAGTTCGACGGGTCCATCACGAGGTCAGTGAAGCCGGTGTTCTCATCGATGTACTTGATCTTGTTCCACGTCTGCCCGCCGTCCGTGGTCTTGTAGACTCCGCGCTCGCTGTTGGGGCCGAACAGGTGACCCGGCGAGGCCACGTACACGGTGTTCGGGCTGCGCGGATCGATCACGATGCGCGCAATGCTCTGCGTCTCGCGCAAGCCGACATGCGAGAACGACTTGCCACCGTTGGTGGACTTGTAGATCCCGTCGCCAAACGTGGACGTCTGCCGGTTGTTGGGTTCACCCGTGCCCACCCACACGATATCCGGGTTCGACTGATCCACCGCCAGATCGCCGATGCTCGCGGTACCGTACTGCTCGAAAATGGGCGCGAACGAGGTGCCGGCGTTGGTGGGCTTGAACACGCCGCCAGTCGCGTACCCCACGTAGATGATACGCGGATCCGTCTCGTACACCGCGAGATCGTCAATGCGCCCGCCCATGCTCGCCGGACCGATCGAGCGGAAGCGGAAGGGCGCGAGCAAGGGGTTCGTGGACCGGTTGATCACGGCGGTATCACGTGGCACGATGTTCGACTGCGCAAGCCCGCGCGACCATGGGGCGACGGCGAGCAGCGACACACTCAGGATACTGGCACAGCGGGCAGACAGGCGCACGAACGGGCTCCGGATGGGGGTGGGATACACGTAATGTGCGACGTGGCGGCGCATTGGGCGAGGGCTCGTGGTCCACCGTCCGGCGCCATCTCGTACGAGGCCATGAGGCGCGGCCACGGAACGAGATCTCGCGGATTGTGCATTAGTCTGCGGGTGCCGGCCGCGCGGTGCTATAGTACGTGATGCGCCACGTGTCCCTCCCGTGCGCCCGTTGCAGGTCAAGGGTCGCGCGTCGCGCCCGTTCATCCGGAGTGCCCGCCATCGCGCGGCCGCCTCTGCTGCCACCTCCAGCCTGACTCATGATTATCCCAGCCTTGCTGCAATCCTTCGCCGTGCCAGCCGATTTTCCGATCGCTGACCGCCTGATGGCCTATGTCGCGGAGTATGGCCTCAAGATCATCGCGGCCCTGCTCATTCTGCTCATTGGTCTCTGGGTGGCCAAGAGGGTCCGCGCGCTGTTCGCGGCCGCACTCAAAAAGCGCAACGCGGATGCAACGCTTGTTGGCTTTCTCTCCAGTATCCTCTACGGCGCCTTCGTGGTCTTCGTACTGATTGCCGCTATTGGCAAGCTCGGCGTGCAGACCACCTCATTCGTCGCCGTGATTGGAGCCGCGGGACTCGCTGTGGGTCTCGCCCTGCAGGGCTCGCTGTCCAACTTCGCCTCCGGCGTGCTGCTCATCATGTTCAAGCCGTTCAAAGCCGGCGATTTCATCCGCGCCGGCGGCGAGGCGGGCACCGTGGTGGTGGTGGGCATTCTCTCCACCGAGCTCAAGACGCCCGACAACATGCAGATCATCATGCCCAACTCCACCATCATGGGCAGCGCGATCACCAACGTCTCCGCCCATCCCACACGCCGCGTGGACATGACCGTCGGCGTCGGCTACGGCGACGATCTCAACAAGGCCAAGGCGATCATGGAACGACTGCTCGCTGCCGATCCGCGCGTGCTGCAAGATCCGCCGGTCACCATCGCGGTGGCGAATCTGGGCGAGAGCAGCGTGGACTTCGTGGTGCGCCCCTGGGTGAACAGCAGCGATTTCTGGGACGTCAAGTTCGACTTCACGAAGGCCGTCAAGGAAGCGTTTGATGCCGAGGGCGTGAGCATCCCCTTTCCGCAGCGCGACGTGCACCTGTTCCAGGAAGCCAGCGCGTAGCACACGCTCGGCCCCTTCGCAGGGGCGCGTGGTATCTTCCGGCGATGTCCGACGTCATCGCGGTTGAAGCGCTCCGCAAGGTGTACCCATCCCCCTCTGGCCGCAGCCGGAGGGGGCCGCCCTCGCGCGGTCAGGGTCCGCCGCCCGCCGCACAGTACGACGCGCCGCGGAGTTCGCAGGAAGGGATCATTGCCCTCGACACGCTCGACCTCACCGTGCACGAAGGTGAACTCTTCGGCCTGCTCGGCCCCAACGGCGCCGGCAAATCCACCACCATCGGCATCCTCACCACACGCATCATCCCCACCGCGGGCACAGCGCGCGTAGCGGGATACGACGTGGTCTCCGAGTCGGACCGGGTCCGCCAGCAGATCGGGGTGGTCCCCCAGCGCCCCAATCCCGATCGCAACCTGTCCACACTCGAGAACCTCGCATTCCATGCGGCCTACTTTGGCCTGCCGTTCGCGCAGGCGGAACGCAACGGTCGCGTGTTGCTCGAGCGACTCGGCATTGGCGACAAGGCCGACGCCAAGGTGGACGCGCTCTCTGGCGGTCAACAGCAGCGCCTCATGATCGCCCGCGCCCTGATTCACGAACCCACGGTCATTTTTCTCGACGAACCCACCGTGGGCCTCGACCCGCAGGCGCGGCTCGACCTGTGGGAGATTCTGCGCGACCTGCACGCGCAGGGCCGCACGATCATCATGACCACGCACTACATGGAGGAGGCCGACCAGCTCTGTGATCGCATCGCGATCGTGGACAGGGGCCGTCTGCTGGCCTGCGACACCCCGACGGGCCTCAAGTCCCTTGCCCCGGACGGCACCATCATCGAGGTCACGCTGGACGGGGAGGCACAATCCGCCGCCGAGGCGGCGCGACAGGTGACCGGGGTCACGCGTGTGGAGGCGCACGGACACGCGCTGCACGCCTACAGCCCGCGGGGCGGTGAGGTGATTCCCGGCCTCATTGCCGCGGCCACCGCGGTGGGTCGCACCGTTACCGACATCCATCTCACCAGCCCCAGTCTCGAATCGTTGTTCATTTCCATGACGGGACGCAAACTCAAGTGACGTCAGCATCTCGCCCGTTGCAGACACCCGCCGACGCACCAGGCGGCCCGCGCCCGCCCGTGTCGCAGTGGAGCGTGTTTGGCGCCCTGCTCCGGCGCGATGTACGCGTCGCCCGACGCGAGCTGCCGTACTTTCTGGTGCGGACCATCATGCAGCCCGTGCTCTTCCTCGTGGTGTTCGGGTTCCTGCTGCCCAAAATGGGCTTTGTGCGCGACGGCTACACGGCGGCGCTGCTGCCGGGCATTCTTGCGGTGTCGCTCACCCTCTCCTCAGTGCAGTCGGTCGCGTTGCCCATGGTGCAGGATTTCGGTTTCACGCGCGAAATTGAGGACCGGCTGCTCGCGCCGGTGCCCATGTACCTGATCGCCATCGAGAAGGTGGTGTCGGGCGCACTGCAGGGAGTGATCGCCGCCTGCGTGGTGCTCCCAATCGCGCGGCTGGTCATGGGCCCCATGCCCGACCTGCAGCTCGCCAACGCTCCGATGATCCTCGCTGTCACGCTGCTCGGCTCCACGCTGTTCGCTTCGCTTGGCCTGTACATCGGCACGGTGATTTCGGCCACGCAGATCGGGTTGATGTTTTCGATCATCATCGCACCCATGCTCATGTTCGGCTGCGCGTACTACCCGTGGCGCGGACTGGACGCTGTGCCGGCGTTCAAGTATGGCGTGCTGATCAACCCGATGGTGTATGTCGCCGAGGCCATGCGCGGCGCGCTCACGCCGTCCCTGCCGCACATGTCGCTGGCGGTCTCGTGCTCGGCCATGCTGCTGCTCACCGCGGCGTTCCTCACGCTCGGGCTGCGCAGTTTCCGCAAGCGCAGCCTCGGCTGAGCGAATCCCCAACACCGCCGTCTCCGTGGCCGTAGCCTGAACGCAGCCCGACTCACCCATACTTTCCCATCAACGACGCCATGTCCTCCGTCCGCATTGTTGCTGTAGCCGCGTGTTTCGCGCTTCCCGCCGTACTCTCCGCGCAGACGTCGCTCTCTCGCACCGAGTCCGCGATCCGGGCCGAGGTGACCAACCGGCGTGAGGCGCAGATCGACTACCTGGAGCGCCTGGTGAACATCCCGAGTGGCACGCTCAACATGGCGGGCGTGCGCGAAGTGGGACGCGTGATCGGCGCGACACTCGACTCCATGGGCTTCACGTCCACGTGGGTTGACCTGCCGACGGACATGAAGCGCGCCGGTCATCTCGTGTCCACACACGTGGGCAAGCCCGGCACGCCGCGCGTGCTGCTGATCGGGCACCTGGACACCGTGTTCGAGGGCGAAAATCAGCGCTTCGAACGTGTGGACAGCATCGCGAAGGGCGCTGGCACCACCGACATCAAGGGTGGCGATGTCGTAATGCTCTACGCACTCAAGGCCATGCAGGCCGCCGGCACGCTCAGGGACCTCAACGTCACCGTGGTCATGACCGGCGACGAGGAATATCCGGGCACGCCACTCTCCGTGACGCGCGCCGCGCTCATTGACGCCGCCAAGCAGAGTGACATTGCCCTCGCGTTCGAAGGCGGCTCGCGCACCATGGCCACCATTGGCCGTCGCTCGGCCAGCGGCTGGGTGCTCACGGTCACGGGCCAGCAGGGACACTCGTCGGGTGTCTTCCGCAGTGGCTACGGCGCCATTTATGAAGCCGCCCGCATTCTCGACGGCTTCCGCCGCGAACTCGCCGATGAGGAGAACCTCACGTACAACCCCGGCACCATCGTGGGCGGTTCCGATGTGGTGTACGACTCGCTCAACCAGCGCGGCACCACCGCCAGCAAGACCAACATCATTGCGCCGATCACCTGGGTACAGGGCGACCTGCGCGCGATGAATGAAGAGCAGATCGACCGTGCCAAAGCGAAGATGCGCGAGATCGTGAGCCAGCATCTCAAGGGCACGTCGGCGGAGATCTCGTTCAGTGAAGGCTATCCGCCCATGGCGGTCACGCCCGGCGGCGAGAAGTTGCTGGCGTACTACAGCGACGCCAGCGACGCGCTCGGCTACGGACCACTCACCGCCAGCAATCCTGCCACGCGCGGCGCGGGCGACCTGAGTTTCGTCGCGCCGTTCATCGACGGCGTGGAAGGACTCGGTTCCATGGGCCGCGGTTCGCACTCGCCCGACGAATCCGTGAGCCTGCCGTCGCTCACCATGCAGACCGAGCGTGCGGCGATCATGTTGTACCGGCTCTCGCAGGAGAAGGCGGCCACCTTCCAGCGCAAGCCCCGCATGTAGGCAGCCGCAGCCGCAGCCGCCGCCACGAGCCTCTTCATTCCACACACTCCCCTACATGTCGCGACTTCGTTCTGCCCACTGCTCGTATCTCGTGGCGGCCGTGCTCCTGACCGCGTTCGCCGGCAGCGCGGGCGCGCAGTCGCCTTCCCAGACGCGCACACCAGCACGCCGAAAGGTGCGCGCGATCCCCAGCGATGGCGCAATACGGGTGGACGGCGTGCTGGATGAAGCCATCTGGAAGTCCGTCGCGCCTGAGAGCGGGTTCATCCAGAGCGAACCCCTCACCGGGCAGCCCGCCACCGAGGCCACCGACGTCTGGGTCGCGTTCGACCAGGACAACCTCTACGTCGCGGCCTACATGCACGACGGGGAGCCCGGCACGCTCGTGGTGAACGACATCCGCAAGGACTTCACGGAGAGTGACCAGGACGACTTCGAACTCCTGCTCGATACCTTTGGCGACAAGCGCAACGGCTACGTGTTCAGCACGAACGTGGAGGGCGCGCGACACGACCGTCAGGTCTCCAACGAGGGGCGCGAGGTCAACCAGAGTTGGGACGCCGTGTGGGAGGTGCACACCACGCGGGTCGCCGACGGATGGACGGCCGAGTTCCGTGTCCCGTTCCGGTCGCTGCGCTTTGACAACGCCGGCGCCACCGACTGGGGCATCAACTTCTCCCGCCATATCCGGCGCAAGAACGAAGTCGTGTTCTGGTCGCCCATACCGCGCTCGTTCAACATGAACCGCGTCTCGCTGGCTGGAACGCTCGAGGGGCTCACCACGGGCAGCGCGGGTCGCGATCTGCGCGTCAAACCGTACATCGCGGACAACATGGTGCGTGCGCTCGGCACCACCGCCCTGCCCAAGCCCACGTTTGGCAACACCGCGAATGTCGGCCTCGACCTCAAAGCGGCCGTCACGTCGGGGCTCACGCTCGACCTCACCGTCAATCCTGATTTTGGGCAGGCGGAAGCCGACGAACAGCAGGTCAATCTCACGCAGTTTTCACAGTTCTTTCCGGAAAAGCGTGACTTTTTCCTGGAGAACTCCGGCGTGTTCTACATCGGCGATGCGGCGCGAAACAATCGCGTGTCCAACGCGCCAACGCCCGACGAGGACAATCTGCTCTTCTTCTCGCGGCGCATCGGTCTCAGCCCCACGGGCCAGCAGATCCCGATTGACGGCGGGCTTCGCGTGACCGGCAAGCTCACCGAATCATCGCGGCTCGGCCTGCTGTCCATCAGTGAACGTGGTGCGCCCGGGACGCCGCGGGCAAACTCCAGTGTGCTGCGCTTCCGGCAGAATCTGGGCACGGTGGGCAACGACGTGGGCGTCTTCGTCATGCAGCGCGCGAACATCGGCGGCAGCGACAGCGGGCCGTCCACGCTGCAGCGTGGCTACGTCAACCGCGTGTTTGGCGTGGACAACAATATCCGGCTGTTCGGCAATCTGGACTGGAACTCGTACGTGGTGAAATCGCAGACGCCGGGCATTGATTCCGGCGACTACGCCTGGCGATCCACGCTCAACTGGGAGAGCAACTTCTTCCACGGCAAGGGCGGCGTGATGCAACTGGGCGCCGGCTTCAACAACGATCTCGGGTTCTACCGCCGCACGGACGTCCGCAAGTATCTGCTCGACACCGGCCTCCGACCCCGCTCCGATTGGTTGCGCGCCCACGGCGTGCGGGAGTTCCATCCGCACGTGACCTGGGACTATCAGGAGAATCTGGAGGGCCAGGTTGAGGCCAAGCGGCTGCACACCGGCTGGTCCACGTTCTTCAACAACGGCACCGTGTTCGAGATCTCGGTGAACCCGGCCGCCAACCGACTCGCCGCTCCCTTTCGACCCAACGCCAAGATGGCCGCTCCGATTCCGGTGGGCCTGTACGCGTGGACGGAATGGCAGTATTACCTCGTAAGCGATCAGTCTCGCGCGATCTCTGCGAACGTCCGCTACACCACGGGTGGCCTGTACGACGGCACGCAGCATTCGGTGAACGGCACCGTGACCCTCCGGCCGAATTACCACCTGCGCGCCTCGGTGGGCGTCCAGCGCACATCAGCGCAGCTCAACCAGCCGCAACTGGACTTCGTGAACAACCTGCTCACCGCGCGCGTGAGCTACTCGTTCACCACCAACATGTTTGTGGACGCGCTCTCGCAGTATGACGAGACGAGCAAGCAGTTCAACGCGAACGTCCGCTTCAACATCATCCACCATCCGCTGAGTGATCTGTTCGTGGTGTACAACGACCAGCGCATCCTCACCCCCGACAGCCCTGTGGCGGGACGTGCGATCCTGGTGAAGTTCACCCAGATGTTCTCGTTCTGATCAGCGTCTCACTCCGATCCACGCAGCGGATTCACCCAGCGCAGCCCCTGAAACCGGCTGAAGTCGCCATCGGCGGAGTGCAGGGTCGCGCCGCGCCCGATGCAGAGCGCCGCAAGGTGCGCGTCGTTGGTGAGATTTCCCGCCGTCCCCGTCTCGCGCAGGAGCGCGTTCAGAAGCGTCCAGTGTCCCGGCGCGGGCTCGATGATCGAGGCCAGCCGCTGCTTGAGCCATCCATCCACGATCGCATTGCACGCATCCACCGAGAGCGGCTCCGGGAACACGCGGGGATTCGTGGCGATGCGAACGAAGCCCACGAGCACTAACCAGGCAAATCCGATGGGCTCATCAGCCGAGAAAATATCCGTCAACCAGCGCGCGGCACGTGGGTGCTGCGGCGTGCTGCGATTGACCGCGTAGAGCAGCAGGTTCACATCGGGCACGATCACCCTCAGCGCCCGCGCGCCTGCTTGCTGAGCACTTCCGCGTCCTCGAGTTCGCCCGCGAGCTGCAGCGCTTTCACGAGATCGATGCCTTCGCGCACCTTGCCCATGGCATACGACGGCGGCGCGTAGGGCGCCTCGCTCCCGGACTCCCGAGGCTCGAGGCCACGAAGGAGCACGCGGTGCAGCATCGCGCGGAACGAGATGTTCTCGCGGTGTGCGTCATCGCGCAGTCGCGAAAGCAGCGAGTCGTCGAGATCGATGGTTGTGCGCATGGCTGATGCTATAGCATCATCGTGTTGATGTCAACGCATCTCGCTAGTGTTCCGTCATGAGTTCCCCCGCCCTTTCCCGCCTCCGCCGAGTGCATTGGTCCACGTGGCTGATGGTGGCGCTGCTCGTGCTGGCCGCGCCGCGCCTGTTCCCGCACGTGGGGGCCTTGCTCAACGTCACCGACCGCGACACCCGAACACCCACATTCCAGGTCACGACGCTCGAGGGGAAGACCCTGCGGCTCGCCGACCTGCGCGGGCAGGTGGTGCTCGTCAACGTCTGGGCCACGTGGTGCGTCCCGTGCCGCGTGGAGATGCCAATGCTCGAGTCCACCTGGAAGCGCCATCGCGACGCCGGGTTGCTGCTGCTTGGCGCATCCGTCGACAAAGGAGACCCCTCGGTCGTAAGCGCCTTCGCGCAGGATCGCGGCATCACGTATCCCATCGCGATCGTGGCCGACGATGTCATCGCCCAACTCGGCGGCGTGTCGGCCTATCCCACGTCCGTATTGATCGGTCGAAACGGTGTGATCCGACACCGCGTGGTGGGGCCCATTGGACCGCTGACGCTGGAGCTGGCCATCCGCCGCGCGCTGGCGGAGCCGACGGATCGCACCGGCAGGGAACGCACCGCGAGGTAAGTAGCGCACCGCGAAGTGCATTCTGGTAGGCGGGCACGAGACACCATAACCTCCGGAAACCCTTCTCCAGAGATCTCGTGCGATGCCTGCCTCACCATTGACCACACCGGTGACCGTTTTTGTATCCCGCCGCGTGAAAGCCGGCCGAGAAGCGGAGTACGAGGCGTGGCTGTCACGTCTCATCGCCGACAGCGCCGCCATGCCGGGCTTCCTCGGCACCGACATTCACCGTCCGCCCCCCACGGGGCCGCGCGAATACACGAGTGTCTTTCGGTTCGACACCATCGCGCATCTGCGCGCCTTCGAGGAAAGCGATCTGCGCGCCCACGCGCTCGACGCCGTGCAACCGTTCGTTGAGGCCGATGCAACGTGGCGGCACCTCACCGGACTGGAGTTCTGGTTCGCGCCACCAGCAGGCACGCCAGTGCCCCAGCCCTCACGATTGCGCATGGCACTTGTGATGATCGTGGTGGTGTACGGTTTGGTGATGGTGTTCGGGCGCGTCGTAACGCTCGTGCTCACGCAGACTCCGCAGCCATTGCGTCTGCTCATCACCATCGTGCTTGAGGTGTTCTTCCTCACTTATTTCCTGATGCCGCGCCTCACACGATGGCTGGCGCCGTTCATTTACCCGCGGACGTCGCGGCCGTAGCGCTCCACGGCGGCACCACCTCGTTCGCGCGCGCGTACGCAATCGCCTGTCCGAGATGCTCGTGCAGGTGCACGATGGCGCGCACCCACAGGTCACCCTGCGTGATCGCCGTTCCGCGCAGCATGACTTCCTTGTCCGGCTCCAGGCGAGTGGCCACGAACGACGCATTCATGGCCTCAAACGACCGCTTGAGCTCGGCCACGATTTCTGCCTTCGTGCCGCGGGCGTCCTCGTAATTCTTGATGCCGCTTGTTGTCGTCACACCCGTTCCCTCCACCGGGGTGCCCAGCAGTGCGGGTACGAAGTAGTTGTCGCCGGCCATGTGCGCGAACACCGCTCCCACCGATCGCACGCCTTCCATTGGAGCCCAGCCATACGTTTGCTCCGGCATCGCCTCGGCCAACTGCACCATCTTGTCGCCGAGTTCGTCCATCTCACGGCCAAGATTGTCGAGCATGGCGGTGCCGGAGGCGGAGGACGACACCGTTGGGCTCGCTGCCACAGCGTCGCTGGCACCATCGGCCGGGACGTTGGCGCTCGTGCACGCGCTGGCGAGCGCGAGTGCGAGTACCGCCAGACCGGCGGTGCCTCGCAGGGGAGTGTGCGTCATGAGGGTGGGGTAAGGGGTGATGAGCGTGGTGGGAGCGCCCCAAACGTAGCGCAGGGCCACTCAGCCGGCAGCCCCACCCTTGCGCACCTCGCCTGACGCTCGCATCAGTAGAAATGCGCCGGTGGCATGCTGGGGTGTATCCGGCTTGGAGCGCTGCCCAACATGGCGCTCGCTTTCTTCGCTCGCTTTTCTCGCGTCTTCGACTGTTCGTCGACCGGAGGGCTCCATGAAGAACTTCGCGATGTTGATTCCGGCCTTGTGCCTCGCTGTCTCGTGCGGTGACAGCGCCGACCCTGTGACCACACCACCCGACACCGGCGAGCTGGTGGTGCGCGCGTCGGGATCGGCAACAGCTCCCGTCATCTCGAACCTTGTGTACGCCGTGGACCCGGCGAGCTTCGAGGTTGGATTTGTGGAAATGCGGATCACGGCCAACGCGGATTGTTCCGGACCGTACCAGACCGTTTTTGCGCGCACCTCGCCCAACCGCGTCAACATCATCGCCAATCCCGAAATTGCTCGCAACCCGGACCTGGAGCGAGGCAGCTATCCCTGCGTGGCGCTGCGCATTTCAGATCTTCTGCGCTACGAACCATCCACCACCGAAGGCGTCTGCATTGCCGGTACGGTTGTTGAACGCGACATTTTTCGCGCTGACGACGAACCGGACGCGTGGCGTGATCCGGCCGGCGGAGTGCTGACGGCACGAGGATCGGCTGCGGCGCCCGTGGAAGACCTGGTCTGGACGTACATCACGCGAGATACGGCCGCCACGACTGCTCGCGGCTACGCCACGACGCAGGTGATTCCGCTGAGCGCTTCGCTGGTCGTTCCCGGGAGCACGACGTTCTACTGGGATCTACGGGCGTCGCTCGGCGACGAGGGCGGGATGTGTGGGACCGTGGGCGGCTCGATCGGGTTCCGATAGGCGCAGCGAGCAGACGCTATCGCGACGCGGTGGCGGCGAAACGCTCGTACGACCCCTTCCCCAACCGCATCACCACCATCCGCGTGAGCACCACCTGCGCCGCACATGCCGCACCGACCGACGGCACCGTGGCCGAGAGCCGGGTGAACAGCGGTGTGGCCACCATCGTCAGCGGGTCGAGCAGCCAGAGGTACACGCCGCCACCGGTCACCATCGCGGCAAACGCGGCGTAGTTCACGCCGCCCCAATACGAATAGGCGCTGCCCGCCGCGGTGTCATAGAGGGCGCGCACGTCAACGTGATTGCCGCGCAGCAGGATACGATCTGCCAGCGCAATACCACACATGGGCGCGAACAACGCCTCGCTGAAGGCAATCAGTGTGTAGAACCGATCGTACAGTGCGTCGGAGGCCAGCACCACAACAGCCGCGACCCCGGCGAAGAAGAGCAGCGTAAAACCGGCCCAACCGAGCGACTGCAGTCGTGAACCGAGATGCTGAATGAGCGTCTGACAGTTGCCCTGCACCATGCTCAACAGACTGCTGAGGTTGGCGAGCGCGAGCAGCGACAGCAGCAGGACGCCCGCAGCCGCGCCCACCATGGGCACCATCCAGGTGACAGGGTCGGCGCTGCCCAGCGCGAGCGCCGACGCCAGGCCGACGGTCGCAGCCAGCACGTTCACCGGCACGTAGGCCACCAGGCTCCCCCACACCGCGGCACGCTGCGTGCGGGCGTAACGCCCGAGATTGGCCGCCAGCGAGCCCCAGCTGATACCGCACGCAATGTTGAGTTCCACTGCGAGCATGATGCTGGTGGCGCGATCGGGATGGGGAGCAATCGGCGGAACCGCCGCGAGCGCGCTCAGGGAGACGCGGGAGAACAGCGCCACCATCATCCAGACGCACAACAGCAACAGGCCGGGTGCGGCAACACGATTGAGCAGTCGTACTCCCTCGCTGCCGCGCATGAGCACACCCCAGGCCACCAGCAACATCAGCAGCGCAATAACGGTCTGGAGCGTCGATTCACCAAATGGCGTTGGAATGGAGACCGTGTGCACGATCTCAACCGCCGACTTGCCGATCATGGTGGCCAGAATTGCCGCCCACACAAAGATCATGATCATCACGGCGATGAGGACGAACACCATCACGCCGGCTGGCCCGTACACCGACCGCTGATGCACGAAGAACTCCGTGCCCCACTTGCTCGACGGAAGCACCAGCGCGAACAGCAGAATGGCCACGCCGATCATGTTGCCGGCGAGCATACTCCAAATGCCGTCTTGGAACCCAACGTATTGCGCCGTAGCGCCGCCAAAAAGAAACGCCCAGGTGGCGATTGCCAGCCCGGACTTGACGCTCACCACATCCAGAAATGTCCAACGTCGGTCAGCCCGCGTGAGCGGCAACGTCTCGGCGAGCGCCGCATCAACAGGAGTTGATTCCAGCGTGGGCGCAGCCAATCAGCCCGCCTGGAGCACGAATACGCCGGCGATTGCCACCATCACCAGACCGACCAGCAATCCCACATCAACTCTTGGCAGGTCATCAAAGGCCGGGTCCGCCGCCTGTTCCACCGCGCTTTTCGCCAGTCGTCGCTCGAGCTCGGCGCGCATGGTGTCTGAGAGCTGCATTCTTCCTTGGCGAGGGTGATGGACCGGATGAAACTACCGTCCCCGTCTGAACAATGCCAGCAACAGCAAGCAGAGCACCGCCACGGTGCTGGCCACCATGAGCCCCGAGGTTGAGATCGCGTACCAAGCCAGCTGCTCCCGAGCAACCCCGGTGCCGCCAACACTCGGCGCCCGCAGGCCGGCCCACAGCCAGTAGCTGGAGTAGCCGAGCGCCCCGAGGCCCAGCCCGCTGCTCACCAGGCGAGCCAAGCCGGCACCAGTGCCCAGCAGCACGACCACCACCGAGAGCGTCACAGCCACCGCACCCAGACCACCGGAATGCAGATGCGAACGCTGCATGTAGGTGAACGCGCCGTTCACCACGGACCGAATCTGCGTGGAGTCGCCCTGATACACCGTGGGGAGCACCGCCGTCGCGTCAGCCGTGAGCTTTTCCTTGAGCGCGTCTTCCTTGAGCCCGAACACCACACCGAGTCCAAAGCCAAGCAGGAGCGTGACCACGCCAAGGATCAGTCCAGGCAGGACTGGACGGATGTCGAGCATGGGGTGCGGCGACGTGGCGGTGGATCCGGACATAGAGACGTCCATGGGGCGACAGGATTGAGTGGAGGCGGTGCCTCGGCACGATGAGACGCGGAATCGCGCTCGTCCTGAACGGTACTTGGTGGCCGGCAGCGACACGTCGGGGCTTCGGAGCAATCGTGTCGGGGAAGTCCCGACGGCACTGCGCCCGTCCGCATTATTCCGCGAGCACCTCAGCCAGTACACCCACCATCTCGTCGATCTGCGCCTTGCTTACGATCAACGGCGGCGAGAGCGCCATGGTGTCGCCAGTGACGCGCGTGAGCACGCCCCGCTCGAAGCACCGTACGAATGTGTCAAAGCCGCGGGCGCCCGGCGCGCCACTGCGCGGTTCCAGCTCGATTCCCGCCACCAGCCCCATGTTGCGCACGTCGAGCACACCCGGCGCATCACGCAGCGAATGCACGGTGTCTTCCCAGTACGGCGAAAGCGACGCGGCACGCTCGAAGAGTCCCTCCTCGGCATAGAGGTCGAGCGTTGCAAGTGCCGCCGCACACGCCAACGGGTGTCCGGAATAGGTGTAGCCGTGAAAGAGCTCGATACCGGACACCGTGCTGTCGACCACCGTGCTGTAGATCCCTCCGCGCACACCCACCGCACCCATGGGCACCGCGCCGTTCGTGAAGCCCTTGGCCATGGTGAGCAGGTCGGGCGTGACACCGAGCAACGTGGAGGCGAAGTTCGCGCCCACTCGCCCAAAGCCGGTGATGACCTCGTCGAAAATGAGCAGGATGCCGTGCTGGTCGCAGATGGCGCGCAGTCGCTCCAGATAACCAACCGGCGGGACGAGCACACCGGTGGAGCCTGCCATGGGTTCGACAATCACCGCGGCAATCGTCTCCCCACCGTGCTCGGCAATCACACGTTCCAGATCGTTGGCGAACTCGGCGCCGTGTACGGGCTGACCACGCGAGAACGCATTCCGCTCAAGGTCGTGCGTGTGGCGAATGTGGTCGACTCCCGGCATGAGCTGTGCGGCCCAGGCGCGACGATTGCTCTCGATGCCGCCAACCGAGATGCCACCAAATCCCGCACCGTGATAACCACGTTGACGCCCGACCAATCGCACACGCGTCGTGTCACCGCGCGCCTGATGATACGCCAGTGCAATCTTGAGCGCCGTATCCGCCGCCTCCGACCCTGAGCCGGTGAAGAACGCGTGATCGAGGTCACCCGGCATGAGCTCCACGAGCCGGCGCGCCAACTCGAACGCCTTGGGGTGACCGATCTGGAAGCCCGGTGCGTAGTCCAGCTCATGGGCCGACGCCGCGATTGCATTGGCAATGGGCTCGCGGCAATGGCCGGCATTGACGCACCAGATGCCGGACGTGCCGTCGAGAATCTTGCGTCCGTCGTCGGCGGTGTAGTGCATGTCCTTGGCGGACACCAGAATACGCGGCGCGCGCTTGAACGCACGGTTCGCAGTGAACGGCATCCATTGCGCTTCAAGCGCAGCTGCTGTGTCAGTCATCTCTCGGGGATTGGTGAGCGCGCCTCAACGTGCCGGATAAGATACTGTCTGATTGGTCCGTCCATTGGTCATGGAAAATGACCCGTCCCGCCTGGCCGACAGCTTGATCCACGCACTGGACATGCTGTCCAGATTGGCGATCTGCCCGTCCGGCATGTTCTCCGCACCGGGATTCTCCGTGCGATGCAGCTGCCAACCCGCGATCCCCAGGTCGCGAAGCGTGGTCAACGTTGCCGCCTGCGCGCCCTTGCGCGTGCCATTGCTGAACACGGCCACCCTCGGCTGTACCGCTGCAAAGAGCGACGGGTCCGACCCGTCCTCCCCGCCGTGATGCGCGATGGCGTAGACATCGGCCTGCCCGATCATATTGATGGGACAGGTGAGCGCGTACAACGGCGGGCCGCTCAGGTCGCCGGCGTCGAGATACGTGAACGATCCGAACTGCAGCCGGATGGCGGTGGACAGCGGATTTTCCGTGGTTTCCTGCGCCGGTACGCCTCCGCTCACGCAGGCGTTGTTGCCGGCACCGCCGCCCGAGAGCGGGGTGGTCAGCACCACGCCGTCGCTCGCGATCACGTCAATGGTGACGTCCTGCAGCGCCATGCGGTCGCCGGCGTGAGCCAGAACATGCTGTCCGCGGTCACGGAGCGCCGCATACTGCTGGTACAGCGCGAGTGTGCCCGGCACGCGCGCTTCCGTCTCGGCACTGGGCGCCGCATGATCCACGAACTCCACAATCGGGATGAGCTGCGACAACTCCATCACACCGCCAAAGTGGTCGGCGTGATAGTGTGAGATGAACAGGTGGTCGATGCGCGAGATCCCCGCGTCGCGCGCGGCGAGCATGATGCGCTGCGCATCCCGCGCCTTATCGGGCGCCCCAGGGGTGCCATCAAATCCGCCCGGGCCGGGAAAACCGGCATCGAGCAGGATTGACTCGCCGGACGGGGACACCACCAGGGTCGCCTTTCCGCCTTCAACGTCAATGAAGTAGATGTCCAACGTGCCCGATGCATCGTCCGTGTTCTCGGACGCGCTACCGGACGTGCTCTGGGGCGTGTTCCCAGAATCCGCTGTGCCGGAGCAGGCCGCGGCCATGCATGCGGCCACGATCCCTGCGCCCATCGCGACCGCGCGCCAGCATCGCACGCGGTCAGTTCCTGCCGGTACGGTTCACGCACGCGCTCGGATACTGCTCACAGTATCCAAGTCGGCTGCTGCCAACCTGCTTGGAATCGACAACCGCGTGCACTACTGCTCGCCCGAGCACGTCCGCCCCGGCATTGAAAATGGCTTGCAGGTCCGCGTTCGTGAGCGAGTGGTCAGGCACAGTGGTGGCCATCCCGAACACCGTGTCGCCATCACCAATGCCGTGAATCGGACGAATGGATCGGGCCAGGCCCGCATTCGCAATGACCGCCATGCGCTCCGCCTCGAGATCCTCCAGCGGCGCGTCCGTCGCAATCAGCGCGATGGTGGTGTTGGTCGGTGCATTATCGGAACCGTCGTTGGGGCCACCGCGTCCAGCGCCAGCCGATGTGCACTCCGTCGCGTTCGGTTGCACCAGATTGAACTCGTTGCCCAGTTCCAGGAAGAGTCCATACGGCAAACACGTGCGCGGATCCACCGGTGAACCAGCGGGATTGAGGCCCACGATCGCGGCCACCGTGTAGCCGTTGGACAGCTTCACACTGGCCGTGCCCATGCCCCAGCCGGCACCCATGCCCATGCCCACCCGACCGCTCTTGACTGGATCGTTCGTCGCGGCCTCGGCCGCCTTGTACCCGAACTCCGCGTCCGGCCGCTTCTTGAAGTCACCACCACGACCCAGGTCCATGAGGATCGCGGCCGGCACGATGGGCACGACACCCGCCGTTCCAATCGGCACGCCAAACCCGTGTTCCTCCATCCAGCGCATGACGCCGGTGGCAGCGTCGAGCCCGTAGGCACTGCCACCACTGAGCACGATCGCGTGCACCGCGCGCACGAAACCGCCCGGCTTGAGCAGGTCCGTCTCCTTGGTGCCTGGTGCGCCGCCCATCTGCGAGTAGCCGGCCGTAGCACCCTGCTCCGTACGAATGACCGTCGTGCCGCTCCGATAACCACTATCGGAGCGGGTGTAGTTGCCCACCTTGAGGTTGGGCACGTCGGTGATCGAGTTGCTCGGACCGGTACCCACCACGCTCACGCCGCCTCGCGGCTGCGGCGGTTGCGCGTGCGCCAGACACGAGACCGTGGACACCAGAAACGCGCCCGCGATGCTGGCACTGTACAGCGACCGACCGAACCGCCACTCCGAATCCCGCGCGACCTGATGGATCACGATCTCTCCCACGTCAGTTGAAGGGCAGGACAGCCGGTGACGTCTTGTTCTGCACCAGCAGCTTGTTCATGTCATACGCCATGATGGCGGTGTTCGCCACGGAATCATAGGCGAACCCGTCCATTCCGAACGCCAGCGGAATGAAGGACGGAATCTGCGCCTGCGTGTAGGCGGCACCGTCGGTGGCATTGGCGTTGGCGAGTACTTCAGTGAACGCCACCGGCATGCGCATCCCGAGATCGGCCATACGCCGCCCCTCCGCGAGAAAAATCTCCTGACGCATGAGGTACAGCACATAGAGGCCATCGTCCACGGTGGAGATGGCGTCAATACGCGCCTGCGTCACCGACGTACCGGACACGATCGGCACCGTGATGTTACCAGCCGAGCGCGTGACCACAAACCCGTCGCGCAGCGGCTCACCCGGTGCGAACGCGACGCGCGTGGCGGAGGCGTTGGGATACACGAACTTGCCGCCGGCACGACCGCGCAACTGAATGCGGCTGTCCACCGACTCGGTGGGACGGGACTGCACCAGTGACAACAACTGCGTGAGCCGCGCCTTTGCATCAGACACATTGTTGTCCGACAGCAGTGCCTCCGCCAGAATCATGTGTGCTTCTTCGGCCTTGGCAAACGCGATCGGGCTCTGGTTGTTGGCCCCCCGATTGGGGAACTTGGGATCCAGGAAATCGAGGCGCGGCAACGGCTGGAAATTATTGACCGAGCTCGTGAGCACTCCTTGCATGGCGTTGTTCGGGCCGTTGACGCCATCATACACCACGTTGCGAAGGAACGTGGGGTTCGCCGCCAGCAACGCCGCCGCCTCTTCCACGGCCTTGGCCTTGTTGCCCAGACGATAGTACGCGCGCGCAAGCGCCAGTGTGTAGCTGTTCTTCGCGGTGTTGTCGGTGGCAATGGTCCGCGCCTCCGTGAAGTCCGCAATGGCCAGACCCAACAGATCTTCCCAGCTCACCACCACGCCGTTGGCCGTGGCCGGCAGTGCCACAAAGCTCTCGCCGGCAAACAGATTGGCTGTGCCGCGGAAATAGAGCATCTCGGCGCGGTCCTGCGCCGTGACCACCGAGTCCCGCGGAAAGATCGTATCCAGTCCGAAGGTCGCGACGTCCCGCAAGCGTGCGATCGCGCTCTGGATCGACGTCACCTGCGGATCGATGTACTCGATGGTCGGTGTGTCGAAGAGCTGGTTGTTCGTGGTGTAGTTGTTGAAGTAGTTGTCAGACGCCAGCTCGGCGTTCTGCACCACCTGATTGTAGGTGAGGATGAACTGGCGTTGCGTGCCACGCAGCCAAGCGGCTCCGGCACCCGGTGTGCCAATGAACTGCTGGTCCGTGATGTTGGGATTGACGACATCGGTGGGCTTGAACGCGTCGCAGCTCACCACAAGCGTGGCGGCCGCAACGGCGAGAAGCGGTGCGACCACGCGCACCGACGCACGAGCGAAGGAGTGGCGGGTCATGGTCAGAATCCAAAACGGAGGGTGAGGATAAAGGAGCGCGGTGCCGAGTCCGTGGCGTAGTTGTAACCGCCCACAGCCGCACCGCCCTGTCCGCCGGCCGTGGCCAGGTCGGTTTCCGGATCCCAATTCGACGCGGTCCAGCGGAAGGGGTTCGTCACGGAGAACGCGATGCGCGCGTCAGTCGCGAGGCCCGGCAGGAGCCGTTCGTTCAGGCGATAGTCCGCGGTGATCGTGCGGACCGTCACGTAGTCGGTGTTTTCCACCCACAGGTTCATGACCTGCTGCCAGATCGCCGAGCGCGTGCCGTACTGCGTCACTGCAGCTTCGGGCACGTAGTCATCGGTACCCTTGACGCCGTACAGGAACCGGAAGGCCCGATCGAACGACTGCTGCTGTGATCCGAACTGGTAGTCGGCTCCCATGCTGAGTGTGAGCCGCTCGCCCAAGCCGAGCGATGCCCCGAAGCTACCGAACTTGTCAGCCGTGGGCTTGCCCAGATACTGCAGCTGCAGCACCTCGGTGACGTTGCCGTTGGCATCGAAGATCGCCTTGTTGCCGCGCAGGTATCCCACCGGGAACCCCTCCTCCACCATGCCCTGCACCGTGCTCGCGCCGTACCCGCTGATGGCGAACGGCGGCGTCCCCTGCAGATCCTCCACGCGATTCGTGAGCGTGTTGTACGCACCGTTCAGGGTGAGGCGCAGGCCCGGGCGGCTGATCGGCGTGAAGCTCGCCCGCAGTTCGAGTCCCTTGTTGGAAATCTCACCAATGTTCCGCAACTGGCTCGGCAGACCCGTGGACGGGGCCGGGGGCGCACTGATCAGCGCATCCGTTGTGCGCGAGGTGTAGTAGCCCAGTCCAAACGTGGCCACGTTGTTGAACAGACCGATATCCGCGCCGTATTCCAGCGTGGCCGTGCGTTCCGGCTTGAGGTCGCTGTTGCCGGGCTGACCGAACGTGGCGGACTGCTGACCGTTGAATGCGTCGAACGCGATCGTGCGGTCATTCGCAAACGGCGTGGGGAACTGACCGGCCACACCGTACGCGGCGCGGAGTCGCAGATCGGAGAGCACGTCCGTGGAAATGCGCGACCGCAACCACGGCTCCTCGCTCAGCGCGTACACCAGGCCAACTTTGGGATATGTCTGCGCGCCGGTGTTCTGGCCGAACGCAGTGTTCTTGTCGGCACGCAGGCCCAGCTCCAGGGTGTAGCGTTCGAGGTAGCTGATGTTCGTCTGCGCGAAGACGCCGTAGTTCGCCACCCGGTACGCGATGTCATTGCTCGTGGTGATGCCGGCGCCGGCCACGGTCAGGGCGCCGTCGCGCACGTTGGTGGCCTGATACGCCACCTGCGCATCGTCATTGCGGAACAGCTGCGCACCAACCGACGTGATGACCGACAGGTTATTGCCCACCGAGCCGCTGTGCTGCGCGCCGAGATTGAATGTGAACCCGGTGTAGTTGCGCTCGTAGTTGTTGATGTAGCCACGGTCCGTCGTGCCCGCGGGAAACGACTTGGTGGCAATCAGGAACTGGTTCGTGACCACTTCCGATTCCTTGCTGAACCGGTTGTTCACACCAAAGGTGACGTTGGTCTTCAGTGAGGGGACCGGGTCATAGGACAGGGTGTGCGACGTGGTCCAGGATCGCGTGAACACGTTGATGTTCTGCAGTGCCTCGGCATTCTGCACGAACTGCTTGAGCGACGCGTAGTCCGTGTCGCTGAGCGAGTCGAGGTTGTTGTCAAAGCCCAGGGCAAAGGACCGCCCGTCCTCGAGCAGCCAGAGCGCATTGTAGCCACCCGAGTTGCCGTTCCGGAAGCGGGGCGCGTTGCTCTGGTTGTACGACACGGTGCCCTGATAGCGCGCCTTCGTGCCCAGATAAGCCGCCACGCCGTTCCGCAAACCAAACGCACGATTGTCGCCGAAAAGGCGCTGGCTCTCCGCCGAGCGGATGTTGCCGGACACGCTGTAGGTGATGTTCTCGTTGCCGCCATCAATGCCGCCGGAGTAGCCCTGCGTGAAGCCGTTCTGGTAGATGAGGTCGGCGGTGCGGTCAAAGAAATGAAATTGCGTCTGCGGCGTGTCGAAGCCCACGTTGGACTCGATGTAGCCCTTGGTGCCGCCCGCGGTGCCGCGCTTGGTGAAAATCTGGATCACGCCGTTGGCCGCGTCCGATCCGTACAGGGTGGTGGCCGCTCCGCCAGGAATGAACTCTACCCGTTCAATGTTGTCGATCGGCAGGTCAGCCAGTGCGCTGGTCGCGGCGCCTTGCGACCGCACGCCGGACACGTTCAGACCGATCGTGGCAATGGTGTTCAGGTTGTCCACGCGCACCCCGTCCACGTAGATCACGGGCGTCGAGTTCTGGTTGACCGACGTGATGCCGCGTGTCCGGATGATCGACGTGGTACCCGCCTGTCCGGAGGTCATGCGAATCTGCGCCCCCGGCAACTTGGCCTGCAGCAGTTCGTCAATGCGCCGAGCCGGCGAGGCTTCAATTGCCTCCGACCCGACAACGTCCACGTTGGTTGCGATGCGTCGCTTGGAGATCTCGCCGCCCTGCCCGGTCACAACCACCGCATCAAGGTCAAGTGGCTGGCTGGCAAGCTGAATATCGAGCGTGATGGTGTCTCCAGCCGCGACAGTCACCGGGAGTGATTTCACCGAGTAGCCAACGAGACGCACCACGAGCGTCTGTCCACCGGCTGCCACATTGAAAAGTCGGTAGCGTCCCTCAGCATCGGAGCGCGCCACCCGGTTGCGATCATTGTCGGTGTACACCTGGGCGTAGGAGAGCGGCTTCCCGCTGCCTGCCTCCGTGACTCGTCCGGCAATGACGCCGGTACCCTGCGCGTGTGCAACGGCTGCTGCAGCAAAAGCGAGCGGCACGATACTCAGTGTCACGGCCCATCGGGAACGACGTGTCATCGGTCTCCCTCGGTGTGTCGAGCGGCGGGTAACGGATCGTTCGCGGCGATCAGTGCGAACGGGTGAGCGACAGCAGGGACAGCGCGAGCACCTTGGTGCTGTTCACCAGATCCTCGATCACACAGTACTCATCGGGTTGATGCGCCAGATCCAGCATGCCCGGACCATACGCCACGCAGTTGGGCACGCCGGCAATGCGGTCCACGTGCTTGTGGTCGTACGTACCGGGACTGGCCGCCAGCATGGGGTCGCGGCCGAGCACTGTCTGTACCGACTCCTGTAGCGCCGTCACCACCGACGAACCATCCGGCGTGCGCACGGGGTGCACCACCATCAGGTCACGCAACTCGTACACGAGGTTCGGTGTGTCGCGAGCCGCTCGCTCCAGCAACTCCACCACCTCCGCACGCGTGGCGTCAAAGCCCTCTTCCACCAGGAAGCGACGGTCAAAGATCGCGCGGCACAGGTCGGCCACGCAGGGGGTCTGGATGCCATCCACGGGCTGCCCGCCACTGATGCCGTTGATGTTGAGCGTGGCGTGCCTGGCATCAGGCGGCATGACAGGAGCATCGGTGGTGCGACTGCGGAGCAGCGGCTGCAGCTTGTGACGGATTTCCTCGAGAATGACACCCATGTGCGAGATCGCATTCACACCCAGAAACGGCATTGATCCATGCGCGATGCGCCCGCGGGTGAGGACCTCGAACCAGTAGACGCCGCGATGTCCTATATAGATGCGATCGGTGTCCGTGGGCTCGGTGATGATCACCGCATCGGTACGATCGGCGCTGACTCGTCCCTGCTCCGCAAGGTAGGCCATGCCGGCAAACCCACCGCTCTCCTCATCCACCGTCCCGCTCACTTCAATGGATCCGTGCAGCGGAATCCCGGCACGACGGATTGCCTCCGCCGCATAGATCGCGGCGGTGATGCCCGCCTTCATGTCGCACGTGCCACGTCCATAAATGCGGCCATCGCGTACGACGCCACCAAATGGATCCACTGTCCAGCCGTCAGCAGCCGGCACCACATCGAAGTGTCCGTTCAGGTGCACCAGCGGACGCATGCTCTGCCCCTGACGCAGGCCAACCACATTCATGCGGGGATGCGACACCGTATGCTCGGGACGACCTGTGGCCACCGGGTAGTCCACCTCGAATCCAAACGACTGCAGGCGTCGGCCGATCAATTCGGCGCACTCCACGTAGGCGTCGCCCGGCGGATTCACCGTGGGGATACGCACCATGTCCACCGTGAACGCAACCATCTCATCAGTGGCCGCTTCAACAGCGGCCATCAGCTGCTCGTACTGCTTGTGGAGCTGATCCATGTAGGCAAGCACCAAGGCGGGACCACGAAGCGCGAATATGTGACAGGCGCGAGCGGCTGTCAATGCGACTACGCCGCGAGTCGTGCAGACGTTGCGGCCGTGACCCAACGCGTACATTGATGTGAACATTCACCCCGGACTTGTTGAATGAACTCAACCATCGCGTGGATCTTCGCGTACGCCGTGGCCCAGCTCGCGCTGGGTGCGTGGATCTCGCGCCGTGTTCGCACGTCCAACGACTTTTTTGTTGCCGGACGCGCCCTGGGACCGGGCCTCCTCTTCTGCACCATGCTCGCCGCCAATATCGGCGCCGGCTCCACGATCGGCGCCTCGGGCCTTGGCTACCGTGATGGCTACGCGGCCGTTTGGTGGGTACTCTCTGCCGGCATCGGTTCCATGGTGCTCGCCTTCACGGTTGGGCCCGCCATGCGGCGAGTGGCGGCCGAGCACGATCTGCGCACCGTCGGGGAATACCTCGAACTCCGCTATGGCGTCGGTGTGCGCACCACCATCGCCGCACTGCTTTGGGTGGGCTCGATCTTCATTCTGGCCGGCCAGCTCATAGCGGTTTCCTGGATCCTGAACGTTGCGGCCGGCGTGCCCAAGTCGGTGGGCTGCATTCTCGGCGGTCTCCTCGTGACCGTCTACTTCGCGGCCGGTGGACTGCTCTCGTCGGCCTACGTGAACATGGTGCAGCTCATTGTGAAAATGCTGGGCTTTGCCATTGCCATTCCCTACGCGCTCAGCGCCTCAGGTGGCTGGGAAGGACTGCGCGCCCTGCAGCCGGCGGCCGACTACTGGAACCCATGGCAAGGTGGCGCGTCCGGTTTGGTGTACCTCGCCATGCTCGGACCAGCGTTCATCGTCGCGCCTGGCCTGTTGCAAAAGATCTACGGCGCGCGCGACGACCGCACCGTGCGCATCGGAGTGGGACTCAACGGGCTGGCGCTCATGGTCTACGCCTCGGTGCCGGTGCTGCTCGGCATGATGGCGCGCGTCCAGTTTCCCGATCTCGCACAGCCAGAGCTTGCCCTCCCCACGCTGCTCATGACCGGCGTGCCCGTGGCCGTTGGTACCCTCGGTCTCGCCGCCGTCTTCTCAGCGGAGGTCAGCTCGGCGGACGCGGTGCTGTTCTCGCTCACCACATCGTTGTCGCAGGATCTGTACAAGCGCTTTCTCCGCCCGCAGGCGACCGATGCCCAGCTGTTGCGCGTGACGCGCCTGACCGCACTGTTCGGCGGCGCGGCCGGCGTGGCCATCGCGCTGGTCGCCGCCGATGTGGTGAGCGCACTCAGCATCTTCTACACGATCATGGGCGTCAGTCTGTTCGTG
>JBBSPE010000030.1:0-37349 GCA_038259155.1 Gemmatimonadales bacterium
CCCGAAATACGCGACGATCGGCGAAATGTCGATTGGCCCAAGCGTCGGCAGCACGCGGCGCAGCGGGATCATGAAGGGGTCAGTGATCACGAACGCCCAGCGCCACCACTTGGAGTAGGCGGATCCGCCCACCCACGACGCGACCACGCGTGCGATGATGGCGAGCTTGAGCACCGCAAAGGTCCAGGTGACACCAAGTCGCAGCAGCCCGCGCACGCCGCCCTGCGACGCCATGAAGGCCATGGCCAGCTGGTCGCGCAGAAACTCGATTGACGAGATGAGCAGCAGCCCGCCCGCCACCACGACGGCCAGCGCCCACCACGGGGCATTGGCCGGCTGTCCGCCGGCGCGCACCACGCGACGCTCCACGGGCACGAACAGCGGGTCAACATGCTTGCGAGTGAGTCGGGCGGCGGTGGAAAAGGGCGACAGCCGACGAGTGCGGCCGGCCCAGGACGCCAGGGCTCCGACACCGGTGAGCACGGCGAGCCCAAGTACAGCGGGTCGCATCACGGCGAGCACGAGGGCGAGACCGTCAAGGAGGGGACGCATGGACGTAACCTGATTGAGGGCGTGGGTGCAGCGCCAGTGTGGGGGTGGGGAAGGGGGGCGGGGGCGGGGACTGGTAACTGGTAACTGGAAACCGGTAACCGGTTTTCGGCCTCACGCACGGCGCCGGTCGGGGTTGGGGGGCTGGCGGTGGTGCGGCGGGGCCGTTCGGAGATCGCGGTCGCGGGTCGGGTTCGGACACTGCTTTCGGTTTGGGTGGACGGCGGACGGTAGACGGTGGAGCAGAGCATCGGGGCTCGGCTGGACGGCGACGCTGCGCTCGCCGCTACCGTGGTGCCACCGCATTCGTGACTCGACCGCAGAATCGAATGCGGTTCCACCGAAAACCGTGAGCCGTTCACCCACACCGAAAGCAGTGTGAGGGGCCGCGGGAACGCCGGAGCTCTTGGTCAGCCCCGCACATCGGTCGGCTGCACACCCGCGAAGTTGACGTACTTGCGGAATGTCATTCCCCAGCGCGTTCGGAGAGCGACGGACTGGCGGACGCACACTCTCGGCGCATCGGACACCCACCGCACCGAGCCACCCGCGCCGTGCACAGCAGCGCCCCCAGCTCCATGATCGCCTGATTGTGTGTCCAGGCGGCCTTCCCGGTGCGCGGGAGCACCGCCGCGGCCAGCGCCCACGCGACGCGCTGACCAACACCGCTCTTGGGTGAAAACTCGGGCGCGTAGAGCCGGAGCAGCACGCGCGCGACGTTCGTGTCCACCAGCGCGGCGCGCTTCTCGTACGCGAAGCTGGCCACAGCTCCCGCCGTGTACGCGCCGACCCCGGGGAGCGCCTGCAGCGCCTTGGGATCGTTTGGCAAGGCGTTGTTGGGTTCACCGTTTGGAGACACGGCGCGCGCCAGCAGCTGCAGATTCCGCGCGCGAGCGTAGTAGCCGAGTCCTTCCCAGGCATCGCGCACCTGCTTGGGCCGCGCGCGCGCCACATCATGCAGGGTGGGGAAGCGTGTGAGCCATCGGTCGTAGTAGTCGATCACCCGCGACACCTGGGTCTGCTGCAGCATGAGCTCGGACACGAGCACGTGATACGGATCGCGCGTCCGGCGCCACGGCAGGTCGCGCCCGTGCTTCCGGAACCAGGCGCGCAGCTTTGTCATCTGGCGGCGAACCGTGACAGGGTCGAGTGAGGACACGACCTGAGTTGCGATGACTGCGTGCGTGGGCTTGGCGGCGGACATGCGCCCTAGTCTAGCTCGGCGCATGACCAAGTGAGAGAGGCCGGCACTCGGCCACCCCCGTGCCTCGCCGTGGCGGTTTGGGGACGACATGCGGGGCGACTACGCAAACACGCCCCGCTGTCCGAAGACACCAGGGCGTGTTGACCATCAATGCTGAGCGAGGCAGCCGGTCTCAGGCGCGACGACGACGCGCGATACCAACGAGCCCAACCAATCCGAAGCCGAGCAGCGACAGGGCCGCCGGTTCGGGAACGATGCTCGGAGACGAAGCAATCGTGAGGATGCGCATGTGATCGCCAGGAGTGCTGGCCGTGAAGTCAATCGACAACTCATTGTCCGCGAAAAGCGCCTGGTCGGTTGCCTCGAGGCCGATGAGCTTCGACGACTCATACGACACCACATCGGTGAGGCCGTACGTCTCCGTCGAGTTGTCAATGTCGGCCTTGGTCGTGTACAGCTGGCTGATGGCCGTGGGGAACGTCACAAGACCGGTCACCGTCTGCGTGGCCCTCGGATCAAAGAACAGGAACCACGACTGGAAGCCATTGGCCGCCTTTTCCTTGATGAAATAGACGACGTTGTTGTCGTTGACCTTGTTGTTGCCAACTGCCGCGTTGTTGACGTCCAGCCAATTGGCGAACGTGAACTCTCCGTTTGGTGAGTTCAATGCGGCGGTCGGGTTCTGCGCTGCGACCGTTCCCGACACGCTTCCAAACGCTGCAACTGCTGCCAGCACTGCCAACCTTCGGATCATGCAACGCTCCAAGTACATCCGTGATCAGGCTGACTGCGGTTTTTATCCGCGGAATGTCTGCAGCCTACACTACGTAAAGTGCTGTCATCGAGCGATTTACGCAACGTTTCATGGCTGGCACACTCGGCTCGCTCCCCACCGAGCCGAGATGTGCGCGGCCATGCACATTGTTGACATCGCCCTTGCCGATCAGCCGAAATATTCCTGATTCGGACGCTTGCGCTCCCGCTCCGCCTTTCCGTAGCGGCCCTGCTCGCTGCGACTGATCTTCCGCCGCGCCACCAGGGCCTCCAGCACCACCTCACAGGCCACGGCCACCAGCGCCTCATCGGCCTTGGGCGCGAGACCCAGCGCCACCACGGTGTCCACCAAGCCCGGCACAAGGTCAAAGCCCTGCCGAATGAGCGGCGTGGCGGCGTCATCCGCCACCTGCAGCGCACCACCGTTGTCGAACCACATCACGACTTCTTCGGCTTCCACATCGCCGGCGCGCGCTTCGAGGGTTTCGTGGCACGCGCGGCGAATGAGCTCGTGCGCGATTGCCGCCCCGCCCACGAGCTCGCCCTCGTACTCGAGCTCCATCTTGCCGGTGATGGCGGGGAGCGCCGCGTAGATGTCCGCGATGCGTGGCACGATCTCGTCCTCGCCCTTCACGATGGCCCGCTGCTCGGCGTTGGACACCACGTTCTCGAGCACGGTGATGGGCATGCGCTGCGACACGCCGCTGCGCTTGTCCACCCGCTTGTCGTCCCGTGCCTCGAACGCCACGCGTTCCACGACTTCGCGCACCAAATCAGGCACGCGCTGCGGTAGCGCACCGCGGTCCGTCCACGCTTCCTGCCGCGTGATGTCCACGCCCAGCTCCACGCTCGTGGGGTAGTGCGTGATGACCTCGCTGCCGATGCGATCCTTGAGCGGCGTGATGATCTTGCCGCGCGCGGTGTAATCCTCGGGATTGGCGGTGAAGCAGAGCAGCACGTCGAGCTTGAGGCGCACGGGATAGCCTTTGATCTGGACGTCGCCTTCCTGCATGATGTTGAACAGACCCACCTGCACCTTGCCGGCGAGATCGGGCAGCTCGTTGAGCGCGAAGATGCCCCGGTTCGCACGGGGGAGCATGCCGTAGTTCATGGTGAGCTCGTCACTCAACAGATGTCCGCCGCGGGCCGCCTTGATGGGGTCCACGTCGCCGATGATATCGGCCACGGTGACGTCCGGCGTGGCGAGCTTTTCGACGTACCGCTCGTCGCGTGACACCCAGCCGATCGGGGTCTCGTCGCCGTGCTCAGCAATGAGCTGGCGCGCGTACTTGGAAATTGGCGAGAACGGATTGTCGTTGACTTCGCTCCCAGACACGACCGGCATGTGCTCGTCGAGCAGCGTCCCGAGCGCCCGCAAGATCCGCGATTTCGCCTGTCCGCGGAGGCCGAGCAGAATGAAGTTGTGTCGCGACAGTAGCGCGTTGACGATTTGCGGCATCACGGTGTCTTCATAGCCGAGAACGCCGGGGAACAGCGGACCACCTGCTTTGAGACGCGCGATCAGGTTGGCGCGCACCTCGTCTTTCACGGTGCGGGGCCGACTGGGATCTGCCCAGGCGGAGCGGCGCAGCGCGCCAAGCGTATCAGGAAGTCGAGTCACGGAGCCGTGGGGAGGAAATGAGAGAAGCAGACTGCTTGTACAGTACACAGCGCACGAGCCCGCAGGATGGTGCCCGCGTCTGGTTGACAGGCCCCCCAGAAAACCTACATTTCGCAGGTCCTTCCGAGCGGAAGGCCGTGCCGACGCCTGGATGGTCAATCGCCGATCGGGATGCACGGGTACCATCCAAATCCAACGAGGAACCCATGAAGCGTATTGCCCTGATTGCTGCGGCTGTGATTCTGACCGCGTGCGGCGCCGCCGCGGACGACGCCGCCGAGGGGATGGCGGACGGCATGGAAGAGGCAGCACCGGCGGCAATGGTGGATTCGTCGGCCATGATGATGTCGGACAGCACCATGATGGCGCCGGATTCGATGCCGGCCATGCCCGACAGCGGCACGATGTAATCCAGCCCCTCCCGGGCTTCAAACGCCCCCGACTCTTCTTCGTGAAGGGTCGGGGGCGTTTTGCCGTTATCGCGACACCTCGGCCACTACTGTTAGTTCGGTACCGGTCGAATCTGACGCGTATACGGAAACCGTGTCACCCACGCCGAGCTCTCGCCGCAACATCGCGATGGCCACCGGACCGACGCGCGGAGACAGTGCCGAGGAGCGCACGTCGCCAATCACCTTGCCGTCATCGGTGCGGATTTCCGATGGCACGGGCAGGGGTTCGGCGCTCGTCAGGACACGCAGGTGACGGTTGACATGCCCCCGGAAATGGATGCGCGCAACGGTTTCCTGGCCCGTGTAACAGCCCTTGTCGAACGAGATCGCGTGCAGCGTCTCCAGATTGGCCTCCTGCGGAATCGTGGTGTCATTCATGTCGCGACCCCATTCCGGGCGGCCAGACTCCACACGCGCCACATGCCAAGCCGACTCCGTTCCCGTCACGAGACCCGGGATCGCGCCGAGGGCACGATCCACGGTGGCCAACAACGCTGGCGGTACCAACAGGTCGAACCCGGTCACGTCGCCCAGGTCCGGCGACCTGACCACGCGGACGGTGCCCTCGTCCAGCGTGACGGCGGTGCTGGCGTACGGTTCCTCCGGTAGGACGACCGCGCCACTTCCGGACAAACGCGCCATCACCGCACGCACCGCCTCACCGGCCGACGGCCCGTGCACACTCCGCGTGTGCAACGCCACCTCGGCGTACTTGGCAAATCGAGGGTTCACGAACTTGCGGACCAGCTCGTGCCAGCCGGGCCAGGCCGCGTGCGTCGTGCTGGTGAGAAAGGTTTCCGACGACAGCCGAATCACGCGCATGTCGGCCACCACCCGCCCCTTCGCCGTGAGCGCCGCGGCGTACTGTCCGGCGCCTTCGGCCAGCGCGAGCACATCATTGGTGATGAGGCCGGTGAGCGTGTGGGCCGCCTTCGCACCAGTGAACTCGAGGTGATGCAGCGCGGGGCGCACAAATACTGCGGCCCCCGAGTGGAGTGCCTCGTACGCGGCGAGATCGTGGCCGGTGAGCGGGACGGGAAGAGTGAGAGACATACCGGAAGCTATTCAGAGCGCGATGGACGGCCAGCCAACAGTGATCGCCACGCCGTGAGGGAGCGATTCAAGAACGGGAGTCGGATCGGGCTCCACGAGCCGCGCGGCACTGCGGCCCTGGAACGCTGCAGCGAGCTGGCGATCGCGGAGCACGCCAACGCCAGTGCGGGCCGCAGGATCGTCTGCCGCGAGCGTGCGCACAGCCAGCGTCTCCGCCTCCAGCACCTCGAACAGCCGCTGCGCACTGCGCCGAGTGCTGTCGGAGCGCAGCACCACCGAGAAGCCGTTCGTGGCCGCCGTGCGACAGCGCGAGATCGCTGTTGGCACCAACACTGGCAGTCCGGACGCGAGGCGTGCGGTCCACAATCGCTCGGCGGCGAACACCGTAAGATCACGCAGCGTGTGGTCCGACGTAGCCCCGTGCGTGTGCGGTCCGTACATCAATGGCAGCATGTGCAGCATATGCACCATGTCGTTCCAGTCCATTCCGGCGAGCGACAGCGGCGCAATGTCTGGACTGCTGCGCAGCAGCCCGGTGTCGAGCGCCGCGTCCCGCAGTGCATCGCGACGCGCCTCGAGCGATTCGGCGAGCACGCCGTCCACCGCCACCATGAGCACGCGGCCCTGCGGTTGCATCAACCGTGTGCGCGGAGCGACGCGTCGAGCAGGTCGATCGGGTGTACCGCGCGCGCCGTGTGACCGCCCAACAGCAGTCCGGCGCCGATCTGCATGAGGCAGCCGGGATTGCCGCTGGCCACCAGCTGCACACGCGCCTCGGCAATGCGCCGCAGCTTGGGGGCGAGCACCGCGTCACTCGTTTCCGGCTCCACCAGATTGTAGATGCCCGCACTGCCGCAGCACTGATCTGCGTCTTCCAGCGGCACACGCTCCACGCCAGGAATCGCATCGAGCAGCGTGAGCGGTTGGCGTGTGATACGCTGCGCATGCATCAAATGGCACGGCGGGTCGTAGGCCACGCGCAGAGGGAGGTCCGGTGCGTTCTCGTTCCTGGCGTTCGTGTCGTTCGACGCGGCCACAGCGTTCTCTGCGTCCACCGAGAGCGCCGGTGCGACCAGCTCGCTGATATCGCACACCCGGGCGGCAAGTGATGCCGCGCGAGCGTGCCACTCGGGGTCATCACGCAGCAGATGTCCATAGTCCTTGAGCATGGCGCCACAGCCAGCGGAGTTCACGACCACGCGCGCGTCTGGCACGTGCTCGAACGCGGCGATGTTCAGGCGTGCAAGCGCCCGTGCGGCGTCGAGATCACCGGCGTGCGCATGCAGCGCGCCGCAGCAGCCCTGATCGGGCGCCCGTTGCACATGGTGACCGCACGCAGTGACCACGCGTTCGGTTGCGGCGTTCGTGTGGGCGAACAATCCGCGCATCACGCACCCGGTGAGCATCACCACCGGCGACGCCGTTGCACGGCCACCGCGCGACGTGATCGTCGCCCCGCCCGTACCACCCGCGTGCTTCACGCGCGCCGGCGCTCCCGTCAACGACAGCCGAACGGGCGAGGACGCCGCGAGCATGGCCATTGGAAAGCGCAGGCGCACCGGCAGCACGCGCGCGAGCCAGCGCGGCAGGCGCGTTGCGCGGAACAGGCGCGCCGCAAGCAACGCGGGCCGCAGCAGCCACGGCCGGCGAAACACCGCGAGCACGAGGCGCGCCACTGGCGGAACGGGCCGTACCGCGCGCATCGTGGCTCGCGTCGCTTCCAGCAGCTCGCCATAGGGCACACCGCTCGGGCATGCCGTCTCGCACGCGCGACAGCCGAGGCACCGATCGAGATGTGTGCCGACATCTGGATCATCGAGTGGCAGCACGCCGTCGAGCAGTCGCTGCATGAGCAGCAGTCGCCCGCGCGGCGAATCGTTCTCGTCGTGCAGATTCACATACGTGGGGCATGCGGGCAGGCAGAACCCGCAGTGCACGCACGCGTCGAGGCCGGCGGCAGCCTGCGCAAGCGGCGAGTCGTGCGCGCAGCCGCTGCGTGTCGCGCCGACACCTGCGTCCGCGCTCACGCGCCGCTCCGCACGATCGCCGCTGCTTCACCGAGCAGGCCGCGATTGAGGATGTGCGATGGGTCGAACGTTCGGCGGAGCGAGGTTGAGAGCGCATCGTCCACATCGGCGGCAACGAGCGGCCACAACGACGCCGGCAGCCGCTCCCACGCCACGTGGCCACCAGGTGGCAGCAGGCTTCGCACAAATGCAGATGTTGCGCCCATGGTGGCGTCGTGTGTGCTGCCTGCCCGCGCCGCCGGCAACACCACACGCACAACGCCGCGCGCGAGCGACGCCGAGGCGAGCGGCTGCCACCACTGGTGCGCCGTGCAGCAGTCCATCACGTGCCGCCACGTGGCGCTCAGGTGGGATGGCAGGTACGACACACGGGCGACCATGTCATGTGGCGATTCGAGCGCCGCCAGCGATTCGAACACGTCCCCCCGCACCTCATCCACATCGCCCACCGCCGCGAGGGCTGCGGCCTGCGCCTCCACATGCTCGGCATTGCCCCCCAGCCGCACCAGCACGCAGGTGGCGTTGTGCACGCCCAACGCCGATGCGAGCGCGGGGCTCAGCAGCTCCATCGCGAGTGGCTCCAACCGGAGATCCACGAGCGGCGCAAGGCGCGCCTCCAGCGACATCCGTTCGTCGCCGCGCAGCACGAGGCAGCGTTCGTGGAGCGGCCGAGCGCGCAGCCGCACGGTGACCTCGGTAATCACGCCCAGCGTTCCCCACGCGCCCGTCTGCAGCCGCACCAGATCGAAGCCCGCTACGTTCTTCACCACGCGTCCACCCGCGCGGATCACCGTGCCGTCGCCCGTCACGCACTCGAGACCAAGCACCAGGTCGCGCACGCGCCCCAGCGCGCCGGCAAGCGGGCCATCCGAGGCAGTGGCGACGGTTGCGCCAATCGTGGCGCCGGGGCCCGCGACGGGATCGAGCGGAAACCACTGTCCATGCGCCGCCGTGGCCGCGCGCACCTCGTCGAGTGGGGTGCCCGCGCGCGCCGTGAGTGTGAGGTCGCCCGGTACGTAGTCCACAATTCCCGCGTGCTCACCAAGCGCGAGCGTGGAGCCGTGACACGGACGACCGGCGTCGAGCCACGTGCCGCCGCCCACCACACGCACCGGCTCCGCGCGCGCGGCGTATTGCGAGATCTGCTCGGCCAGCGCCATGACGAACGACTCGCTGGGCCGTGAAGGAGTGGGGGGCGGGGCGTGCTGCATCACGGGAATATAGGATGCACGCGCGGTACGATTGGCACGCCGCTGGACCACGCTGCACCACGCTGCACCACGCTGCACCACGCTGCACCACGCTGCACCACGCGTCAGGCGCGGACTGCTCCGCTCCATTCACGACAGGTACGCACCGGAACCACCTTGCCGGGATTCGCGCGCCGCTCCGGGTCGAAAACGTCGCGGACCGCGCACATGGCACTCAGCGACGCGTCGCTGAAGATCGTGTCCATATACTCCAGCTTGTCGAGTCCCACACCGTGTTCGCCGGTGATGGTGCCGCCGGCCGCGACGCAGGCGTGCATGATTTCGCGCATGGCTTGGTGCACACGCTCGGCCTGCACGGCGTCGTTGGCGTCGTACGAAATGTTGGGGTGCAGGTTGCCGTCGCCCGCGTGGAACACGTTGCACACCTGAACGCCGTGTCGAGCGCCGATTTCTTCGATCTGTGCCAGCAGCTCCGGCAAGCGCGTGCGTGGCACCACGGCGTCCTGCACCACGAGGTGGGGCGCCACGCGGCCAAGCGCGCCAAACGCTTTTTTGCGGCCCTGCCACAGGCGCTCCCGTTCGTCGGCGTCCCGCGCCACCCGGACCGACTGCGCCCCGTGATCCTGGCAGCAGGCTTCAATGGTCCGAGCGTCAACGTCCAGCCCGGGCTCAAGGCCGTCCACTTCGGCGAGCAGCACCGCCGCGGCGTTGACCGGATAGCCCGCCGCGTAGATGCTCGATTCCACCACGCGGATGGTGGCCTGATCGAGCATTTCCAGCGCGGCAGGCACGACGCCGCTCGCGATGATGGCCGAGACTGCGCGTGCCGCGTCGGCGACGGAAGCAAACGCGGCGAGCAGTGTGCGGACGCCCTGCGGCACCGGCAGCAGGCGCACCCAGATGTCGGTGGCCACGCCGAAACAGCCTTCACTACCGACGAACAGGCCGCACAGGTCGTAGCCGGGAGACTCGTGGACGGCGGACCCGAGCGAGACCAGGTCACCCGACGGGAGGCAGACCGTGAGGGCGGCGACGTGATTGAGCGTGACGCCATACTTGAGGCAGTGCGGCCCGCCGGCATTTTCGGCCACGTTCCCGCCAATGGTGCAGGCGGCTTGGCTGGACGGATCCGGTGCGTAGTGCAGGCCGTAGGGGGCGACGGCGCGGGTCAGGGAGGCGTTCACCACGCCCGGTTCCACGTGGGCCAGTCGGTTGCCGGCGTCAATGCGATGAATGCGTGTGAGGCGATTGAGGCCGAGCACCACGCTGCCCTCCGCCAGCGAGCCGCCGGAGAGGCCGGTGCCGGCGCCGCGGGGCACAAAGGGCACCTTGTCCTGCGCGAGGCGTCGCACGACCGCGCACACCTCATCGCGCGAGCCCGGAAGCACCACGAGTGAGGGAGTGGCCCGATAGCCCGGCAGCCCGTCCGCGTCGTAGGCGGTGAGTTGGGCCGGTCGCGATTTCACCCACCGGTCGCCCACGATTGCTGCGAGGGCGTGGGCGAGTGCGGTCATGGAGGGCGGTGCCTGAGCGAGGGAGATTGCTAGGCGGCCGACTCGTCCGCGCGAGGGACGTCGGCAACCAGTGTCCGCAGAGCGGAAAACTCGAAGGGCTTGAGCAGGACGCGCGTGCGATCGCGCAACCCGCACTGTTCCGGCGAGAAGTCCATGTTGTCGCCGGTGGTGAACACGAACCGGTCGAGCAGGTCCGGCCACTCGCGTTCCACGCGGCTGGCCACCGAGAGCCCGCTGAACCCCGGCAGGTGCACGTCGCAGATAATCAGGCCATAGCCCATGTGAACGGCCTCGAGTTGGCCGTTGGCGGACGGACCATCCTCCGCCTCATCCACCGACCATCCGTGCCGCTCGAACCACTTCCGCATGGCGAGTCGAATCGATGGTTCATCGTCAACCAACAATACTCGTGGTTTTCGCATGGGAAAAATGTGACGACAGACACACTTCTCCACAAGAGCGTGACGGGGCCGTGACGCGACCGTGCCGTGACGGTCATGGCGCCAAGGGGGCCGGAACGCCGAACGCCCCGACTGGAGTCGAGGCGTTCAGGTGGTGCGAGAGCACGCCGAGGCGCGCGGTCCGCGTCACACGATGGTCACGCGGGGAGGCAGGGGTCCGCTCAGGCGGTGCCCCAGAACCCGGAGAGTGCGCAGCCGTCTGGTGACTGGCGCAGCTTTTCGAAGGCCCGTTCGCGAATCTGACGGATGCGCTCGCGGGTGACGCCCATGAGCGCGCCAATGCGCTCGAGCGTCATGGCTTCCGCGCCTTCTTCCAAACCATAATAGAGGTACAGGATCTTGCGTTCGCGGGGCGTGAGGTACCGACGGAACACCCGGTCGATGAACTCGCGCATGAGGCGGGAGTCGGTGCCCTCTTCAATCTCGACGTTGGTCTCGCCGGCAAAGCGCTCGCCCAGGGTGCTGGCTTCGCGGTCCTGCCGGTCGATAGGCGCGTCGAGGGAGACTTCGGAGCCGGTCATGGTGCGGGACTGCCGGACATTGTCCACCGGCTCGTCGAGCATCTTGGCGAGCTCTTGGTCGGTGGGATCGCGGCGCAGCACCTGGCTGAGCACCGTTTCCGCGCGCGACAGCCGGATGAGCTGGGAGTTCTGATTGAGCGGGATACGGACGGAGCGCGTCTGCTCGGCGAGCGCCTTGAGGACGGCCTGACGCACCCACCATACCGCGTAGGAGATGAACTTGACGCCTTGGTCCGGATCGAACTTGCGGACGGCCTTGAGGAGGCCCTCGTTGCCGATGGCCACGAGCTCGGACAGGTCAAGGCCATGCCCCTGATACTTCTTCACGTAGGAGATGACGAATCGGAGATTCGCCGTCACGAGCCGCTCTGCCGCCGCTTCGTCACCCTGCTGTGCCAGACGCGCGAGGCGCCGCTCTTCCTGTACATCCTTGATCAGGGGGAGCTTCTGGATGTCATGCAGGTACTGATCGAACGCGGACGATGGTGCGGAGCGGAAAAATCCTTTGGACCGGGGAACAGTGGTCCTGCTGGCGGCCGCTGCTTGCATACACGCCCTCTCGCCTGGGGTGACCGGATGGTGGGACCGGCTGGGGAGCCGGCACCGGTACAGGTTTCGGAAGCCACAGTACGGCGCCAAATCCCGCAGGTCAACACAAATCTTTGCGGCGGGACGAACGGGTGACGACGCCCCGATTCGAAGAAATTGACCTCGAAGCGGACTTTACCCAATTCTGTCTCTTAGATAGTGCTATAGTGTCGCTTGTGTGACTCGAATTGCACATCGTTCAACTGAAGTAGACACAGCAGAAGGACCGCTGCCCTCGCGAAGATATCCACGTTTATCAGTTTTCTGGAATGCGCGCGCGAGCCGGATCGTGCGCTCGCAACCGCGCCACGCCCAGCGCCGACAGCACCGCCGAGTCGGCCACGGGCACGCTCCATCGGCCTGCTGGACCGGGCGACATCTCGCCCAGCCGCACCGGCAGCGCGTACTCCACCACCCCGCCGCGCGCCTTCTTGTCCATGCGCGTCGCTTCCAGCAGCGTCGCGTCGTCCAGCGCCTCCGGCGGGCCATCCGGAAGGCCCGCGCGGCGCACCGCATCGGCCACCACATCGCCCAACCCGACCTCCGCGAGCCCGAGCTGCTCGGCGAGTCGCGTCTCCACCACCAGGCCCGCCGCCACGGCGGCTCCGTGCGAGATGGCGTAATCCAGCCCGTGCTCGATCGCGTGGCCAATGGTATGGCCGGCATTGAGGATCTGGCGAAGGCCCGCCTCTCGCGCGTCCGCCGCCACCACCCGAGCCTTCACCGCCACGCTCCGCGCCACCAGTGCCGACAGCTGTGGCATTTCCGCGCCACCCGCTTCGCACAGCGCCGGCAGGTGTCCGCACAACTCGGTGAACGCATCGGCATCGGCGATCAGCCCGTGCTTGATCATCTCCGCCAACCCGTCTGCGAGGATTGGCGGCGGCAACGTGCGCAGCGTCTCCGTGTCGGCGACCACCAGACGAGGATCGTGGAAGGCGCCGACGAGATTCTTGCCCGCTGGCGTGTCCACCCCCGTCTTGCCGCCCACCGCGCTGTCCACCATCGCGAGCAGCGTGGTGGGCACCTGCACCACCGGCACACCCCGGTGCAGCGTCGCGGCCACGAATCCGGCCAGATCACCCGTGACACCGCCTCCCATGGCAATGATGGTGGTGTCGCGTCCCGCCCCCCACGCCAGCAGAGCGTCCGTCAGGCGCTGCCACTCGGCTCGGGCTTTGTGCGCTTCTCCGGATGGCACCGTGAGCGCGATCACGCGTGCGGCCGGGAACCCGGCGCGCGCCGCGGCGCCGTGCAGCCGGTCTACCGTCTCATCGATAATGAACGCGTAGCGGTGGTTGGGCGCGTGCCGCGTGACCAGATCAGCCAGCCGAGCGAGCAGGCCGGCGCCCACGTGCACCGGGTAGGGCAGGCCCAGCGTGAGCGCATCCGGCAAAGGATTGGTCACGGCGGCGGCTACCAGGTGACTTCGCCCGCGCCGGCGCGTTTGTTGGCCAGCCGCGCGAGGGTGAAGAGCAGGTCGCTCAGCCGGTTGAGATAGATGACCGTGAGCGTGGGCAGCTCGATCTCATGCGCCAGTCGCACCACCCGGCGTTCCGCGCGGCGGCAGACGGTGCGTGCCACGTGGAGTGCCGCCGCCTTGGGCGTGCCGCCCGGAATGATGAAGCTCGTGAGCGGCTCGAGTTCACCTTCGGCGGCGTCGATCGCGTGCTCGAGTTCCGCGATGCGATCCTCATCAATGCGCGCCTTGCTGAGCTGCTCGCGCATCTTGGAGTGATCGGGCGTGGCGAGCAGGGCGCCAATGGCGAAGAGGTCGCGCTGGATGGGCACGAGCACTTCGTCAATTCGCGGCATGAGCTCGATGCAGCGCGCCATGCCGAGTGCCGCGTTCAGCTCGTCCACGTCGCCGTAGGCTTCCACGCGTGGGTGATCTTTTTCGACGCGCCCCCCGCCGAACAGGCCGGTGGCGCCGGAGTCGCCAGTTTTCGTGTAGATCTTCATGCGGGGATTCTAACGGATTCCCGCGACGGGTGTCCGTCGGGACCGTGCGACTGATTAAATTGGGTCCATGATTCGAGATATTACCATCATCGGCGGCGGCCCCACGGGCCTCTTCGCACTCTTCTACGCCGGCATGCGCGGCGCGTCGGCGCAGATCATCGACGCGCTCCCCGAACTGGGTGGACAGCTCACGGCGCTGTATCCTGAGAAATACATCTTCGACGTGGCCGGCTATCCCAAGGTCCTCGCAAAGGATCTCGTGCGGAATCTGGCCGAGCAGGCGGCCCAGTTCCATCGGGAGGAGGGCCTTCCGGCGCACCTGAACCAGCGGGTCGTGGCGCTCGAGCACCACGACGATCATTACGTGCTGGTCACCGAGACCGATCGGTTTGCCACCCGTGCGATCATCATCGCCGCGGGCATCGGGGCCTTCAAACCGCGGCGCCTGCCGCAGGCCTGCGCCGAGCCGTGGTACGGCCGCGGGATCCATGACGTGGTCTCCACCCCCGACGCGTTCATTGGCAAGCGCGTGGTCATCATTGGCGGCGGCGACTCGGCCTTCGATTGGGCAGCGCAGCTCCGGTCGCGCGCCACGCACGTCACGCTGGTGCATCGCAGTGACCGGTTCCGGGCCCACGCGGCCACCGTCACCGAAGTCGAGACGGCCTGCGCGAGCGGCGAGAACGTGTCCATCTTCACGTTCAGCGAGCTTGAGGCCGTGCACGCGAACGGCGGTGACGTGCTGGGTGGCATCACGCTCCGCAACATCAAGACCAAGGAATCGCACGACGTGCAGGCGGACGTGGTGCTTCCCATGCTTGGCTACGTGAGCGACCTCGGGGCGCTGGGCGAATGGGGGCTCGCGCTGGAGAAGGACGAGATCGTGGTGAACAGCTGCATGGAGGCGGGCCGACCGGGCATTTACGCGGCTGGCGACATCACCACGTACGCGGGCAAACTCAAGTTGATTGCCTCGGGCTTCAGCGAGGCGGCCATTGCGGTGAATCAGGCGGTGCACTGGATCTATCCCGAAAAGAAGGTCACGCCGGGCCATTCCAGCAATCTGGCGGTGTTTGTCCAGAAGGACTGAAAACTGCCGAGCACACGGGCCGCCATTGGGCGTGCCCCGGCGCGGCCTGCCACAACTGGGACCGACCGAGGGGGAATCGCGTATAATTCCCAGTCTATAGTCTTCCCCTCGTCCCCCGCGACATTCCTGCCGTTTCTGAACGCCCTCGCACGCGTTGCCCACAGGTTCGTTTGCCTTGGCCGAGTCCTGTGCTCAGGGCCGCGGCGGGGCGTGCGCGTCTTCTCGGCCGTACGGCCATGGTGAGCCGTCGCGGTCGATGGCTGTCGGTGCTGGTGGGGTGCCTGATCCTGCCGGTGAGTGCGCAGGCGCAGGATTTTTCGTGCGACCGTGGCGATCGTGAGGTCCGCACGCTGCGGTTCACGGGCAATATGGAGTTCACCGAGGAAGAGCTGCGCGCCACGGTGGCCACGTTACCCTCGTCGTTCGCCGGGCTGCCGGTGTTCGGCACACGTCGCTGCCTCGATCCCATTGAGTTTGCGCGCGACGTGCGACGGCTCGAGGTGCTGTACCAGCGTCGCGGGTATCCCGAAGTGCAGGTGGATTCTGTGGTGGAGCGTGTGCGCGACGGCGTGATCGATGTTGGTTTCGCGATTGCGGAGGGCACGCCGATGCGCGTGTCCACGTTGTCGCTGCGTGGTCTGGACGAGTTGCCAAATGCCGAGCAGCTTGCGGTGTCGTTTCCGTTGCGCTCGGGTGGGCTGTTCGATCGGCAGGCGCTGGAGTCGGGGCGCGACTCGCTGGTGCGCACCCTGCGCAACGATGGCTGGGCCGGCGCCGAAGCGCTGCTGGCGTACACCACCGATGAGCGCGCGCACACGGCCGAGGTGGAAGTGCAGGCGGTGCCCGGCACACGCGCCCGAATCGGGACGGTGCGAGTTGTCGTGGACTCGGCCGACGCCAGCGGTGGCATTTCAGAATCCACCATTCGCAGCGCGATCAACGTGTCCTCGGGCGAGTGGTACAGCGCGCGGGCGTTGGTGACCGCCCAGCGCTCGCTGTACCAGTTGGACGCATTCCGCCGTGTGGATCTGCAACTCGATCGCGATCCAACGCTGGGTGACAGCGTGGTGGACCTGACGGTGCGCTTGCTGGCCGGAGACCGGTTCACGGCGCAGGGCGGCATTGGGTGGGCGACTCTCGACTGCGTGCGCATGCAGGGTTCGTACACCGATCGCGATTTCGTGTCGTGGGCGCCGCGACTCGAGGTCACAGGCCGTGTCTCCAAAGTGGGTCTCGGCGAACCGCTGGGCGGCGCCGAGGGCATTTGTCAGCAGCAGGCGCGCCAGGATCCGTACAGTCGTACGCTCAACTATTACGCCGGCCTCACGCTGCGCCAACCGGCGGCCACGCGACGGTGGCGCGTGCCCACGGTGTCGCTGTACAGCTCCACGCTGAGCGAGTACCGCGCGTTTCTGCGGCGCACACCGATTGGCGGTGCACTCTCGATCACCAATCCGGTGCAGTCACGCCTGCCGAGCACGCTCAGCTATCAGATGGAGCTCGGTCGTACTGAAGCGGAACCGGCATTCTTCTGTGCCGTGTTCAACTCGTGCGACGTGGACTCGCGCGCGTTCCTGCAGCGCAACACACGCCTGGCGGCCGTGGGCTACGCCGTGGGCTACGACGGCCTTGACGATCCACTGCGTCCCTCATCGGGCGTGAACGTCCGGCTCGACGTGCGCCATGCGAGCACGCTGGTGGGCTCCGACGCCTCGCAGCAGTTCAATCGGGTGGTTGCGGACGCGACGTGGTATCGCAGTCTTGGCGCGGGTGCCGTGTTGCTGGCGCACCTGCGTGGCGGACTCGTGTTTGGCGGAGGTACGCAGCCTTCAATCGGCGGATTCATTCCTCCGCAGGAACGCCTGTACGCGGGTGGCCCCACCACGGTGCGCGGGTTTCGGCAGAACGAACTCGGACCGGCGGTCTACATCGTGCCGGGCTTTCAGCAGGACACGGTTGGTGGCGATGTGTTCTATCGCGCGGATACCGCCACGTTCGAGGAACGGGTGGTGCCCGTGGGTGGCAACACGCTGCTCGTGGGCAACCTCGAGTTGCAGGTGCCGAGCCCGGTGCTGCGCGGCTTGTTGTCGTGGGCTGCCTTCGCCGATGTCGGGCGACTCTGGAACCGCGGCGACGTGATCGGCGTGCAGCAGGTGGGCGAGAACGCCCCGGGTGTGAAGTGGACACCGGGTATCGGCGTGCGCATCGTCTCGCCGTTTGGCGCCATCCGGGTGGACCTCGGCTACAACCCCTACCGGCTGCCAAGTGGTGCCGCGTATTTCAACGCGCCGCTGCAGGCGGGTGTCGCGCCGCTGTACTGTGTGAGCCCGGGCAACACGCTCGTCGTGTCCCCGTCGGGGAGCGTGGACACGCCGGCGCTGCAGGCCAGTGGCGCCTGTCCGACGACGTTTCGGCCGGCGCAGCGGTCGGGGTTCTTGCGTCGCCTGAATCCGAGCATCTGGATCGGGCAGGCGTTCTAGCATGGCGAGACCACGCACCCTCGTGTTCACCGCGGCTGGCCTGCTGCTCGGCCTGTTGCTGCTTGCCGTCGGTGCGGTTGCGTTCCTCACACAGACCGACCGGGGCCGCGCCGCACTGCGCACCGCCGTGTTGCCCGTGCTGCGTGCGGCGATTCCCGGGACGGTGTACGTCGGTCAGATCGGCGGCACGCTGTTCACCGATCTGACCATCGACTCGCTTGAAATCCGTGCGCCGGACGGTACCGGATTCGTGCGCACGGGTCCGGTGCGCGTGGAATACGAACTCCGTGATCTGCTCGACCGTCGAATCGTGGTGCGGTACGCGCAGATCACGCGACCTGTTGTCGAGCTGGTGGACTACGGCAGCAACGACTGGAACTGGAAGCGTGCGCTGCGAAAGACCTCGGCTCCGGACGCGCCCCCGCCGGCCAATCGCCTCCGTGGGTTTGGTGACTGGATTCGTGTGGACAGCCTGGTCGTCACCGAGGGCACGATGTCGGTGACGGAAGAATGGCGTCCGGTTGATTCCCTGCGTGGTGCGCGGCGGGACAGTGCGATTCGCTTCAACCTCGCCCGGCGCGACCTCGAGGTGCACGACGCGGGTGACCGACTGGTGAAGGTGCGCCGGTGGTCGCGTGCCTTCCTCGCGCTCGGGCCGTCGCGCCTGTCGCATCCGGACAGTGCGGGGCTGCGATTGGCCGTGCGTCGTCTCGACGCCGTGGAGAACGATCCACCGTTCTGGTTCCGCAACATGTCCGCGTCCGTGCGCATCGTGCAGGACTCGCTCTGGGTGGATTCCGGCACGGTGCACCTGCCGCGCTCCGGTGGATCGGCGTCCGGGAAAATCGTGTGGGGTGGCGGCCTGCCCATGCGCTGGGACTTGCGGGTGCGCGGCGATTCCGTGGCGTTCACCGACATCGCGTGGATTGATCCCGTGTTGCCACAGGTGGGCGGCGGCAGCACCGAACTGCACATCCGCAACGATCCGCGCAACGTGCGGGTGATGGAGTACGTGATCACCAACATGGATGCGCGTTCGCTGCGATCGCGTCTGCGCGGACGCATGACGTTCGCGGTGGGCGACACCGTGTTGCGCGTGAGCGATGTGGCGCTCGATCTCGCGCCCATGCACACGGACCTGCTGCGCTGGATGAACGCCGAGCCGTTTCCCTACGACTGGCAGGGTGCCGTCACCGGCCGCGTGAACGCCAAAGGCGGGCTGGTAACGCGCTTTCAGCTGGACAACGCGCAGCTTTCGTTCGAGGACGCGAACGTACAGGGCGCGGTGAGCAGCGGTTCGGTGCAGGGTATGCTCAATGTGTACGAACCGGCACTGGCCGTGTTCATGGGCGCCGAGCTCACCATTGATTCGCTGGACACACGCACGCCGCGTTTCGTGAATCCGCTGTTCCCGGAGCTCAACGGCTTCGTGTCGGGCACCATGATGCTGGACTCCTTGTGGACCGACGTGTGGTTCTCCCGCGCGCAGCTTGCGCACCGAGACGGGGTGGGGGACACGTCCCTCGTCACCGGTTCGGGTCGGATCACGCTGCTCGACAACTCCACGCAGTTCGACGTGGACATGACCGCGGCACCGCTCTCGTTCACCACCATGTCGCGATCGTATCCCACGTTGCCGTTGCGCGGGTTCGTGGTGGGGCCGATTCGCGCGCGCGGCACGGTGGAGAACTTCTCGCTGGAGACGGCGCTGGCCGGCGCGGGCGGCGAGATTGCGTTTGACGGCACCATGGACGCCTTCGAGCCGGACTTCCGCGCCACCGGCACGCTGCGCGTGGTGGGGGCCAATGCGCGCGCCCTGTTCGATGACACGCGCGTGCCGCGCACCTTCCTGGGGTTCACCGCCGAGCTCGACGTGCAGGGCGAATCGCTGGCCACCCTCGCCGGCACGGCGCGCGCGCAGCTCGCCGAGCGGTCGTCCCGCGTGGGCGATATTCCGGTGTATGCGGGCATGTTCGCAGTTCGATTCCAAGACGAGTTTGTGTTCGTGGACTCCCTGTCGCTCGAGAGCGCGGCGCTTCGCGCGACCGCCTCGGGCGCGTTGGGCCTGGCGGCTGGCCGTCGAGACACGCTACGTGTGCGTCTGGACGCCGACTCGCTGGGAGGACTCCGGGATCTCGCGCGACTGACCGGCATGCTGGCGGAGGAGAGCCGGGTCGGCGACGCGACCGATTCGCTTTCGGCGGCGTTCTCGGCGGCGTTTTCGGGCGGGATGTTCGCCCTCCGTGGGAACATCACGGGCTCGCTCGACACGCTCGATGCGACCGGTCTCAGCACCGACCTTGTTGCCGACGCGCGATCCGTGATGGTCGGGACGTCGTCGGCCGGTCGCGTGCAGCTGACCGCCACGCTCGACGATGTGTTGCGTCGTGCGCACGGGGTGGTGAAGCTCACCGTCGATTCCGCGCGGGTTGCCGGTGTGGACGCAGATGCCGTGGTGGCCGACGTGACGGTCAGCGACGCGCTGCCGTCGGAGTTCGCGCTGGCCGTGCGCACGCCAACCAGCGCGAGCATCGACGTGCGGGGCGGCGCGGTTCGGGCGGGCGATTCCGTCCGCGTCACCGTCAATCAGCTCGACCTGCGTCTCCCGCGCACGGCGCTGCTCCGCAACGCGCGGGCGCTGGTGGACACGAGCACCAGCGGCTTCTCGCTGCTGCGGCCGGCGCACCTGACGCTGGCGAACGCGTCGGGCGGGCGGCTGGACTCGCTCATCTGGCGCCACAGCGAGCGCGGCGAGATCGCGCTGAGTGGCGCGTTGGTCACGGACAGTACGGTGGCAGGCACGCTGGTGGCCACTGACGTTCCGCTGCGTGATCTGGGTGCGCTCGTTCGCCCGTCGTCCGCGTGGATGGGGCGCTTGGGCGCAACGGTCCATGTGGGCGGGACACGTGAGCGCCCTGCGATGGACGGCGCTCTCTCCCTGCGCGATGCAGGGTTTGGCGCGGTCACCCTGAACGAGCTCGACGCAACCGCCCGCTACGCTGAACAGCGCGTGAACGCCGAAGTCTCGGTGCGTGTGGATGGGCGCTCGGCGCTGGCCGCGCGCGCGTCGTTGCCGATGGACCTTTCGCTCACGCGAGGACGCCGTCGCCTGCTCGATGAACCACTCACGGGCCGGCTCACGAGTGAGGCTGTTGACCTGAGCGTGCTTGAGTCCATCGTGCCCAGTCTGCAGAACGGCGTGGGGCAGCTGGACACGGATATCGCGCTCACCGGCACCTGGGAGCGTCCGCGTCTCACCGGCCAGGTTTCGATTGATCGCGGTGCAATCACGCTGGCCGATCTGGGCACGCGGCTGGAAGGACTTTCGGCGGACGTGCGACTGGCGGGTGACAGTATCCAGATTCGTCGCCTGTCGGCCCGGAGTGGTCCGGAGCGCGTGGACACCATGTCGCTGTCCGGCACCGTGCTCATTGGTTCGGTGCGTGATCCGGTGTTCGATCTGCGCCTGCTCGCGAACTCGTTTCAGGTGGTCGATAAAGCACGGGTCGCCACACTGGCGATCTCCACCGTCCGCCCGGTCACGCTGCGCGGCCCCCGACGGAGCGCGCTGCTGGAGGGTGGGATGCGCATTGATCGCGGGCGTGTCTTCCTGAATTCGCTCAGCCAGCGGCGAGCGCTCGATCTGTCGCAGGATCTCGACATCATCGATACCACCAGCGTGACCGTGGACGCCCTGCTGGCCTCGGCCCCGAACGCCTTGGTGCAGGGGCTCTCGCTCGACAACGTCCGACTCGAGATCGGTGAGGACGTGTGGCTGCGCTCGCCCGAAGCCAACATCAAACTGGGCGGCGGGCTGCGGCTCACCCGCGCTCTCGACCCACGTGATGGCCTGGCTCGCCTCGCGCTGGCCGACTCGCTGACCGTGGAGCGCGGCACGTACCAGCTCAACCTCGGTCTGGCGCGACCGACGTTCGACGTGGAGCGCGGCGCGATCCGCTTCTTTGGCGACCCCGACCTCGATCCGGCGCTCGATATCGCGGCCTTGCACGTGGTGCGCCAGCAGCGGCCCAACTCCAATCGCCAGGACGTACGCATCCGCGTTCGCATGGGCGGGACCGTGAGTCAGCCCACGCTCACGCTCAGCAGCGCGGACAATCCGCCGCTGCCGGAGAGCGACATGCTGAGCTACCTGGTGACCGGCGAGCCGGCGTATGCCCTCTTTGGCACGCCGTACGCCGAGCAGGGGGCCACGCTCGCGCTGCGCCTGGCGGGCAGTTACCTGTCCAGCCGTCTGGCGGGCGGTCGCTTCGACCTCGTGCAGGTGGAGCCCACGGCGCTCAATCCCGGCGAAGCCACGAATCTGCGGCAGAGCGGTCTGGGCATTCTTGCCGCCACCCGCGTGGGCGTTGGCGGGCAGGTGGGGCAGAGCACGTTCCTCAGCGTCACCACGGGATTGTGCGGGCTCGCGCCGCAGGGATCGGGCAGTACCGACCCCCTCTCGCTGTTCGCGCAGGGGTTGGGTGTCAAGCTCGAGCGACAGTTCGACAATCGGTTCTCCGCTGCCTTGGGCATCGAGCCCGGCAGCTCTGCGCAGACCTGCGGACGCCCGGGGGCTTCACGCACCTTCCAGCAGACGCCGCCGCAGATCGGCATCGATTTCTTCCGCAGCTGGTCGTGGTAGGGTAGCGGCCACGGCCAGTTCGCGCGGACGCGGGTACCGTTTCTACAGCGTGATTCGCTCGTCATACCCGGACATGTCTGAGACCATCTTCCCGCTCGGCGCCCCACCGGTGATCGAGTTCACTGCGGCTATCGAAGCACTCGATCGCGGGGCCTCCCCCGCAGCTCGGCTGCGCGTGGCGGCGGATGTGCTGCATGGGTGGGGGTTTGGTCGCGTCATGATCGTGATGCGGGACGCCAATCTGGCGCCTCAGCAGATTGTGGTGGCGGGCAACCGGGACCCCGAGGACGCGCCGGACGCTCTGCAGGCGCTGCCCGGCGTGATCTGGCGCAGGCGCCTGCCCTTGCTGGCGCCGTTTCACCACGGGCCGTGGTACTATCTGCCCGGAACGGATACCTGGGTGGCGCGCGAGTTCTGGGCCAGCTCACCGGCGCCGCGCTCCGTGCCCGGTGAATGGGGGACCATGGATCTTCTCATTGCCATTGTGCGCGGGGTGAACAACGAGCCGATCGGCACGGTGCTGCTCTCCGACGTGTCCGCGGAGCTTCGCCCCGACCAGCGGTGCGTGGTCGAGACCTTCGCGCTGCTGCGGCAGCTGGGGGCGCTGCTCTCTCATGACGCGCTGCGGGCCCTCGCGCAGCGACGCGCCGAGCGGCTGCAGCGCCTGCAGGAGGCTGGCGCCGCGCTCGCCCGCAGCCTCGATGAGCGCGAGATCGTGTACGAGCTCGCCCGGCAGGTGGCGCGTGCCACCAATCCGGACGGCGTCATGGTGGCCGCGCCGGACCTTGCTGAGGGCACGTGCCGGACGCTGGCGCGGCTTGTCGGGCAAAGCGAACGTCCGTTGGGGCCCTCGCGGCCGCTGGGCGACGGCGTGATCGCCGAGGTGGCGCGGACTGGCCGACCGGTGCGCTCCGCGGCGGACGACGAGTCGAACGGTCGAGGGGAGGCCGCGCTCTGGTCGCCGTTGGCCGCCCTCGACGTGATGGGTGATGCCGTGTCGGAGTTTGGACCGCCAGGCTCGGTCCTCGCGGTGCCGGTGCTGTCCGGCATCCGGCTGCTCGCGGTGATCGCCGTGCACGCCACGGCCAGCGGACGATTCTCGATCGAAGATGAAGAGGTGGTGGCCACCATGGCGTCGCAGGCTGCGACCGCCATTGCCAACGCGCAACGCTACGCCGAAAGCGAGCGCGAGCGGCGGCAGACGGAGGCGCTGGCCGATGTGGCGCGTGCGGTGGGTGAGTCGCTGCGACCCGGCGAGGTGCTGCACTTGATCCTCCGCCACGCGCTGGCGCTGCTCCAGGCAGAAGGTGCGTGCATTGCGCTGCGGCAGGGCAAATGGCTGCACATCGTGGCCGGCATGGGGGCCGCTGACCTGTTCTCGGGAGTGCACGTGCCGTTGGAAGGCTCGCTGCTGGGTCGCGTGACCACCGACGGTGCTGCGATCTTTTCCAACGTGCTTCCGGCGGAAAGCGGCGCGGATCTGCCGCTGCAGCGCATCGCGCCCATCCGCAACACCGTGATCGCACCGCTGGCCACCGCCCGAGGGATCATCGGCGCGATCGCGGTCATCAACCGTGCGTCGCCATTCAGTGACGACGATGTCCGAATTCTCCAGCGTCTGGGCGACCAGGTGTCGGTCGCCATTGTGAACGCGCGGCTGTTCGATGAAGTGGAGCGTGCCACGCGTGAGTGGAAGGCGGCGTTCGACTCGGTGGCGACGGGGCTGGCCGTGCTCGACGACAGCCGGCGGGTGACGCGCTGCAACAAGCGGCTGGTCGAGCTGTGCGGTCGCGAGCACCTGAACGAGGTGTTGGGGGGCCCGCTGCTGGCGGCACTCCTGGGGGACTCGGTGGTGGCCGCGGAGGACGACGTCATCGCCCGCGCGAGCCGAGAGGGGCAGGTGGTGCGGGGCGAACTGCGGAACACGAGGCGTGGACTCGTCTTCGCGCTGACCGCCTCGCCGCACCCGGACGGTGGCACGATGGTGACGGTGGATGACATTACGGAGGCGCAGCGCCTGGCAGAACGCTATCGGCGCGTGGTCGAGACGGCGCTCGACGCGATCGTGATCACCGATACCCAGCGCCGCGTGGCGTTTGCGAACCCCGCAGCGCACACGTTGCTGGATCGCGACGAGTCGCTGATTGGCCTGGCGGTGCGCGAGCTCGTGGCGCCGGAGAGTCAGGACGACGTCACGCAGCGCGAATCGCAGGCGCTCCATGGCGCGGCGCAGCGCTACGAGTGCTTCATCGCCCGCGCGGACGGTGCACGCCGTCGCGTGTCGGTGAGCACCGCGCCGCTGCACGAAGTGGGCGCGATCACCGGGACCGTTGCCTGTTTGCGGGACATCACCGACGAAGCGGACGGGGTGTCGGCGCTCTCCCGTTCCGAGGCGCGCTACACGCGTCTGGTCGAAGAGGCCACCGACGCCATCTTCACGGTCGATCTGCGCGGCTGCTTCACGTCGGTGAATCGATCGCTCGAAGAGGCCAGCGGCGTGGCGCGTGCGTATCTGCTGGGCAAGCGCTGCGTGGGCATCATCGATCCGCGGGACCGGGTCTTGGGCGACGACGGGATCCGTCGCACGCTCGCCGGCGAGCGCCTGCAACTCACCCTGCGCTATACGTCGCCGACAGGGCGCATCATGATCGGATCGCTCATCTCTGCGCCGATCTTCGAGAACGGAGCGGTTGTCGGCGGACTTGGCATCATGCGGCAGGTGGGTGAAGAGCGACTGGGCGCGGAGTAGCGCGCGCCTGCATAATTGTACGGCTGGCAGCTGGCGATCTCGGCACGCGTGCCGGCACCATGTCCCTCCCGCTCGTCCCACCGGACGCATGGACTCCTATGCACCTGGCACCATTTGAACCTGCGGTTGGCGACCACGCCCGCGTGCGCGCGGCACTTGCTCCGATGCTCGCGGAACCGCGCATCAGCGCCACGCAGACTTCACAGCTCGCGGGTGGTCGCACCGCGACAATCGCCGAGCGCCGGGGAGACTGGGTGCTCGCGCTGGCCGAGGACGGCTATGAGGGCTGGATGCACGTGGGCTACCTCGAGGCCGCACGCGGTGATGAATGCGACTGGCCGCTGAGTACGTCCTGTGTGGTGCGCGAGACGGATGGGCGTGAACGCGCGCTGCCGTTTGGCGCGCGCGTGTCGCCGGACGCCATGCTGCTCTCGGGCGAGGCCTACGACGACGACGAACGTGCCCGCACCTTTCGCCCGGAAATCGAACCTGTGGCGGCAAGTGCAGAAACGCGATTCGTGGGGACCGGTTACCTCTGGGGTGGCACCACGAACTGGGGCGTGGACTGCTCCGGGTTTGTGCAGGCGGTGCTGCGGCTGCACGACATCGCGCTGCCCCGCGATGCCTGGCAACAGGCGCAGTGCGGCGACGGGCTGGCCGTCCACGCGCTCGATGACGCCGGGCTCGCCCTGTTGCAGCCAGCCGACCTGGTATTCTTCTCCGATCGGGACGATGGGCGCGTCACGCACGTGGTCGTCGCGCTTGCCGGCGACCGTTTCGTGCACAGCGCCCTTGGACGCGGCGGCGTCACGGTGGAATCGTGGCGCGCCGCCGACGACTACGTACGGCGACTGCGCGACCGCTTCGTGTCGGCTCGCCGAGTGGTAGGCGTACGGCTCAGCTGACCAGACCGCCGGTGGGTCGTGCCTGCGGCGGCGCACCGCGCACGTGCAGCACCACCTCGGCGTGTCGCGTGTTGTCGAGCTCCACGAGCATGGCGTAGTCACCGGGCGCATCGAGCGGCAGATCCACCGCCACGATCACGGGCATGTCGAGCTCGCCCACGGCGCCCGGTGGTGCGCCCACCGAGATCTCCGCACTCGATGACCACAGCTCGTCGCCGCGTGGATTGAGCCAGCGCAAGCCCATGCTGTGCACGCCGGCGTCGGCCGGTGAGCCCTTGAGCCGCACCACCAGCGTGGCCCGAGGATGCACGGACGGGAACGCGCCGACATGGACCGCGTCAAAGACACCCAGAATGTTGAGTTTCCCCTCTTGCGAGAGGTTGGCGGCGTCGGCGAAGAGTGCAAAGGATACGTGCATCGCGGGAAGCTACACCGCGGCGCGGTCGCTCGCCTAGTTTTGGGCATGCCCTCCGCCGCGCGCCCCATATCTGAATCCGTGACCGCTCCGGTTGCCGCCGCCCACGCGCGATTCGGGATCACCGATGTGGGGCTGCTGCTCATGGCGGTGATCTGGGGCGTCAACTTCACCGTGGTGAAGGCCGGTATCGCCACCATGCCGGCGTTGGCGTTCAATGGACTGCGCGTGATTCTGGCGGCCGTGGTGCTGGCCGCGGTGGCGTTCGGCATTGCCGGCGCGCGCACGTTTCCGTCCCGTCGCGACACACTGGCGCTGCTCGGCATGGGGGTGTTTGGGAACGGGCTGTATCAGATCCTGTTCATTGGCGGCCTGTCGCGCACGCGAGCGGGCATTGCGGCGCTCGTGATTGCCGCTGGACCCGCGTGGATCGCGATTTTTTCGCAGCTTCTGGGTCGCGAGCGTCTGCCGGCGCGTGGCTGGGCCGGCATCGGGCTGCAGCTGGTTGGCATGGCCTGTGTGGTGGCAAGCGCTGGCGTGCTCGAGGCCGACAGCACCGCGCTGCTCGGGGCCGGCATGATCATGCTGGGCAGCATTGTGTGGGCGCTGTTTACCGTGACGCTGCAGCCGTACACTCTCCGGGTGCATCCGCTGCACCTGGCGTCGCTCACCCTGTCCAGCGGCGCCGTGCTGCTGTTTGCGATTGGCTGGCCGTCCATCCGTGCGCTCGACGTCCGGGCCATCACCGTGCTGGAGTGGAGCACCATGCTCTACGCGGGCCTTGGGGCGCTCGTCATCGCCTACCTGCTGTTCTATCGCGGCGTGCGCGTACTCGGCCCGACACGCACGGCGATGTACAGCAATCTGCAGCCGCTCATTGCGCTGCTCGTGGCGTGGCTCGTGCTGCGGGAGCAGCCCACCATCTGGCAGGGCGTGGGAGGCGCGATCGTGATGGCCGGCTTGCTGTTGTCGCGTACCGCTCGCATGCTGCCCGCCGGCCCGTCCCCACATCTCGCCGCCGCCACTGCGGCCCACGCCGACGCCCGCACCTCGCGCTCGTGAAACTGATCCTGTTCGACATCGATGGCACGCTCCTGTGGACGGACGGCGCCGGTCGGCGCGCCATGGAATCCGCGCTGCGCGACCTCTTCGGTCACGCTGGCGATTCCGGCTATCGCTACGACGGCAAAACCGATCGCCAGATCGCGCGCGAGCAGATGCGCGCCGCCGGCTTCGACGACGCGACCATCGACGCCCGCATGGAGCCGCTGTTGCTCGCGTATCTCGACAACCTCGGTCGCGCACTCGCGGACGATCCCGCGGCGGCTCGACTGTGTGACGGTGTGGTGGCGCTGCTTGATGCCGTCGAGGCAGAAGCCGACGTCGTGCTCGGTCTGCTCACGGGCAACGTGCAGGACGGCGCCGGTCACAAGTTGCGCGCGGTCGGTCTCGACATGGCTCGCTTCCGCGTGAACGCATTCGGCTCGGACCACGAGCATCGCCCCGAGCTGCCGCGCGTGGCGCAGGATCGAGCGCGCACGCTGCTCGGCCAGGACCTCCCGGGTGACCGCATCGTGATCATTGGCGACACGCCCGCCGACCTGCAGTGCGGCCGGGCGATCGGCGCGCGCGCCGTGGGCGTGGCGACGGGTCGCTACAGCGTGGACGAGCTCCGCTCCCACAAGCCGCACGCCGTGTTCGCCGACTTCACCGACACGGCGCGCGTGCTGGAGGGCCTGCTCCGATGAGCGGCGGGACCGGCGCACCCACGCACCTGATCGGTCTGTGGCGCGGACGCGAGGTGGACACGGACGCGACCGTGAGCTTCACCTCCGGCTCGCTGGTGTTCGCCGGTGCGGACGGCCGACTGCTTCGCGTCCGGCTCGAGGTGCTCGACGGATGTCGGCTGGATGGCCTGCGGGCCACACTCTACGCGACCGGCGGCGACGTGTTGGAGGTGGCGATCTCCGCTGACGAGGCGCGGGCGGTGCTGCGCGCGGCGCTCGATGCCGCCACGCGGGTCCCGGAGCTCACGCGCAGCCTGCGCTTTGTCGGTCGCTCCACCGCGAATCACGACGCGGCGCACGATCGCTGGTTTGGGCCGCTGTTGGCGAGACGACGCGCGATCGTGGGCATCAGCGACCCGCTGCGGCAGCTGGCCCAGTTCGACGTGGACGGACTGCAGGCCGAGCTCGAACGCGCACTGCTGGAGCTCTCCGCCCAGCGCACCGGCGGTGACGCGCCGCGCGCCCGCGCGCTCGAGGCGCTGCTCGAAGAGCAGACGGAGGGCGTGCGCACGGCGCTCGGCCGCGTCGCGCTTGCCACCACCGCGCTCCAGGGCAGCGACGCGGATTCACGGCTGGCCGATTGGCGCGTGTGGATCGGTGCGGTGCGCGTGCTCTTCCGTGACGCGGACGATGCGTGGCCGTCCCTCCAGGAAACGCTGCAGCGCGGCCCCTGACCCACTGACCCACTGACGCGCCGCCCACGCCACGTGCGGTGCGGCAGCGGGGTACGGGCGAGTCGCGGCCCCCAAACGGCCCCGCGCCTGACAAAGATGGCGACCGCGGCTCAACTCTGCGCGGAGCGTGCCGACACCTCTCAGAGTCGCGACGGGCGCCAGGCGCTGCCTCGCGCTCCCTGCCGCACGTCCTCCCCCCAAGTCTGTCGCATGCTCCGCTTTCGCACCCTCACCGTTCTCGCGGCGTCCGCGTCGGATGCTGCGCGCCACTCACCGCTGCGCATCCTCCGCTGGGTGATCGTGCGGGCGGCGCTCATCTCTGTGGCACTGCTCGCAGCGGCTGGTATCACCCTCGGGACGTCGATCGGCGTCGGTATGCCAGCGTCGATCGGGACGCGCTTGGCACTGCTCCTGGAACTCGGCGTTGCGGTGGCGCTGCTGGCGGCGTTCGTGGTGCAGCCGTTGGTGCGGTTGGTGCGTGCGCAGGTCGACAACGCGAATGCCACGAACGAGGATCACGCGCACCTCCGAGAGGTCGCGGATCGGGACAGCAGCGCCGCGCTCTTCACCGATGCGACGGGTTGCATCACCTGGGTGAACGAAGGCCTCGTGCGCCTCACGGGTCAGTCTCGCGAAACCCTGCAGGGCCGGCGGCCCGAGGAGGTCCTGCTCGCCGACGGCAGCAATGCGATCGCGGCCATGCAGCTCCGCGAGGCCTTGCGCACGGCCGTCGCCTTCACGAGCCGTGTTCGGCATCAGACGCCCGATGGACGCGACTGCTGGATTCATCTGGACCTGCGGCCCATGCGGGACGCGAACGGCACCTTCACCGGATTCGTGGCGCACGCGCTGGACGTCACGCAGGACGTGACGCAGCAACAGCGGCTCGAGTCCATCTTCGCGACGCTCAGCGAAGGCGTGGTGCTCACCGACCTCGACGGCCAGATTCTCGAGTACAACGCGGCGGCATTGCGCATTCTGGGCCTGACCGCAGACGAACTCTGCGGCCGCAGCGCGATGGATGCGTCTTGGGAGGCGATCACGGTGGACGGCTTCCAGCTCCCGGGCGAGGCGCGACCAGCGGCGCTCACTCTGCGCACGGGCGAGCCGATTTCGGGATTCCTACACGGCGTTCGCCGCGGCGATGGCTTCATGCGCTGGCTGCGCGTGAACTCCCGCGCCGTGCAGGACGCCACAGGATCGGTCACCGGCGTGGTGGCGAGTTTCACCGACATCACCGAGCAGTTCCAGCACGAGCGTCGGCTCGAGCTGGTGGTGGACGGCGCACGGATTGGAACGTGGGACTGGGATATTCCGTCGGGTCGCATCGCGGTCAATGCCCACTGGGAAGCGATGATCGGGTACGCACCAGGTGATCTCGACCCCACCGTCGACACCTGGCGTTCGCTGCTCCATCCAGACGACCTGCCCGCTGTCGCGGCGGAGCTCGAAGCGCACCTGTCCGGCCAAAGCCCGGAGTACCGGTGCGAGTTTCGCATGCGGAGGCCGGACCGCGGTTGGCACTGGGTCATGGCGTCCGGCTGCGTCCTCGAGCGCAATCAGGCGGGCGAGGCGGTGCGAATGGTGGGCGTGCACGTGGACATGGCGGAGACCAAGGCGCTCGAGGAGGACCTCCGCGCCACCCGAGAGCGCCACGATGTGGCCGTCGCCGGAACGAGCGACGGACTGTGGGACTGGGTCGTCGGCTCCGATCACATCTGGTACGCCCCGCGCATCTGGGAGTTGCTCGGCTTCAAGCCCGGCGACGAGACGCCGGCCTCGACGTTTGCGGCGTTCCGCGAGCGCGTGCACCCGGACGACCGACCGCGCACGCTCGAGTTGCTCGACGCGCATCTGAAGCTTGGGGTCCCGTACGACCTTGAGCATCGCCTGCAGTGTGCGGACGGACGCTGGCGCTGGTTCCGGACGCGCGGCAACTCCACGCGCGACGCGAACGGCCGTGCGTCGCGCCTGGCCGGTTCACTGCAGGACATTCATGACCGGAGAATGGCGCAAGCGGAAACCGAGCGGGAGCGCGAGCGTCTGGCCGAAAGCGAGCAGCGATTCCGCACGCTGGTGAACAACATCCCTGGGCTCTCGTATCGCCGGCTGGTGAACGCCGACTGGACGATGGAATTCCTCAGCGACGCCGTGCTCGACCTGACCGGTCATGACGCGGCGGCATTTCTCGGCGACGCCAAGCGCACCTTCGCCAGCCTCATCCCGAATGACTGTCGGCAGGAAATCGAGGCGATCGTGCAGGTCGCCATCGAGCAGCGCACGTCGTACACCGTCGAGTATCCCCTCACGCATCGTGACGGCAGCACGCGCTGGGTGAGCGAGACCGGTCAGGGGGTGTTCCGCACAGCCGACGACCCGACGCCGGCATTCATTGACGGCGCCGTGTTCGACATTACCGAACGCCGACAGTCCGAGGAAGAACTCCGTCGCACGTCCGCTGAGCTCGAACGGTACTTCGAGTCCAGCCTGGATCTGTTGTGCATCGCCACCATGGAAGGAAAGTTTATCCGGCTCAACCCGGAGTGGCGCGACGTGCTCGGCTACGAGATTCACGAGCTTGAGGGAACGCACGTGCTGTCCTACGTGCACCCCGATGACGTGGACGCGACTGTGGCCGAGCTCGCGACGCAGAACGCCGGTGGCTCCACGAGCGGCTTTGGGCATCGATTTCGGTGCCGCGATGGCACGTGGCGGTTTCTTGAATGGCATGCCAGCTCGCGCGAGGGACGCATTTACGCGACCGCGCGCGACGTCACGGCGCGCCGCGCCGCCGAGGACGAGGCGGAGCGTGCACGACGGGCGGCGGAAGCCGCGCTGCGCGAGGTCGCAGCCCTGCGTCGCGCGCTCGACGAGCATTCGCTGCTCTCCGTCGCCGATCGTGCCGGTCGCATTCTCGATGTGAACACCGGCTTCTGCCAGATCAGCGGGTTCGCCCGAGAGGAACTGCTCGGCCAGGATCACCGCATCCTCAACTCGGGTGTGCATCCGCATGCCTTCTGGGTGGATGTCTGGCGCACCGTGTCCAGCGGTCGCGCCTGGCGTGGAGAAGTGTGCAACCGCCGAAAGGACGGCTCCCTGTACTGGGTGGACAGCACCATTGTGCCACATGTGGGGAGCGACGGGTGCATTGAGCGGTACGTCTCCATTCGATTCGACATCACATCACAGAAGGCCTCGGAGTCTGCTCTCATGGCGGCGCGCGCCTCCCTCGAGGAGGCGCAGTCCATCGCTCGTCTCGGTAGCTGGTCGTTTGACCTCGCCACTCGGCGCGTGGTGTGGTCGCGTCAGGTGTTCGCCCTCTACGGGCGCAGCCCCGACGACGGTGAGCCCAATCTCGAGGAGCATCTGCTGGATTTTGTCCCGGAGTCCGCAGCGGCAATGCGAGAGGCCATCGATCGCGGCATCGATCGCGGGACACCGTATTCCCTCATTCTTTCTCTTGCGAGCGACAACGCCGGCGTCCGGCACGTGCGGGGCGACGGCCGCGCCCGTCGAGACATGCATGGCGAAATCGTGGGCCTGTTCGGCACGGTCGCAGACGTGACGGCCGCTGTTGAGCGCGAGGCGGAGCTGCAGCTGGCCCGCGCCGAGGCGGAGAGCGCCAACGATCGGCTCGTGGAAACCAATGCGGTGCTCGAGGAGGCCACCGCACGAGCCAACGACATGGCGGCGCAGGCCGAAATGGCGAGCTACGCGAAGAGCGAGTTCCTCGCCAACATGAGCCATGAGATCCGCACGCCGCTCACCGCCATTCTGGGCTACACCGACCTGCTGCAGGACGAAATCGACGGAGCGCTGCTCGGCAACCAGCCCGAGACGGGAGACGGCACATCGCCCGCCGAGCGCACGGCGGAGACGGCCACGAAAGGGGCCGCCGCCATCGACACCATTCGACGAGCCGGTGACCACCTGCTCACCGTCATCAACGATATCCTCGACCTGTCCAAGATCGAAGCCGGGCGCATGCACGTGGAGCTGGCCGAGACCGAACTTGGCGTGGTGCTCCTCGAAGTCGATCGCCTCATGCGGTCGCGCGCGTCCGACAAGCACGTGACTCTGGAGACCCGTCTGCTCACCCCAGTCCCTGACCGCATCCTCACCGACCCGACGCGCCTGCGACAGATCCTGATGAACGTGGTCGGCAACGCTGCCAAGTTCACAGAGGTGGGTTCCATCGAGGTCACCGCCGCCGTGCACGAGGCCGCGGGCAGCGGGAAGGGGCAGTGGCTGCGCATCGCCGTCACCGACACCGGGCCCGGCATGACGGCCGAGCAGGCGAAGCTCCTCTTCCGTCCCTTCACCCAAGCCGACCAATCGGTCACGCGTCGCCATGGCGGTACCGGGCTCGGCCTCAGCATCTGTCGTCGGCTTGCCGAGCTGATGGGAGGCTCGGTGCAACTCGCCTCGAGCACGCCGGGCGAGGGCACGTGCTTCGTGGTGGAGCTGCCGCTCCGCGCCGCGCCCGACGCCACGGAAATCACGCAGCTAGCGCCATACGACGTGCTGCCGGTATCGCGGCGCGCGGGCAGCACGAGCCGACACACGCTGCACGGGCACATCCTGCTCGCCGAGGACGGTCCCGACAACCAGCGCTTGATCTCGCATCACCTCACCCGCGCGGGCGCCCGCGTGACCATCGCCGAGAACGGCCGCATTGCCTACGACTTGCTGCGCGCGTCGCTCGCGGCCGACTCGCCATTCGATCTCGTCGTCTCCGACATGCAGATGCCGGAGATGGACGGGTACACCATGGCCCGTACCGTGCGCGCCGCTGGCCTCACCGTACCCATCGTGGCGCTCACAGCTCACGCAATGGCTGAAGACCGGGCCAAGTGCCTGGCGGCCGGATGTGACGACTATATCAGCAAGCCGATCGACCGCGACCGCCTGCTGGAGGTGTGCGCGCAGTGGCTCCGCACCGGCGCCCATGCACACTCGGCGCGCGTCACCAGCGAGCCGGAGTCGATATTCGGTTCCATCGATGATGAGTACTCGCTGGACGACACGTCCGACTGGCCGCTGATCGAATCGGGCGATGCGCTGGATGATCAGGCGCCAACCGAGGGACAGCCAGGAACGATGGACGCGCCAGGCGCCGGAATCCGCAGTACGCTCGCAGACGATCCGGACATGCAGGCGCTGGTCCAGCAGTTCGTGGGCAATCTCGGGGACCGGATGGCACAGCTGACGGACGCGGCGCGCACGGGCGACCGGGCAACCACGCAGCGGCTGGCCCACCAGCTCAAGGGCACCGGCGCCAGCTACGGCTTCCCCATGCTCACCGTGTGCGCCCGGACACTGGAGTCCCGGGTCACCGGTGCCGACACTTCAGAAGAAGCGATCGCGCGAGCGACGCATGAGCTGTTCGAGGTATGCCGCGAGATCCAGTGCGGTGCCGCCCTGACTCCGACCACGCGCGTGATCGCGCCAAGAGCACACGCATGACGCATGCGCAGGCCAAGACAACCGCCCAGAGCACGGTGTTGCTCGTGGATGATGATCCGGATGTGCACGCGCTCGTGGAGGCGATGCTCAGACCGCTCGGCACAAAGGTGCTTGTGGCCGGGGACGGTCGAGAGGGACTGACCACCGCGGTCCGTGAGCAGCCTGACCTGATCCTGCTCGACTACGAGCTGCCCGGCATGAGCGGCTTGGAGATCCTGCAGGCGCTTCGGCGCACCGACTCCGTCTCGCGCATCCCGGTGATGATGGTCACCGGCAGCGACAGTCACTCCGTGCTGGCCTCCTGCTTCACGGCGGGCGCTCAGGACTACATCCGCAAACCCTTCTTTGCGGCGGAGCTGCGTGCACGTGTGGGGTCAGCCATTGAGCGGCAGCAGTTGTTGAGCGAGCTCGTGCACGCGGCCAAACGTGACCGCCTCACGGGCCTGCCCAATCGGGCGTACCTGATTGACCGCCTGACGGCCGCGACCGACCGCGCGCGGCGCGAGCCGACGTCTGGTTTCGCACTGATGTTTCTCGACTTTGACCGTTTCAAGCTCATCAACGACAGCCTGGGTCATGATGTCGGGGACCAGCTGCTGCAGAGCATTGCCGATCGCCTGCGGCAGAAACTGCGCGCCTCTGACTCGCTGCATCAGGAGCCGGGCTCGACAACCGTCGCGCGACTTGGCGGCGATGAGTTTGTGGTGCTGCTGGACGGCGTGCTCGATCCGGACGTGGCCCTCTCCATTGCTGATCGCCTGCTCGGGGCGCTCTCACCCGTGTTCGAGCTGGGACCGCACAGCGTGCGGTCCTCGGCCAGCATCGGCATTACGTGCAACTCCGGCCAGTACGAGTCGGCAGACGACGTACTGCGCGACGCCGATATCGCGATGTACGAGGCGAAGTGTCGCGGCAAGGGATGCGCCGTCATGTTCTCCCACTCCATGCGCGACCGTGCCGCGCTGCGCCACACGATGGAGACCGATCTCCGGGAGGCCATCGAGCGGCGGACGCTCAGCATCGCGTATCAGCCGATCATCTCGCTTGAAGATCGCTCGATGATCGGAGTGGAGGCGCTCGCCCGGTGGGAGCACCCGACGTTCGGAAGCATCGGTCCCACGGAGTTCATTCCCATCGCTGAAGAGACCCGACTCGTGCTGCCGCTCTGGGATTGGCTGCTGGAGACCGCGTGCGACGACTTCCTGCGCTGGCAGCGGGAGCTCGCAGAGGGTGCACCCTCCTACGTCAGCGTGAATCTCTCGCGCGTGCAGCTCACCGATCCCACGCTGGTGGCGCGCACGCTGGCCACGCTCGCGCGCATCGGCATGAAGCCGCCGCAGCTCCAGCTCGAAGTCACCGAGTCGCAGATCATGACCAACCGAGCCGGTGCGACCGATCTGCTCTACCAGTTCCGCGATGCAGGCGTGCGCCTCGCCATGGACGACTTCGGCACCGGACACTCGTCACTGTCCTGCCTGCAGGAGTTCCCGATTGACGTGCTCAAGATCGACCGGGAGTTCATCGCGAACCTGCACCGTGGTCGCGACTTCGCCGCGCTGGTGCACGCCGTGGTGACGCTGGCGGATAATCTGGGGCTCGAAATCGTGGCCGAAGGCATTGAAGATCTCGAGCAGGTCGCGCTCCTGCAGGCCCTCGGTTGCCGATACGGCCAGGGCTTCCTGCTCGCTCGGCCCATGCCGTCCGACGAGCTGCTGAAGCGCTTGCGCACGAGCGCCCTGTGCGACGATCTGTTCGGCGCGCCGCGACCCGCGTGGCACGACCACGTCACCGCCAGCGACGCTGACCCGTCACTCGGCGCCACTACGCTTGCCGAAATCACGGAGCAGGTATCGTGACCACCATGGAAGTCGGCGTACACCTTATCGACCCGACGGCCGGCGCCGCACGCGTTGCCGAGCATGCCGTTGGCCGCCTTGGACAGCTCGCCACGCTGCCCTCCGTCACGCTGCGCATCATGCGGCTTGCCGACGACCCTACGGCCACCGGCGATGCGCTGGACGAGCTGCTCGCCAGCGACCCGACGCTCGGCGCCCGCGTACTGCGTGTGGTGAACTCGGCCTTCTACGGCCTGCCGGGCACCGTGAACACGACAGGCGCGGCAATCGTCCGGCTCGGATTCTCCGCGATTCGCAACATCGCCATTGCCGCCAGCCTCACGCGCATGTTCAAAGGTGGTCGCATCAGCGACTCCTTCGACGCACGCGACCTCTGGCATCACTCCGTCGCCGTTGCGGAAGCAGCGCGCATGCTCGCACAAAAAACGCGTCGCGTGGGCGCTGAAGAGGCGCTCCTTGCGGGACTGCTGCACGACATCGGCATTGTGGTGGCCATGCAGGCCTGCCGCACCGAACTGGACGCCCTGCTGCAGGCCCTCGAGCGCGAACCGGACGCAGTCTTCACCGATCTGGAGCTCGAGTATCTGGGCACGACGCACGGACTGCTTGGCGCCGCACTGAGTCGCAGCTGGGGATTTCCGGCGTCGTTGGCGCTCGTCACCGGACACCACCACGCGCCCCTGGCGCTTGCAGCGGCCGATCGCCTGCTGCCGGCCATCGTACAGGTGGCCGACCATCTGGCGGTAAAAGCAGGCATCGGATACACGCGCACCATGCGCATCGAACCGATCGCGCCGGAAGTGCGCTCGGCGCTCGGCCTGACCGACGAGATGCTGGCTGAGGTGCTCGCGGCCCTCCCGGAGGCCACCTCCGCCGCGACGCAGGTCCTCGGCGACGGCGGCTGAGCAGTTCGCGCGGAGTGCTGTAACGGCCAGCGCAGCGTCGCCGTCCAGCCGAGCCCCAACGCGCTGTTCCACCGTCCACCGTCAGCCGTCCACCCAAACCGAAAGCAGTGCCCGAACCCGACGCACAGCCCCGATCTCCGAACGGCCCCGCCGCACCGCGGTCCGGGGCCGAGGATCGAACGGCGTCGTGTCTCAGGCCAGCAGCCGGTCACCGGCAACCTGGCACCGACGACCGTCAACGGCCGGGGTCGGTTTCGTGCGGTCGATTTCGTGTGGTCGATTTCGTATGGTCGGTTTCGTGTGGTCGGTTGAGAGGCGTCGCGTGGTCGCGCTACGGGGCTCGGGTTGTCGGTGAACGGCCTCAGACACGGCACCAGTCCGGCCGCGTACGAGCGGTGATGCGGCGGGGCTGATCAAGAGCTCCGGCGTTCCCGCCGCCCCTC